>CAILCO010000106.1 GCA_903832735.1 uncultured Sterolibacterium sp.
ACGATTCAGGAAGAAAACCGAAGAACACCCAAACAGCAAAGAAAATCTCAGCTTCATATCCACGGGGCGAAGAAAATACACCCGAAGAAAATCCGGTTTCACGCCGGCCAAGTAAATCCAGTTTCGGCTCGGCCGCGACATTATGCCAAACAGTAGCCGGATGGACGGGCTATTTCCCTTGAAAGCCGAGAATGAACTTGAGTCTTTTGTCAGTGATGGGTTGATGTCACTCTGGACGAAGCTCAACAATGGGATCAACTCAGTCCTAAGCACGAAACTCATATATCGCGGATTTGCCGCTGAGCAATATCTTAAGCAGTCAGCGGATCTTGCGGAATTCGAGCGCCGGAGCCGTGATTTGCTGAACGGCTACAAGCGTAATTGGTATTAACTTGACTGCGACCATTGACCACGACGAAATCGCTCACCTGACTGCTGACGTCTGGCACAAGGCTTCGGCGACTCGGGCCATTTATATATTTGCCTGTTTGGCGCGTCTTTGGCAGGCTGTTTCCAAGGTATATGCGCCTGAGCGGCTGCAACGCAGTGCGGTCATTGACGGTGACGGCCGGTATCTCCGTAGGCCCAGGTTGAATGTCCGCAATGAGCGCGACACTCAAAGCGGCAGGTCCTAGCCGACTACCGCCTGTGACATGGAGTTCCATTGCTGACGTTCGTTTGGTCCGATTCCTCGTAAGCCGGCTTTGAATAGCAACCACCGATTTCCCCCGCCGCAGTTTCGCCGTGCAGGCGCCGTCAAGGACGACGCAGGAAGAAGGCGGGATTGAGCGCCCGCTGGGATCAACCCGCAGTTCAAACTGCGAGATGACCCAACGCGCCAAGAGTCGCCGCCGGATCATCTGGCTGGTCTGGTGAACGCAAAGGTGGAATCGCTATGCGTCGTTGCTCGTTCGTTGTCCGTCTTCGTCCAGCCGCAGCAGATGAACGTCATGATCATCAAGCCTTGACTTCATCACCCAGTGCCTGGAAGCCTCTGGCTCTCGAAAGATTACTCCAGCCCCCAGATTATTCCACCCCCAGGTAAAGGTGCGATAGGAGACAGACAGCGCCCGTCAGTTGGCACAAGATGATCTTCTCGATTCAAGTATTACCGTGTTCGCGGAGACGATCATGTCTTGTTTGGCTGTTGTTTTGGTGCTTCTATCGATAACACTGGCGGCCCGCGCAGCAGAGCCAGCGGATCACGTTTCCATGCGCACATCCGATCTGCTATCGGTTCCGCTCGTAGCTTTCGAGGCAGTCAGGCCAACGCACACACGCCCCTACCAGCTGATCTTGGGGATTGTGCCCGTTCATGCAGTGGAGAACCGCGCTTTTGTCCGGAATGGTGACCCAACAGCGCGATTGGCCATCGCCATTGAAGCGAAGCAGGAGATTGAATGGAAAGCCAGTTCTAGCATCATACAGTTTGGCGATAGCGCACGTACTTCATTGTTGCCCGTGCTGCGTTTCGAGTCCCATGGGGGAGGCATTGAAATCAAGCCTCGCCGGCATTCGCTGTCGATAGGTTGGCGCATGGATTTCAATTGAAAGCTGATCTCCGACCACCGAAGAATAGGTGTCCAGAATGAAAGCGCTCATGGTGCTGACGAGCAGGGGTAGCGCGAGTACAACGCTGGCCCAGAAGCGCTGCGTCATGTTCTGATCTCGGCTTCCAATTGCGCAGTACCAAAGGCCGGTTGCCATACTGGCTTTACGCCTTGAAAAGTGTCCCCGGTCCGTACGCTACAGCACGGACCTCAGCAGCATGCCAGTCTATATTCGCTGTAACTGACAAGCTTGCTAAGCCTTGTACATAGATGATGCAGGTAGTTGTGGTGGGCTAGGAAGACTGTCGAATTGAGCATGGCGTGCCCGGACTCGCCAAAAAGTATGAGTGCGGTTCATTGCCGCGCCTCTTGTCAGACTGTTCCCCTGGTTTCATTATTTTGCGAAGGAATCATCTATTATGAATAGCGTTGTCGCTATGGCTGTTGCTGCCGTGTCTCTCTTGGCTGCCGACGTTACTTTGGCGCAATTCGGAAGCGGAAACATGATGAACGGCGGTAACGGTGGCATGTGGGGCAGCGGCGGCTGGATGGGTGGATACGGTGGGATCTGGGGAACACTCTTGATTGTCATCGTGGTTGCCGGCATCGTGGCATTGATCGTCAAGCAAAAAGGAAAGTGACCCATTGACGCGGACAAAGCAGCGGTTGCGGCCATTGGCTCAGGCTGGCTGTCCTTCAGCCCCCGGCCATCGCCTGCCGCCCTATGGGTTACAGTACCGCCTCTCCGAGCATCTTCCGTCAGCCGCACTGCGACCATTTGTTGCGAGACAGCAGATTGCCGAGATGTAATCCCGCAGTAAGCTCGCTGTCTCGTATCAAGGACGATCGTGTTAGCGCATGACCATCTTAAAGAAAAGCAACCGACGCGGCCGCCGTTGCACCATTGCAATACGGTGGCCGCCAACGAGTGAAATCATCCCGGTTTCATGCCTTGAGGCTCGTACAGACTCGCTGTAGAAGTACCCGTACTTCCTTGCCAAGGGCTTGCACTTCCGGTTTGTCGGCCATCCGCAATACGACCTCGGGATCCATGAACGCGACCGTTATGATTCCATCGGCTTCTTCGCGCACGACCACGTTGCACGGCAACAGCAAGCCGATGTCTGGGTCGGCCTCGATCGCGCGGTGTGCGAGCGGGGGATTGCAGGCGCCGAGGATGCGATACGGCCGACGCTCGATATTGAGCTTGGCTTTCATCGTCGCCTTGACGTCGATGTCGGTGAGCACACCGAATCCTTCCTTTTTGAGAGCCTCGGTGACTTTCGCAACGGCGGTATCGAACGGTGTTTTTAGCTGAGTACTGAATCCATACATGAATCGGTTCCTTTCAAGCGGAGGAGAAGAATTCACAGTTACTTGGCGGGCATGGTATGTTCTTCTGCTGATACGATAGGCGCCGACAGGGCGCTGGCAAGCGTGGCGGCAACCACGATTGAGATTTTCATCGTGATCTTTCCTTTAGAGTTGAATACTTTGAGGGGGTAAGTTAGTTGAACCATAACTAAGAAGGGATCTGCACCAGCAAATCGCGCGAGTCATCCACTCGGTGATTCCAGAGGACGAATAGCCTGAGCCCTGACCGAGTCGCGGGCAAGATCTAAGGCGCGATTCACCGCAACCAGTTTGCCGCCGAATCCTTCCGTCGCGCCAGCTTTTATACCGATATGGTTGCTAACGCCGGTAATCCCCATGAGAAATTGCACCGCGTCTTCCACTGCCTGCCTTTGGTCGTCCCGCTCGACTTCACCGGACAGTGTGATCCAACCATTATCGACCTGGACTTTGATAGGCCTGTCAATTACATACATTGCCCACTGCAATACGTTTTCTGACGAGCGGGCAATTTCATCATCATCCCGCCGGCTCGATCCGACAAGCCTGACTTCAATCTTGACTGCCACAGCCTTGACACCCGACACAAGATGCACAGAGCGCTCGGCATTCAATTTTTCCGCATAGCTCCCCACGTATCCAACCAGAGTGACGAATCCGTCGTCAACCTCGACCGCGAGATCCTTACGATCCACAGAGAGGCCGTTTTCCAGTGCTGCCATAAGCTCCAGCCGTATTTGTGCATCGCTTTTCATGGCCATCATTCCATCTTGCTCGGGGAATGATCACTGTGTGCGAGACGTCAAATCCAGTCTGTACGACAGCGCACATTGCGCAGTTGTCGATCCTGGTTGAAGGCGCGGGATTGGCTACACGGGGGCTAGCCGGACCTGAAAGGAAAATAAGGCGACACGAAAACGCGCGCGGTCAAACGGGCCACGCCATAACTACTTCACTACAATTGCAGCCATAACTGCTCAAGGTTGATAAACCCCCAATTATTGGGATCTTCACGTCCGGCGATCTTCTCCGCGGTGCCAGGTTGAGACAGGACGTGAACTTCGGGCTTGATGTGGGCCTGCGATTTGGTCGAGAAGAATACCTTGACCGTAGGCGTCAACAGCGATTTCTCCGACTGTTCCACCACCACCCCGAGGCGCCCCGACTTCATGCGCACCAGGGAACCGACCGGATAGATGCCGATGCACTTCACAAAAGCCTGAAAGATTTTCTCGTCGAAGTGCCCGTTGCACCAGTCCGTCATCTTGGAGATCGTGTCGGCCGGATTCCAGCCGACGTTGTAGGGACGATTGGAGGTCACGGCGTCATAGACATCGCAAACGGCGCCCATTTTTGCATACAGGCTGATCTGGTCGCCGGCGAGACGATCAGGGTAGCCGGTACCGTTGATCTTCTCGTGGTGGTGGAGGCAGACGTCGAGCGGAATTTCCCCCACCGATCCTCCTTCCAGCAGTGCCTTGTGGCCTTGCACGGGATGCCGTTTGACGATGGCGAATTCTTCGTTGCTAAGTTTGCCAGGCTTGTTGAGGATTCCCTCGGGCATCAGCGCCTTGCCCATGTCGTGGAGCAGACCGGCCAAGCCCGATTGCCGCGTCAGTTGCTCGTCCAGATTCAACTGTTTCGCCAGAGCCACCATGAGCGCGCACACGGCCACCGAGTGCATGTAGGTGTAGTCATCGACGGTCTTGAGACGGGCGAGGTTGATCAGGGCACCGGGATTGCGCATCACCGAGGTGGTGATATCCTCCACCAGTTCGCCCGCAGCATCCGAACTGATGGCCTTGCCCATGCGCACTTCCTGGAACATCAGGGACACCGCCTTCTTGCCCTTGGTGACGAGTTTCGCTGCCCGTTTCAGTTCCTCGGCCATGGGCACCCACTTCGACGACTCGTCGCGCGGGGCGGCCATCAAAGCCATAGGCTCGAGTCTTGCAAGCTCCCCGGTCTCGGCTATGTCCGAGAGCGCATTCACGTCGAGGCCCTTGGCAATGTCAATCCAAAGCTCCGTGATGCCGCACTCGCGAACACGACGAAGATCTTCCGGATCGGTGACGACGAACTTGCTACGCCAGAAGGGATGATCAATCCACGAGCCGCACAGTTCGTGGATATGCATACCCAGGGTAAGCTCCTCGACTCTGATCTTTTTCAGCATATAAGGCTCGTCTCTATCTTTCGGCCCGGCAATTACTGATCAAAATATCCTCGGTACTTTGGCAAGCTTCTATTGGGCGAAAAATAACCGAAATCGGGAGATAATCTTACTACAATCATTGAGGCAGAAACTATTGGAGCCCTCTTGGCCGGGCGAGTTGGCGATCCTGACGCCAAGCGTCGCTGAAGAGGGTCTGGAATATCACTCAGCGCAAAAAGACCAGAGTAGCATGCTGGAAATTGCTTATATCTGGATTCATCGTTGAGTCCAACGATATTCCCTGGAGGGCTGCATGGGGTTGACTGTCCGAGCGTATCAGTGGCTGATTTTTGCGATAGCAATGCTGATTCTGGGCAGTGTTATCGCCTATAACCAGTGTCAGGATTATCTGCGCATTGGAGCCCAGGAGGACGAAAGGCTGGCTGCAATGGCCGACATTGTCGGCAAAAACGTGGTACCTCAATTGGTCTTGGCTGATCACATCATCACCAACATCCTTAGTGATTTGCCTTCGTGGCATGCGGCCAATGACGATTTCAAACTGGCAAATCGCCAGCTGAAGATCATTAACGACACGATAAATGGCATCCCACCCCTTTTGGTCTTGGATGCTAGTGGGGCGGTGATTGTCTCAAGCGATCCAAAGCTCTTGGGCATGAACTTCGCCTACCGAGAATATTTTAAGACAGCCGTCAAGAATCCTGATCCGCGAATTCTTCATGTCAGCGCTCCATTCAAAACCGTTCTCGACGATTTCGCATTTACCTTGCTGCGCACGATCAAGGGGCCCAAGGGTGAGTTCGCGGGCATTGTGGTGGTTACCGAAGTTCCAGCCTATTTCAGAAATCTCCTGGATTCCGTTCGGTATGCGCCAGACGTGCGGACTTTCATCACCCATGGCGATGGGGAAATCTTCCTGGCTTCGCCTCAAACGGACGGTTTAGAAGGAAAGGACCTGGCCAAGCCTGGCACTCTGTTCACGCGACATCGCGAGAGCGGCCAGGAAGCTACGGTGTTCACGGGCAACGCTTATGCTACCGGTGGCAAGCGCAGGATTGCCCAGCGCTCCATCCAACTCACCACGCCGGCCATGGACAAGCCCCTGATCGTCGGCGTGAGTCGTGATCTTGAATCCATCTTTGGTTCTTGGCATAAGGGAGCCTTTATCCAAGGGGGCCTGTTCGGTGCTCTGGTCCTGGTGACAGGCCTGGGACTATATCTGTATCAGAAGCGCCAACAGGTCTATGACCGCCTGGTGATTAGCCAGGAAGCAGAGCGCAAATTGGGCGAAGCAAGTCTGCGCGAGAGCGAAGAGCGTAATCGGACCCTGCTGGCCGTTTCGCCCGACGGGATCTGGATGCACCACAACGCCAGAATCGAATACGCTAACGACGCTTTGGTAAGGATGCTTGGCTACGCTAGTGCGCGGGATCTCGTCGGTCGAACGGTTTATGAGTTCTTTGTTCCGGAGTTTCGCGACTCGCTCCGGGAAAGAGTTGCGAAAGTCGTGACTACTCTCGAAAGCGCACCTCTGGCGGAAACCGCGATGCTGCGCAGCGACGGATCGAGACTCGAAGTCGAAACGTCGGCGACCGGTTTCTTGCAGGGAGAAACGGTCTGGAATATCTCGATCATACGGGACATCACTGAACGCAAGAGGGCCGAACAAAGGATCGAAAGATTGGCCTTCTTTGACCAATTGACAGGCTTAGCAAATCGCACGTTACTGCTCGATCGACTGAACCAGGCCATCGCGGCCAGTTCCCGTAGCGGCCAGCATGGCGCACTGCTGTTCATTGATCTGGATAACTTCAAGACGCTCAACGACACCTTGGGCCACGATATGGGCGACGTGCTGCTGAAACAGGTTGCTCAACGTTTGCTGGATTGCGTGCGCGAGGGTGACACCGTGGCGCGAGTCGGCGGTGATGAATTTCTGGTGGTCCTGGCAGGATTGAGTAGCAGCGAGGAATATGCGGCCACGGATATTGAAACGGTCACCGAAAAGATTCTCGCCTCGCTGAACCAGCCCTACCAGCTGGGCCAAGTGCCTCATCGCAGCACCGCAAGCATTGGCGTGACTTTGTTCAACGGCGATAGTACGGCGATAGATGATCTGATGAAACAGGCTGATCTCGCCATGTACAAAGCAAAGGACGCGGGGCGCAATATCGTCCATTTTTTTGATCCCACGCTGGAGTCTGCCGTAAAGGAGCGTGCGGCGCTGGACGATGACCTGCGACGCGCCTTAGTCGAAAAGCAGTTCCTGCTCTATTATCAAGCCCAGGTTGATGGCAACGGCTGCTGCACGGGGGCGGAGGCCTTGATTCGCTGGCAGCATCCCCTGCGCGGTATGGTGTCCCCTGCCAATTTCATTCCCCTGACCGAAGAGACCGGCCTGATTCTGCCGCTGGGCCAATGGGTGATGGAGACTGCATGCATGCAATTGGCCACCTGGGCTGGCAAGCCTGCAACGGCTGATTTAACGTTGTCGGTAAATCTCAGCGCCCGCCAGTTTTACCATCGGGATTTCGTCGCTCAAGTTCTGGCGGTGCTTGAACATACCAACGCCAATCCGAAGAGGCTCAAGCTGGAATTAACAGAAAGTTTGCTGGTCGACGACGTCGAAGCTGTCATCGCCAAGATGAATGCCTTGCAGGAAGTCGGGGTGCGCTTTTCCCTTGATGATTTTGGCACCGGCTATTCTTCGCTTTCGTCGCTGAAGCGGCTGCCGCTGGATCAGTTGAAAATTGACCAGAGCTTTGTCAGGGACATTCTTACTGATCCCAATGACGCCGCGATTGCGAAGATGATTGTTGCCCTAGCCGAGAGTATGGGCCTGACAGTTATCGCGGAGGGAGTGGAAATCGAGGCTCAGCGTGATTTCCTCGCTAGGCATGGCTGTCATGCCTATCAGGGCTACCTGTTCAGCCGTCCGCTGGCGCTGGAGGGGTTCGAGGAATTTGTCGGCAGGGTGCAGACAACGCCGCAAGCACAGATAGAATTTACCGGATGATCAAGCCGAGATGAGCTCTGTCAACAGGTGACGACGAACATGAAGATAGCTGTTCTTGGAGGTGGCCACGGCTGCTATGCCGCTGCCGCCGATCTGTCCGAGGCTGGGCACGAGGTTAGACTGTGGCGTCGCGATGGCGCGGCCTTGCAGCCGGTGATCGATGCCGGCTCGATTATCCTCAAGGATGTTCAGGGCGTGCGGGAAGTGCGCCTGGCGAGCGCCACGAGCGACATCGCAGAAGCGATGCGCGGAGCGCAGCTGATACTGATTCCCAGCCCGGCTGTGGCGCAGGTCGACATAGCCCGGGCGATTGCGCCGCATCTGGTGAGCGGTCAGGTGGTCTTTCTCGCGCCCGGCACTTTCGGCAGCTACGTGATGGCGCGGCTGGTGCGCGAGACAGGCAATAGCGCGGAACTTGCGTGGGCCGAGACCGGTACTTTGCCCTACCTGGCGCGCAAACACGGCGATCGCGAGGTGAATGTGACTATCCGTGCAGTGCGCCTGCCGACAGGTGTTTATCCGGCACGCCTCGAGCATACGGCGATCGAGGTTATTCGCCGGGCCTATCCTAGCGTGCACGGTTGCGGCGATGCCCTGTCGGGTGCGCTAATGAATGCGGGCCCGATCATTCATCCGCCGCTGATGGTCATGAACGCTGCCGCCCTGCAGCACTTCCCGCGCTGGGACATCCACAACGAAGGGACTCAATCCTCGGTGCGCGCCGTCACCGACCGACTCGATGGCGAGCGCATCGCATTGCGTGAGGCGCTGGGTTACGCCGGGCCCCACTATCCTCTGGCCGATCACTACCAAAATGATCGCTGGATGTATGGCGACGCGCACAGGAAGCTCGTTAACTCGGGCGACTGGCGCGAAAGCATCGATCTGCTGACGCACCGCTATATTGCCGAGGACACCGAGCTAGGTCTTGCCTTCCTGGCCTCGGTGGCGCATTGGCGTGGCGTCAAGGTGCCGATCGCCGATGGCTTGCTGGCGATTGTCGGCGCCTTCCTCGGCCGCAACCTTGACCACGGACCGCGCACGTTTGCCGCGCTCGGCCTGGCGAAGCTCGATCCGGCCGTGCTCGCCCAACAGCTGTACGACGGAGTTTGAGCATGGCGCGTTTCGTTGCCGTGGGTGCCGGCCGGATGGGGCGCGGCATCGCTATTGCCATTGCTTACGCAGGCCACCGCATTGCACTCGTGGATCTGCGCCATCGCTCTGCCCAGGCTTGGCGGCAATTGAGCGACGAGGTGCGCGGCGAGATCCGGGCCAGCCTCGATGGACTCGCCCAACTAGGTGCGCTAGAACCTGCCCAGATCGATGCCATCGCCGAACGCGTCGAATTGGTCGATGCCCGGGGCGCGCCGCAAGCGCTCAGGCGTGCCGAGTTGCTGTTCGAGGGCGTGACCGAGACAATCGCAGCCAAAACTGAGGCCTTTCTGCAGATCAACCGTCATTGCTCCGCCGAGGCGATCCTGACTTCGACCACCAGCAGCATCCTGGTGACGCAACTGGCCGAACTGGTGCATCGTCCGGAGCGTTTTCTCAACATGCACTGGCTTAACCCGGCCTATCTCATTCCCGTGGTCGAGCTAAGCACCCATGCGGGCACCGATGCCTCCGTGGTGGCGCGGACGCGACAACTGATGGAAGGCTTTGGCAAGTTGCCTGTGCTCTGCGGTGCCACGCCGGGCTACATCGTGCCGCGCCTGCAGGCCCTGATCATGAACGAAGCGGCGCGCATGATCGAGGAGGGCGCGGCGACGGCCGAGGAGATCGACAAAGCCACTCGCTTCGGACTCGGTCTGCGCTTTGCCGCGCTGGGCGTGGTCGAGTTCATCGACTTCGGTGGCTGCGACATTCTGCATAACGCCAGCCGCGAAATGGCGTCCTCGATCGATGCCCATCGCTATGCCGCGCCGGCCATTGTCGGCCGCATGATCGAGCAAGGTCATCTGGGCGTGAAGAGCGGCAGCGGCTTCTACGATTACCAGGGCCGGGATGTCGCCGCATACCGGCGCGACGTCCTCGCGCGCACGCTCGCCCTGGTGCGCCATGCGGGTCTGTGGCGGCCGCCGGCGGACGCGCCCCGGTCCTGATCATGGCTGCGATCCGCCGCGCCTTCGCCGACCTGTCCATCGGGCAGGTGCACTATGCCCGCTGCGGCGACAGTCGCAGGCCCGTCGTTCTGCTGTTGCACCAGACGCCGCGCAGCTGGGCCGAGTACCGCGAAGTGCTGCCGCTCATCGGCGAGGAGTTTTGCGCCATCGCCATCGACACGCCCGGCTTCGGCGATTCGGCGCCGCTGCCCGGATCGGCCTGCATCGAAGGTTGGGCGCAGGTGGCGGTCGAGTTGCTCGATGCGCTGTCCATCGCCAAGGCTCACGTCGTCGGGCACCACACCGGCGGCGTGATTGCCATGGAGATAGCGGCGACGTTTCCAACGCGGGTCGCATCCTTGGTGCTGTCATCGACGCCGTTTACCGACGACGAATTTCGCCGCGCGCGGCGCGAACACCCGCCCATCGATGCGGTCGAGCCCCGCCCCGACGGCAGTCACCTGACGGCGCTTTGGCAGCGTCGCCAACCGTTCTATCCGCAGGGGCGTCCGGATCTGCTCGAAGCCTTCGTGCGCGATGCGCTCAAGGTCTCGGGTGAGGTCGAGGCCGGGCACCGCGCCGTTGCCTCCTATCGCATGGAGCAGGCAATAGGCAGAATCGTCCAGCCGACGTTGCTGATCCGCGCCAGCGATGACCCGTTCGCCTCTCCCCATATCGCCGCACTGCAGGCCCATCTGCGCGAGGCGTCGGTGGTCACCATCGAGGGAGGGATGGTCCCGATGCCGGACCAGCTACCGCAAGCTTTCGCAAATGCCCTGCTGGTTTTCATCAGGGCTCAGTCGTCGTCGGTGCCGCCGCCGAGGTAGGTGGCCTGGACCCGCGCATCGCCGGCCAGGATGCTCGATGCGCCGCTGAGCGCGACCTCGCCGGACTCGAGCACATAGCCGTGATCGGAATTCTCCAGCGCCACGCGCGCGTTCTGTTCGACGAGCAGTATCGACACGCCGTCCTCGCGCAGCGTCCGCACGATGGCCAGGATCTCGCAAACGATCAGGGGTGCCAAGCCAAGGCTCGGCTCGTCGAGCATCAGGAGGCGCGGCGCCGACATCAGGGCGCGACCGAGGGCGAGCATCTGCTGCTCGCCGCCAGACAGCGTGCGCGCCAACTGAGAGCGTCGTTCGGCGAGTCGCGGAAACAGCGCATAGACCGACTGCAGTCGGCGTCCCATGGTGCTGCCGTTGAGCCGCTTGGCGTAGGCGCCGAGCTGCAGGTTATCTTGTACCGACAAATCGCCAAACAGCTCGCGCTTCTCGGGCACCAGGCAAAGCCCGCGTTCGACGCGCGCCTCGACGTCGAGCCCGCGCAGGTCCTCGCCTTCGAAGCGCAACGTGCCTGTCGATGGCAGCAGGCCCATCGTGGCGGCGAGCAGCGTCGTCTTGCCCGCGCCATTCGGGCCGATGACCGAGACGATCTGCCCTGGCGCCAGCGACAGCGAGACGCCACACACCGCCTCGACGCGGCCATAGGATACGTGCAAGTCGCCGATTTCGAGCAGCGCAGCCGTCATGGGTTGGCTCCCAGATAGGCCGATTGCACCGCCCTGTTGGCGCGTACTTCCGCAGGTGGGCCTTCGACGAGCTTGGCGCCGAAATTCATCACCACCAGACGGTCGACCAGTTTCATCACGAAGGCCATGTCGTGTTCGACGATCAGGATCGAGATTCCATCGGCACGCAAGCGACGCAGCAACTCCCCGAGGGCCGCTTTCTCCTGACGCCGCAGGCCGGCCGCCGGTTCATCGAGAACCAGCAGCACTGGATCGGCCGCCAGCGCGCGGGCGATCTCCAGGATGCGCTGAGTTCCGAGCGGCAGGCTGCCGGCCTGCTCATGGGCGCGATCGGCCAGACCGATGCGCGTAAGCTGGCGCATCGCCTCGTCATGGATCTGCTGCTCCTCAGCGCGATTCAGCCTCAGTCCGGACGCCAGCATGCCGCAGCGGGTCCGGGCATAGGCGCCGCAGGCGACGTTGTCCAGGAGGCTCATTTTCGGCCGCAGCTTGACGTGCTGGAAAGTGCGCGCCATGCCCAGTCGAGCGATGTGCCGTTGCGGCGCCGTGCTGATGTCGCGACCGAGGAACTCCACCTGTCCGGCGCTCATCGGCAAGGTTCCGGTGATCAGGTTGAACATCGTTGATTTCCCGGCACCGTTCGGTCCGATGAGACCGACGATCTCGCCGGCCCTCATAGCGAAACTGACGTCATTGACCGCGACCAAGCCGCCGAAATGCTTGACGGCGCCGGCCACGGCCAATAACGGCGTTCCCGGCGCCGGCAAACTGCGTCGCAGCAGGGCCGGAACAGGTCGTCTTGCCGGCAGCGTCGGCGCCCCGGGCCTACCCTGGCCGCGGCGGCTGACGAAGCCCATCATGCCGCCGCGCGCATGCTGCAGCAGGACAAGAAACAGAATCGCAAAAGCCACGCCATCCAACTGACCGCCGCGCTGAGACAGCAGTGGCAGCAGGTCCTGCAGCGAATTCTTGACCAGGAACACGAGGCCGGCCCCGACCAGCGCGCCGGCGAGTTGGCCGAGTCCTCCCGCGACCGCCATCAACAGGTATTCGATGCTGGCGCGCAGGTCGAATGGCGACGGACTGACGAAGCGGTTGGTGTGGGCATACAGCCAGCCGCTGATCCCGGCGAGCAGCGCCGCTGTGACGAACAGCGTCAGGCGCACCCGGAAGGCGTCGGCACCGACGCTGGCGAGCAGCGTCGCGCCGCCCCTCAGGCTGCGGACCGCCCGCCCCGGCCTGGAATTGAGCAGGTTATGGATGAACCAGTAAGCAAGACCGAAGATCGGCCAAATCAGGTAATAGACCGACTCGGGTGTGGTCAGCGACATCGTGCCCAGGTGCAAGGGTGGAATGTTCGACAGACCGCTGTGCCGTCCGAGGGCATCAATGTTGCCGAACAAGAGCGAAATCGACAGGCCCCAGGCGATCGTGCTGAGCGGCAGGAAGTGGCCACCCAGTCGCAAGGTCAGCATGCCGATCAGGCACGCGCTGACGCCGGTTGCGGCCAGCGCAAAGAGCAGTCCGAACCACGGCGAGGCGCCATGCGTAGTGGTCAGCCAAGCGCTCGCATAGGCGGCGATGCCGACGAATGCCGCCTGGCCAAATGAGGTTAAACCGCCTACGCCGGTCAATAGCACCAGGCCGAGCGCTACCAGCGCGCCGATCCCGACGTCGTTCAATAAGCCGACTGCGAAGCTGCCAAGGACGAGCGGCGCCAGCGCGAGCAAGGCGACGATGGCGGCGGCGACGACCGAACCGAACCTGGTCATGGCGATCCCCGCGCCGTGCTCACTCGTCGATTTCCTCTTCTTCTTCCTCGATCCGCGACGCGAGCAACGAACGCAACAGCAGCACCGGAATCAAGGTGCCGAAGACGAAGACGTCCTTTAGTGCGCCGCTCCAGAACGACGCGAAGCTCTCGACCAGGCCAACAGCGAGGGCGCCGAGCGCGGTCAAGGGATAGCTGGCCAGACCGCCGATGATCGCGGCGACGAAAGCCTTCAGACCGATGATGAAGCCCGAGTCGTAATAGATGGTCGTCACCGGCGCGATCAGCACCCCGATCAGCCCTGCGAGCAGCGAACCGCCGCCATAGGCGAGCGCCGCGGTGCGCGCCGGGCGGATCCCGACCAGTCGCGCGCCGACCCGGTTGATCGCGGTCGCGCGTAACGCCTTGCCGTGGAGCGTGCGTTCGAACAACAGGTAGAACAGTCCCGAGAGCACGATCGCCGAAGCGATCATCAGCAGCACTTGCATGCTCACGGGGAATCCGCCCGGCAGCGTCGTTGCGCCGGCAACCAGGGGATGGGTGCGTGAACCCTCGGGTCCGAAAAACAGCAGGCCGAGTCCGGAAAGCAGGAAGTGCAGTGCCAGCGATGCGATCAACAGCACCAGCACCGAAGCGTCGGCGATCGGCCGCAAGGCGATTCGCGCGATCAGCGGCGCGATCGGCACGACCAGTAAGATCGATGCGACGATGCCGGCGATCGCCGGCAAATTACGCCCGGTGACCCACCATGCGGCAAGGCAGGGCAGCGCCGGCAATAGCCCCCAAACCATGAGTACGCGCGGCATTCGGGCAAGCTCTCGGCGTCGCATGAGTTGCCACAGTTCGGCGACGACCGCGAGGCTCGCGAGCGTCAGCACGAGCCCGATGGTCGGCGGCGTGGTCCCGGTTTCGAAGGCGGCCAGGCTCAGCGCGGCGAACGCAGCAATGTCGCCGAAGGGCACGAAAACGACCCGCGTGACGGAAAAAATCAGCACCAGGCCGAGTCCGGCCAGCAAGTACACCGAACCGGTGGCCAGCCCGCCGACCGTCAGGATCAATGCCACGTCCCAGTTCACCGAGGGGTTCTCCCGCTTCCGCTCGTCGGGCCGCGGCTGGGCACAAGCCGCCGGCTCGAGACCTGGCGATTCAAGACTCGGTGCTCAGGGCGCCAGTTTCCACTGGCCGTTCTCGAGTTTGACGATCACCCGCGCGCGCTCATCGACCCCGTAGACGGCGCCGGGCTTGAAATTGAAGACGCCGTGCGTGCCGACCACTTCCTTGGTTGTGTGGATTGCGTCGCGCAGCGCGAGGCGAAACGCCGGGGTACCCGGTTCGGCCTTGGTCGCGCTCAGGGCCCGGGCCGCCGCGTCGGCGAAGACCAGCCAGGCGTCGAAGGAATAGGCGGAGAATGCGTCGGTCGATGGCGCATGGTTCACTTTCAGGAAGGCCTCGCGGAATTCCAGGGCGATCTTCCTGGTCGGATAGTTGGCCGGCAACTGCTCGGCAACAATCACCGGTCCGGTCGACATCAAGGCGCCATTGCCCGCAGCGCCGGCGACGCGGATGAAGTCGGGGTTGATCAGGCCGTGCTGGCCATAGATGCCGCCCTTGTATCCGAGTTCGGCGAGCGCCAGGAAAGGCAGCGCGCCAGGCGTTCCGGCGCCGCCGGTCATCACCGCGTCCGGATGCAGGGCGATGATCTTCAGCACCTGCCCGGTCACCGCCTGGTCATTGCGCGCATAGCGCTCGTTGGCGACGACGCTGATGCCCGCCGTTGGCGCTGTCTTGGTCAGCGCGTCATAGACCAGGTCGCCCCAGGCGTCGGAGAATCCGATATAGCCGACCGTCTTGATGCCATTGCGCTTCATTCGCTCGACGACGGCATCGACCATCAACTGCGTCGGCTGCGCGACTGCGACGACCCAGGGGTTGTCGACGGGGGCGAATGGCGTCACGCCGATCATCGGCGTCGCCCCTTCCTTGGCGACCTGCGCCATGGCCATTGCCGACGGAACCCCCGAGGTCCCTATCAGCACATCGACCTTGTCCTCCTGGATCAGTTTGCGCGCGTTGCGGCCCGCCGTCGTTGGATCCGAGCTGTCGTCGAGCACGATCAGCTGGACCTTGCGGCCATTGATCTCGGGTTTGTACGCGAGCGCCGTCTGCATGCCCTTGGCGTAGGGAATGCCCAGCGACGAATTGGGACCGGACAGCGACACGCTCAGGCCCACCTTCAGGTCGGCGGCCAGAGCACCTGCGGCCAGGGCGGCGGCGCCTGCGGCCGCCGCCGCGTAACGAATCAGCCTACTGATCAACATTTTTCTCTTCTCCTGGTGAATGTATACATTGAGGAATGTATGCAGTATACTTTTTTTGAAACTGTACTACATACGGCAAGAATAGTCGCGGTTGCCGCATCGCGCTGACTGCTCGACATTTCGATCTGTGCGGCCTGGAGACTCGTGCGTGGTGCCTGCGCTAAAACCCGTGGAACGACCCCGCGCCTTGAGCGAACAGGTATATCAGACGCTGCGGGCGAATGTCCGCAACGGCAAGATACTCCCGGGCCAGGCCCTGCAGGAAGTGCAACTGGCAGCGCTGCTTGGCGTGTCGCGAACGCCGGTGCGCGAGGCCCTGACCCGACTCGCCAGCGATGGCCTGGTGTCGGTCGATGGGCGCAGTTTTGTCGTGCCTTCGCTGAGCATCGGCGATGTGGATGACATCTATGAGGTGCGCAGCCTGCTCGAACCGGAGGCCCTGCGCCGGGTGGCGGCGCAGACCGCTAATCCCACGGTCTGCGCGCCCATCCTGCAAGCGCTGGAAGCGAGCGTGGCGGCCCACAAGGCGGGCGACAACGAGGCATTCATGGAGGCCAACGCCCGCTTCCGCCGTGCCTGGCTAGCCCTGGTGCCTAACCCCCGGTTGGTTCATGCGGTCGAGCTCTACGCCGACCATGTCCAGCATCTGCGGACCCTGACCCTGGGCAGCGCCAAAGTGCGCAATGTGGTTCTGGGCGGTTTGAAGGTCATTGCCAGAGCGCTCTGCGCAGGCGATGGCGACGCCGCGGCACGGGCCATGCAGGACCATTTGACGGCGGCGAAACATGCGTTCAGCGTCGCGACGGGACTGCGGCATGCGGCATCCAAGTAGGCGCGGCGAAAACCTTCACGGGACACCGTCATGAGAGCCTCAGCCCCGCTGGACGGGGTTTCAGCATGAAACGGCGAACAGTGATATCGATGGAGCAGGCACTGTCCCTGCCTTATGCCACTTTGCGCTTCGTCCAACTCGGCTGGCGCGTGATTCGCATCGAATCAACTCCCGGCGCGGGCCTGCCCGGCGATCCCAACCGGTATATCGGCGCCCGGGTGGTAGACGATGACCGCCGCTCCTATTTCGTCGCGCCCAACGTCGGCAAGGAAGCCATTGCGCTCAACCTGAAGGATCCTCAGGGACAGGCAGTGCTCCGCCGCTTGATCACCGAACTTGATGTCGACGTCTTCTGCTGCAACACCGTCCCGCGCCGTTATCGATCGCTGGGCATCGATTACCCGACGCTCAGCGCGGTCAAGCCCGACCTCATCTGGGCCGGCATCTCGGCTATGGGAGCGGACTATCCGGATGTTCCCGGATACGATCCGGTAATCCAGGCGATGGGCGGCTATATGGAGCTGACCGGCGCTGCAGACGGCCCGCCGATGCTGTCGGGGGTGCCGCTGATAGACCTCAAGGCGGGCGACGAAGTTTATGCCAACGTCTTGCTGGCGCTGGCCGAACGCGCTGAAAGCGGCCGCGGCAGTCGTATCGACGTATCGATGCTGCAGGCGGCGGCGTCCTGGCTGATTACCACTTTGCCGCTGCTCGACTTCGACTGCCAAGCCAGCGAAATCACGCGCTGCGGAAACGAACATCGCAAGTTCATTCCAACCAATGTCTATCCGACTCGGGACGGTTTCATCTTCATAGCCATCGGTAACGATGTGCAATGGCAACGGCTGACGGAAATACCGCAGTTCGCGATCATAGGCAACGCCGAACGAGTGACCAACGAAGGCCGGCATACTCAGCGCGCGGCCATCCATCGCGATATGGCGGCGGTCACGCGGCAGTTCACCAGCGGCCGCCTCGCCGAGGAATTGCGCAAGGCGACAATTCCTTATGCGCCTATCCAGGACATCCCGGCAGTGCGGGAAATGGCGGCGATCAGCAACAAGCTGACCACCACCTGCACCCCGGCGGGCAAGCGGGTGCGGATGCAGCCGAGTGCGGTCGATATCGCCGGCGCGCCGCGGGAATTCACCTTCCCCGCCAAATACGCCGAACACACTCTTTCCGTACTCAATGAAGCAGGCTATTCCAGCGACCAAGTCGCCCAAATGGAGCAGAGCCGCATTGTCGCAACCGGCGCTTCCGCTTGAACGAATAGAACAGGGCAGACTGCCTGGACGTCCTGCCAGCAGCACGGCAATCATCCCCGAAAGGAAAATGCCGTCATAGCTGCCGCCTCCCGCGATGGACGCGATCGGTGCGCCGAGCTTGCGAATCGATCCGAGGCGCAGCAGGTCAGCACCGATCAGTACGCCCAACGTTCCGCCGGTATAGGCGTGCTGGCACGATGGGCGATGGCGGCGACTAGCGCGACAACCCCGACGACCTGCAACGGGTCGAGAGGATAGTGCAGCAATAGATAGGCCGAGTCCTGAGACAAGCCGAGCCTTTCAAAAGCGATGCCGATCATCTGTTCGGACACGGTCAGGCTCATACGCGTCCGCGCGTATTGCCGCAATGATGACAATGGCCTAGATTGCAAATTACCCACCGCCGCCCCCGCCGAACTATCCACCACCATCACGTTGACAGCTTATGACGGGAGATATTCATGAGAACAGGAGGGTCCGAAATGCGCCAGGAAATGATTGCGGTCGCGGCCTATTATCGCGCCGAGCATAGAGGCTTTCGTGGTGGCGACCCGGTTGCCGACTGGCTGGAAGCCGAAGCGGAAATGAAGCAAGCATCTCTGGCTGAACCTTGCCCTGTGGTGAGCGCGAAACAATTCTTTCAGGAAAAGTTTGAGGCTCAGTTAGATGCGTGGGATCACCAGCTCGAAGAACTCAAGACCAGGACCAAGGAGTTGACGGCCAGGAAGCGCGCCGAAATCGAAAATCAGGTGCAGGTCATTTCCGCCAAGCGGGCCGAGGCAGAGGAGATGCTGCGGGAATTGCGCAAGCGCTCTGAAGACGCCTGGGAAGATCTCAGGGATGGCATGGCGAAGGCGCACGACGAGATAAGACTAACCATCGATCGAATCGTTGCCAGATTCAAATGAGTAATGGAACGGCTGAATCTTTCCATCGGCAATAGTGAATCAAGCTCTGCGCGAAGCAGGCAGATGTAATGTCGCAAGCAAACTTCAATCAAGGAGAATCATCATGGCCAACCTCACCCGTTTCGATCCATTCAACGAACTCGCCCGTTTCGATCCTTTCCGGGACGTAGACGACCTCTTCAGAGGCTTCATGGTCCGGCCCGTATTCCGCGGAATGGACGGCGAGCCGCAGATCAAGCTGGACGTGTCCGAAGAGGACAAGTCTTACCTGGTCAAGGCAGAAATCCCAGGTGTGAAAAAGGAGGATATCCACGTTTCCATAGACGGCAACCAGGTCTCCATCAGCGCCGAGCTCAAGAAGGAGACGGAAGAGAAGGAAGGCAAGCGGGTGATCCGCAGTGAGCGCTATTACGGCAAGGTCTACCGCAGCTTCAGCCTTGACCAGGACGTCGATCAGGGCGGCGCCCAGGCCAAATACAGCGATGGCGTGCTTGAGGTGACGCTGCCCAAGAAACCAGGGACTTCGCCCAAGCAACTCATCGTTTCATAAGTGCCGCTTCAGCGCTTCACGCGTCCGCGGCGGGGCCGCGGACGACGTGCCGGTACCGCCAGAATCGACCGGGGAGCGCAGAGCATGAGGACTCGCCCAGTGCACGGCGGCGTCCCGATGAAGCGTCTGGCAGGCGACAACAAGATGGCCGTTGGGGAATATTGAGGAGACCGCGATGCCGGCAAAACAGGTACTGTTTCATGACGCTGCCCGCGCCAAGATCGTCGAGGGCGTGAATATACTGGCCGATGCCGTCAAGGTCACCCTGGGCCCCAGCGGCCGCAACGTCATTTTGCAGCGATCCTACGGGCCGCCCCTGGTCGCCAATTCGGGTGTCGTCGTCGCCAAGGAAATCGAACTTGAAGACAGGTTCGAGAACATGGGCGCTCAGATGCTCAAGGAAGTCGCGTCGAAGACTTCCGACGTCGCCGGCGATGGCACCACCACCGCCACCGTGCTGGCCCAGGCGATCGTCCGCGAAGGCATGAAGTATGTCGCCGCCGGCATGAATCCAATGGATCTGAAGCGCGGCATCGATCAGGCGGTTGCCGCCACCGTCCTGGAATTGAAGAAGCTTTCCAGGCCCTGCGCGACGAGCAAGGAAATCGCCCAAGTCGGGGCCATCTCCGCCAGTTCAGACAACGCCGTCGGCGAGATCATCGCCCAGGCCATGGAAAAAGTCGGCAAGGAAGGCGTGATCACCGTCGAGGACGGCAAGGGTCTGCAGAATGAACTGGAAGTGGTCGAAGGCATGCAGTTTGACCGCGGCTATCTCAGCCCCTATTTCATCAGCAACCCGGAAAAGCAGATCGCGGCGCTTGACGATCCGTTTGTCCTGCTTTACGACAAGAAGATCAGCAACATCCAGAACCTCCTGCCGCTACTGGAACAGGTGGCCAAGGCCGGCAAGCCCTTGCTGATCGTCGCCGAAGACATCGAAGGCGAAGCGCTGGCCACCTTGGTGGTCAACAGCCTGCGCGGCATCCTGAAGACCTGCGCGGTCAAGGCGCCGGGTTTCGGCGACCGGCGCCGCGCCATGCTCGAGGACATCGCCATCCTCACCGGCGGCACGGTGATCAGCGAGGAGGTCGGCCTGTCCCTGGAAAAGGCGCAGCTTGAGGATCTCGGCCAGGCCAAGCGCATCGAAGTGGGCAAGGAAGACACCACGATCATCAATGGCGCCGGGGAAAGTGGAAAGATCGAGCAGCGCATCCTGCAGATCCGCAAGCAGATCGAGGAGGCGAGCAGCGATTACGACAAGGAGAAGCTGCAGGAGCGAGCCGCCAAACTCTCCGGCGGCGTCGCCGTGATCAAGGTCGGCGCAGCCACCGAAACCGGGATGAAGGAAAAGAAGACCCGGATCGAGGATGCGATGCATGCGACCCGCGCCGCGGTCGAAGAAGGCATCCTGCCGGGCGGCGGCGTGGCGCTGTTGCGGGCGAGCGCGGCGATCAGCGGGCTTGTTGGGGAAAACCACGACCAGGAGGCCGGCATCAAGATCGTGTTGCGCGCGCTCGAAGAACCGATTCGCCAGATTGTCGCCAACGCCGGCGGCGAACCGTCGGTGGTGCTCGACAAGGTGTGGCTCGGCAAGGGCAGCTTCGGCTACAACGCGGCCTCAGGGGAATACGGTGATCTCATCGAAATGGGCGTGCTCGATCCGACCAAAGTGACGCGCTCTGCCTTGCAGAATGCCGCCTCGATTGCCAGCCTGATACTCACCACCGACGCCATGGTCGCGGAACTGCCGGAAGAAAAGCCGGCCCAGGCCATGCCAGGGATGGAGATGTAGCGACCTATCGGAAGCGTCACGATTAGCACAAAGCCTACGGATCAACCCACTTGGCGCTCCAGGCGCGCCATCTGTTCCTTGATCTTTTTGATCTCGTTATGGGTTTTTTGCTGTTCCTGCATCGTCATCCTGGTGCCATTGACCAATTTATTCTCCAGCTTGCGCAACTCTTCCACGAGTTGCCGGACTCTCTCCATCGGAGACATAATTCCCGCCATGGTGCCACCTCATAAGCTTTAATTTGGGGAGCTTCATTCTCCCAGCAAACATCGCCAGGGTCCAGCCAATCCCGTCATTGCGGTATGCTTCCCGACGTTGGCCATGGTCAAGCGAGGCACGCTAAACAGTTACAATACACACTCGCCTGAACGGCCGTCACCTTCTGGCGATGGGGCCTTCATTGCTGCTGGTTCCAGACCACCCGCGGGGGAAGCGTGGAAGCGAATAGCCGCATCGAACATAGACAACTGGACTTCATCCAGCGCGTCGGCCGCATCGGTTATTGGGAGTACGATCCCGCGAAACGGACGATGTCTCTTCCCGAAGCTTCGCGGGATCTTCTGGCGACTGTCGCCGGCGCACCTATCGATGTTTCGCGCTCCTTCATGGACGCATTGTCCGACAGCGAGCGCCGACGCGTTCAGGTCATCTTCGATCAGGCCCTGGCCGGACGCTTGCCGTTCAACAGCCAACTCGAACTGCTGGGCAGAGACGGCAAGCAGGCGTACCTGGTGATTCGAGGTTCCCCTATAGATGATGATCAAGGCCAACTCCGGTTGGCCGGTACCTTCCAGGAAATCACCAACGAAAAGCAGCGCGAAGTCAGCCACGAAAAGCTCATTACACAATTGCAGGCTCTGCTCGATGCGCTGCCGCAGGGCGTCAGCGTCATCGACCAGGACCTTCGCCTCATTCTCTGGAACCGGCGATTTCACGAAATCCTGGATTTTCCGCAAAGCATGGTCTTCAAGGGTGCCCATTTCGAGGACTTTATCCGTCTTAACGCCGTGCGCGGCGAATATGGTCCCGGAGATGCCGAAGCTCAGGTGCAAGCTATCGTGGCTCGTGCCCGCCAATTTTTAGCGCATCGTTTCGTGCGGCAACTAACGGGTGGGCGCACGCTCCTGGTGGAAGGCTTCCCTTTCAAGTCCGGTGGTGAAATATCCGGGTTTGTCACAACCTATACCGACATCACTGAGCAGATGCGAACTGAGGAACAACTTACGCGTCAGCGCGACGTGATGAAAACCGTTATCGACAATTTCCCCGGAGGAATCTCGCTGTGTGATGCCGACCTTAGGTTCACCGCGTACAACGAAAAATTCCAGGAATTACTCGACTTTCCGCCCTCCCTGTTCGCTAAAGGCTGGGCCGATTTCGAAGAGCTCACCCGCTTCAATGCCGACCGGGGTGAATATGGTCCGGGCAATATCGAAGAGCAGGTGCAGGCTGTCATCTCCCGCGCCCGGGACTTCAAGGCCCACCATATCGAGCGCGCCAGGCCAAACGGGAGATGGCTTGAAATTCGCGGCACGCCGATCGCCAGCGGCGGTTTCGTCACCAGTTACATCGACATCACCGAGCGCAAGCAGATGGAAGATCAGGTGCATCAACTGGCGTTCTACGACCCGCTCACCAAACTGCCGAACCGGCGTCTGCTCGACGACAGACTGATCCAGGCCATGGCCGCCAGTAAGCGCAATGTTTGCTATGGCGCATTGCTGGTGCTTGATCTGGATAACTTCAAGCCGCTCAATGATACTTATGGGCATCCGGTTGGCGATTTGTTGCTGATCGAGGTTGCCCGGCGGCTGATGAGTTGTGTGCGCGAGATCGATACCGTGGCGCGCTTTGGCGGCGATGAGTTCGTGGTTCTGCTGAGCAATTTGGCTGGGGAGATAGCCCAATCGGCGGCACTGGCCGGCATCATCGCCGAGAAAATCCGCGCCGGTCTGTCCGCACCCTATCAGCTCCAAATCGGCGGCAATGGAGATGCGCATGCCACGGTCGAGCACCGCTGTACGGCAAGCATCGGCGCTACGTTGTTTGTCGGGCATGAAGTCACGCAGCACGACATCTTCAAGTGGGCCGATGCGGCAATGTACCAGGCCAAGGAAGCCGGGCGGAATTCTGTTCGGTTTTCCGATTGCGCTAATAGCGAGCATACATTCCCGGGAGGTAGGCGATGAATGGGAAACGCACGGCCTGCTTGCCAGGCAGGCTACTAGCTGACCAATTGGCTGCGGCCGTCAAGATCGACCCATAAGCACTTGCCAACCCAGGGGCGGCAATCCCCTGCCCTGTACAATTACTGCCCAGGCAGTATAATTGCCGGCATGGCGAAAACAACCGTAGAACAGGGCGCGATAGATTCCGTTGCCCACCTGATCGCCCAGCTGCGCCAGAAGCTGGTCGAGTCCGTGGAGCGGGAACTGGCGCCGCTCGGCTTGACCCACGCGCAGTTCGTGGTGGTGGCCCAGCTGGCCAACGGCATGGCCGGGACGCCGGTGGAATTTTGCCGCCTGCTCAACTACGATTCCGGTGCAATGACCCGGTTGCTGGACCGGATAGAAGAGAAGGGTGTCATCCGTAGGGTCCGCAGCAGCAAGGATCGGCGCTCGGTGGGCCTGGAACTGACCGACAAGGGTCGGGCGCTCTATCCCAGCATCGTGCCCCTGATCCTGGGCGTCAATAAGCGGCTATTGCGCGGATTCTCGAAATCCGAGTCGCAACTGCTCGATCAGTTTTTGCGGCGCATGCTGGCGAATGAGACCTGATATGAAAATTCAACGGCAAACCCTGCTGACTGCGCTCGTCATCGCCACAACCGCCTGCGCGGACATGAGCGGGCCGGCAAGCCATGCCCAGCTGGTTGACGCCAACCAGCTCGCCGCAGCCCGGAGCTTCCAGAACGTTGCTGTCGTCGACTGGCCGGGTAAGGACTGGTGGCGGGGTTTTAACGATCCGCAACTGGACGCCTTGATCGATCAGGGCATCGCGGCTAATCCCAGCCTCAGGATCGCCGAGGCGAGAGTGCGGAAGACCCAGTCCCTGGTCGAGGGCGCTCGTTCCGCGCTGCTGCCGCAGGTCAATGGCAACCTGGCCGTGATGCAGGAAAAGTTCAGCGAGAATTTCATTTATCCGCCGCCTTTTGCCGGGACCTGGAATGTTCAAAGCCAGGGGACGATCGATTTCGGCTATGAGTTCGATTTCTGGGGCAAGAACCGTGCGGCGGTGGCAAGCGCCCTGGGCACGGCCAAGGCCGCCGAGGTCGATAGCGCTGCCGCGCGTATCATGGTCTCGGCGGCGATCATGCACGCTTATGTCGAACTGCAACGCGCATTCGCCCAGCGCGATATTGCCGAGACCTTGCAACAAAGCCGCGAGCATCTGCTCCGCCTTACGGCACAGCGCACCTCGGAGGGCCTGGACTCCCAAGTCGAACTGAAGCTGGCCGAAACTGCCATCCCCGATGTTCGCGCCCGGATCTCCGCGATCGATGAAAGCATAGCGCTAGTCCGCAACCAGCTTGCCGCCCTTCTGGGCCAGGGTCCGGACCGCGGACTGGGGATTGCCCGGCCGCGGCTCGATCCGCGGCAAATACCGGCATTGCCGGCGCAATTGCCGGCCGAACTGCTCGGCCGGCGGCCCGATATCGTCGCTCAGCGCTGGCGGGTCGAAGCCGCGGCGAAGGACATCGAGGTCGCCAAGGCCTTGTTCTATCCGGACATCAGCCTCACCGCCTTCCTCGGCCTGCAGAGCATCGGCTTGTCCGAGTTCGTGAAATCAGGCAGCAGCATCATTGGCGTCGGTCCCGCCCTGAGTCTGCCGTTCTTCGACGGCGGCCGGCGACGCGGCAACCTGGCCGGAAGGGACGCCGACTACGATATCGCCGTCGAACAATACAACAAGACCCTGGTCGATGCGCTGCACGAGGTGGTCGATCAACTCTCCTCATTCCGCGCTCTTGCCGAACAGCAGAGCCAGCAACGCTTGCTGCTGGCTCGGACCCAGGATTCTTTCGATCTCGCCCTGCTGCGTTACCGTGCCGGCCTGATCAACTATCTGCAGGTTCTCGCCGCCGAGGCGCAGGTCCTCGCTCAGAAGAGCCGGGCCGCGGATCTCGATGCCCGCGGACTCGATTTGTCGATCAGCCTCTACCGCGCCCTGGGCGGCGGCTATGACGGCCAGGTCAAGCCCGTCGCGACTCAACCCTAATTTCCCGAAGAAGCCGATCATGGACCAGCTCACCACTTCCGATTCCATCGCCACCGACAGCAACGGCAGCAAGCGCGGAACTATGCTGACCATCGTCCTCGGCTTGTTCCTGCTCGGCGCCATCGCCTACGGCGCGTACTGGGGACTGGTTTCCCGCTACCAGGAATACACCGACGACGCTTATGTGAATGGCAATGTGATACAGATCATGCCCCAGCAGGGCGGCACAGTGGTCGCTATCGCCGCCGACAATACCGACGTGGTGAAAGCCGGTCAGATCCTGGTGCAACTCGACCCGGCCGATGCCAGCGTCGCCTTGGCGGCAGCCGAAGCCCAGCTCGCCAAGACGGTCAGGCAGGTAAGAAATCTGTTCGCCACCAACGACCAACTGCAGTCTAGTGTAAAAATGCGCGAGGCCGACCTCGCCAAGGCAGGCGAGGATCTCGCGCGACGCGAACGGCTGGCCAGTTCGGGGGCGATCGCCGGGGAAGAACTCCAGCATGCCCGGGATTTGCAGAAGGTTGCGCAGGCCGCGCTCGGCTCGGCTCGGGAGCAGGCCTTGGCGAACCGGGCCCTGGTCGACAGGACCACGGTAGAGAACCATCCGGACGTGAGCAATGCCGCAGGCAAAGTGCGCGAAGCCTATCTCGCCCTGGCCCGGACGCGACTTCCCTCGCCGGTTTCCGGTCTGGTGAGTAAGCGCAGCGTCCAACTGGGTCAGCGTGTTGGCCCGGGTACCCCGCTGATGGCCGTCGTACCGCTGGAGCAGTTGTGGGTCGATGCGAACTTCAAGGAGGCCCAACTCCAGCATGTCCGCATCGGCCAGAAGGTCAAGCTCGCCGCGGACCTCTATGGCAGCGGCGTTGAGTATGACGGCAAGGTGGTCGGTCTGGATGCCGGCACCGGCAGCGCCTTTTCCCTGTTGCCGGCGCAGAATGCCTCGGGCAACTGGATCAAGGTGGTGCAGCGGGTTCCGGTGCGCATCGCGCTGGATGCCGGGCAACTAGCACAGCATCCGCTGCGCATCGGCTTGTCGATGGCGGTGACCGTCCTCCTCGACCATGAGGGGCCCACCGTTGCCGAGGCGGCGCGCGTTGCCCCCGCCTATCAGACCTCGGTTTTCGACGAGCATCGGGACAAGGCCGATGCCGCCGTCGCCCGGATCATCCAGGCCAACCTCGGCCGCGACTGAAGCATGGAAGTAAAACCGATGGTCGGCGGGGAGCGGGTGCTCGTCACCTTCGCGCTCGCACTGGGCACCTTCATGCAGGTTCTCGACAGTTCCATCGCCAATGTGGCGATTCCCGCATTGTCGGGCGATCTGGGCGTTTCGCCGACCCAGGGCACCTGGGTCATCACCTCGTTCGTGGTCAGCAATGCCATCACTATTCCCCTGACCGGCTGGATGGCCAAGCGTTTCGGCGAAGTGCGCTTGTTCACTTTCGCCATCCTGCTGTTCACCCTGGCGTCCTGGGGCTGCGGATTGTCAACGAGCATGGGCCTGCTGATCTTTTTCCGCGTCATCCAGGGCGCCGTGGCCGGCCCGATGATCCCCCTCTCGCAGAGTCTGATGCTGAGCATCTATCCGCCGGAAAAAAAGAACACGGCGCTCGCGTTGTGGTCCGTGACGGTCCTGGTGGCGCCGATCTGCGGGCCGATACTGGGCGGCTGGATCACCGACAACATCAGCTGGCCCTGGATTTTTTACATCAACGTGCCGGTCGGGCTGTTGTGCACCTACATCACCTGGCAACGGATGCGGCTGCGCGAGACGAAAATCTTCAAGTTGCCCATCGACGCCGTCGGCCTGGCCCTGCTGGCGATGGGCATCGGCAGCCTGCAGATTATGCTCGACAAGGGCAAGGAACTGGACTGGTTCAATTCCGCGTTCATCGTCGCCCTGGCCATCGTCGCCGCCTTTGCTCTCTCGCTGCTGGTGGTCTGGGAACTCACCGAGGAGCATCCGGTCCTCGATCTTCATCTCTTCGCCAGCCGCAACTTCATGGCCGGAACCCTGGCCACCAGCGCCGGCTACATGGTGGTTTTCGGCAGCATCGTGATTATTCCCCTCTGGCTGCAGACACAGCTTGGCTATACGCCGACCTGGGCGGGGATGGCCATGGCGCCTTCAGGCGTGCTCGCCATCGTCCTGACGCCCTATCTGGGCCGCAACATGCATCGCTACGATCTGCGCTGGGTCGCGACCATCAGCTTTGCCGTGTTCGCATTCTGTTGTTTTTGGCGGACACACTTCAACACCGATGCCGATTTCGTCACCATCGCCATGCCGCAGTTCATTCAGGGCATCGCCCTGGCCTGTTTCTTCGTGCCCCTGTTCGGCATCACCATCGCCGGCCTGCCGCCCGACCGGATCGCCAGCGCTGCAGGCCTTTCCAATGCGATCCGGGTGATGGCCGGCGGCTTCGGCACCTCGCTCAGCACCACCCTGTGGGAGCGGCGCGAAGCGGTGCATCATGCCCAGCTGGCGGCCAACATCAATGCCTACAACCCGGTGGCCCATCAGGGCACGGAGCAACTGCAAGCCTTGGGCTTGGGGGCGGCGCAAAGCTACGGTTTCATCGAAAGAGCCATCACCGTGCAGGCCTACATGCTGTCCACCATGGACGTATTCTGGATCGCAGGCTGGATATTTCTGTCGCTGATCCCGTTGATCTGGCTGGCCAAGCCACCGTTCACCCATGGCCATGGCGCGGCTGCCGAATAGTTGGAGTGGCGTCCAATTCCCCCAGCATGATCGAAGAGCGCCCCCGCCGCAGGGCCGCCGGGGGGCAGCGTAAGACATGGAGTCCCGCAGGGACGAACCACCGTCACCCCCTTTCCCGGAAAGGGGGCGGGGGGAAAGCGGTATTCTCCTAGCTGCCGCGGCCGACCGACCAGACCATAGGCGTATTGGCCAGATACTTGCGCAAGGCGAGCGCGGCATCCTGCGCCGTGACCCGGGAAATCTTTTCATCGTATTGCGCCAGCCAAGCATAGGTCCGGCCGCTGTAAAGTCCTTCCGCCAGACTGCCGGCAATGGACTTCTCGACATGCAATGAGGTCTTGCGCTCCAGCAGCCAGGCGCTCTTGGCGCGTGCCACTTCCTGCGCCGAGAAGCCTTCCTTGAGCGCGCGGGCCAGTTCGTCCTTCAGGCTGAGTTGCGCCGCATCGGTCTTGTCGCTGGCGACGCTGGCCTGGATGGTCAGCCTGCTGCGCGGCTCGAAGGAGTTCCCGGACAATTTTGCATTGGCGCTGTAGGCGAGGCCTTCGCGCTCACGCAGCCGGGTCCAGATCCGGCTGTCGCTATCGCCGCCGAGGATTTTCACGGCAATCCGCAAGGCCGGAAAGTCCGGCGCATCGTCGGTAATGCGCAACAGGGCCGAACCGGCGATCGTCGCATTGGGTTTCTCGGGCATGACCACGATGATCGGGCTGGTATCGACGGCGAGTGGCGCTGCCACGTCCTTCACCCGCGCATAGGGAATCCGGGCGCTCGGCAGCCGGCCTATCCGCGACCAGATTGCCTGTACGTCCGCAGATGAGAAACTGCCGACCATGGTCAGGCGAACCTGGCCCAGCCCGGAAAAATCGGCCACGCAGGCACTCGCGTCGGCGTACTTGACCGCCCGGCTTTCCGCCAGTTGCTGTTCCAGCGAACGGGGCTTGAGCGGATGCCGGGCCGGATAGTTGTCGAAGCGCAGTCTGGCGGCATTCGCGGCGACCTGGCCCGGGTCCTTCAGGCTCGCTTCCAGCCTGGCGCTCGTCGCGGCCTTGATCCGCTCGAACTCTGCCTCCGGCAGGGCGGGCGCAGCCCAGACCGGGAGCAGGAGGTCCAGGGCCGCATCGATATTCCGCCGCGGCGCCTCGATCCGGATGCCGTCCAGGCTCAACGACCAATGCGCCTGCAAGGCCTCCAGTCTGGCGCCTAGCTGGTCGCGGGAGAGACCGGCGCCGCCGTAGGCCATCAGGCTGTCGGCCATGTTGCAGGCCGTATTCCGTCCGCTCAGGGCGGACTCGTTGCCGTAGTCGTTGGCCAGCACCAGCCAGGCCAGATCGCCCTGGGTGCGGCGCGAAATCAGCGCCGCTCGCGCCCGCGCTCCGTCCAGCGGGATATTGACTGTGGCCTTGGCCAGTTCGCCGGCCGAGTCAGGCAGGGGATCGGCCAGCGTCGAGATGGCCGGCCAATCACGGCCTGCCACCAGCGCCCCGGCATCGACGAATTTCGGCAACTCCGGCGCCACGATGGCCTCGGCGTGGCGCAGCAGGACATCGCTGCGATTGACCGCGACGGCCCATTTTTTCAGCGCCGTGTTGGCTTCTTCCAGGGTGATGGCCTTGAGCATATCGCGCTGCCAGAAGAATAGGCGCCAGTCGCCGGCTACCTCGGCATCCTCAAGCAAGGGCGCGAGCGTTTCATGGGAGTTCTCCAGCCGCTCGAAAGCGTTGAGTTCCGTCAGGCGGGCGCGTTCCAGTTGTTCCTGGCTGACGCCTTTGGCCGCCGCCGCCTCGATATGCCCGGAGAGCGCCTTGGCCAGGAGATCCGCATCGGCCGTACTGCCTGCCGTGGCGGTGGCGACCAGCAGACTGTAGTCGGCCTGGACCTGCGTATCGCAGGACGCCGCGACGGCGATCTTGCGTTCCAGCACCAGATCCTTGCGCAGACTGCCCCAGTCATCCTCGCAAATGGCGCTCGCGGCCAGATCGAAGGCGTAGGTCTGTCGGTCCTTCATGCCGGGCAGCTTCCAGGCGCTGGCCGCCATGGTCTTGCCGGCTGGCAGAAACAGTTCGCTGCGATTGGTCGTGGCCCGCGTCTCTTCGCGGGTCCAGTTGCCGATCTTGGCGGTCGCCGGGTTGCGCGCTGCGGCAAACAGTTGGCTGGCCAGCGCCAAAACATGGTGCGTGTCGAATTTTCCGGAGACGATCAGCGCCGCATTGTCGGGACGGTAGTGCTTCTTGTGGAAGGCCTGCAGGACACTGAACGGCGCGTCCTCGATGTCGCTCCTGGCGCCTATGGTCGGCCGCGAATAACCGTGCCAGAAGTAGGCCTGCCGCTGCAGGGCGCGCATCACCAGACTGCCGGGGTCGCTATCGTTTCGTTCCAGTTCGTTCCTGACGACGCTCATCTCGCTGTCCAGGTGCTTCTTGGTGAAACTGGCCCGGATGAAACGATCCGCCTCGATGCGGATGGCTTCGTCTATCTTTTCCGGCTCGGCCGAGACAGTCTCGAAGAAATTGGTGCGGTCGGCGGTGGTGCTGCCGTTCCAGGTAGCCCCGAGTGCGGTCAGATCGCTCTTCAGATCGGCGCGCTTGCCTGCGCTCTTGAACAGCATGTGCTCCAGCAAGTGGGCCATGCCCGTCTCGCCGTAGCCTTCCTGTTTGCTGCCGGTCTTGACCAGAAGCTCGATGCGGGTGTTGGCGGCCGAGGGAAACGGCACGAGGATGATCTTGAAGCCGTTGGCCAGGAGATAAGAGGAAAAGCCGGCCGCTTGCGCGTCGAGGCGGGCCAGGGGGCTCTTCCCGGCATCCGAAGTCGGCGCGGCGGCTGTGCCATGAACGCAAAGTGCCAGCGCGCAGATACTCAGGCAATAGCGCAGACGGCTCATGGACAGGGGCGTTCCTGGTTGCAGACGTCCAGGTTCAAGGTGCCTGGAGGCGGCGCTACGCTAGCGGTCGCCAGCCGCGGGCCGGCACCGGCCGCGATCCTGGCGCCAGGCGCCAGCGTCACCTCGTCGCTGAGGATATGCACGGCTTCGTCGAGCAGTACGTCCTTGGCATTCTTGCGCGCTTTTTCAGCCGCCAGTTCATGCGCGATGCTGCGTTCGTCAGCTTGCAGGCCGTCGTCCCGGAGAGGCTTTTCCGGCGCGGCCTTCCCGCCGGCATCGGCGCTGCCGCCAGCCTTCTCGGCATTGCGCAGCTTTTCCCGCGCGCTCAACTTAGCCTCCTGGGCATCACGTTCCTGGCGGCGTTCGTCCTCGTTCAGCGAGATTCGGTTGTTCTTGCGCAGCTGCTTGAACTCGGCGATGTCCTCCTGCAGGGACAGGTAGTCTCTGTCCTTGGCTACCCGGGCAAGATGGCGCGACAGCAGTGTCGGCAGCAACGGCTTCAAGTCACCGAGCGGCGCAAAGTTTGCGGCCTTGATCTGGGCCCAGGGCAGCGCGTTGTCGAAGCTCGATTCGCCGAAGGTGTCAGGATCCGACACCGTGGGCAGGAGGATGTCCGGCTTGACGCCGGCAAGTTGCGTGGTGCCGCCGTTGATTCGGAAAAACTGGGCAACGGTGAACTTCAGTTCGCCGAAGCCCGGCTTCTTGGCGACCTGATCGAGATCGATCATGGTTTGCACCGTGCCTTTGCCAAAACTCGGCTCGCCGATCAATAGTCCGCGCCCGTAGTCCTGAATCGCAGCGGCGAAAATTTCCGACGCAGAGGCGGAACTGCGGTCGATCAGTACGCCCAGCGGGCCGGACCAGGCCACGCCGGAATGGGTTTCACTCTCCACGCTGAGTTCGCCGTTGGCGTTGCGTTGCTGCACCACGGGCCCTTTGCCGACGAACAGGCCGGTCAGTTCGACGGCTTCGGTCAAGGAACCGCCGCCGTTGTTGCGCAAGTCGACCAGCACGGCATCGACCTTTTCCTTGTTCAATTCCTGCAACAGGCGCGCCACGTCGCGGCTCGCGCTCTTGAAATTCGGGTCGCCCTTTTGCTTGGCGTCGAAATCCTGATAGAAGGTCGGCAGCGAGATCACGCCGATGTGGCGCGTGGCTCCGCCATCCTTTACTTCGAGGACGGATTTCTTGGCCGCCTGTTCTTCCAGCGAGATCTTCTTGCGCATCAGTGAAACCCGTTGATGCTTGCCGTCCGGGCCGGCATCCGCGGGGAGTATGTCGAGCACGACCAGCGAGTCGGCCCTGCCGCGGATCAGGGCCACGGTATCATCCAGGCGCCAACCCATGATGTCCGTCAGGGCGCCGCCCTGGCCTTGTGCCACGCCGAGGATGCGGTCGCCGATCTTCAATAGACCGGAGAGGGCGGCGGGACCGCCCGGCACGAGTTCCCGTATCGTGGTGTAGTCATCCTTTTCTTCCAGCACCGCGCCTATCCCGACCAGCGACAGCCGCATCGAAATGTCGAAGTCCTCGGCCGCCCTGGGTCCCATGTAGTTGGTGTGGGGGTCGATGGCCATGGTGTAGGCATTCATGAAGGTCTGGAAGGCGTCTTCGCTCTTGATCCGCGAGATGCGCTTCAGGGTCTGTTCATAGCGCTTGTCCAGGGTCTCGGCAATACTCTGGTCATCCTTTCCGGCCAGCTTCAGACGCAGCCAGTCGTTCTTGACCCGCTTGCGCCACAGTTCGTGAATTTCCGTTTCGGATTTCGCCCAGGCCGCCTTTTCCCTTTCGTATTGATAGCTTTCCATCTGCCGAAAATCGAAGCCCCCCTTGAGCAGCTTGCGGGCGTAGGCCAGGCGCCCGGACACGCGCAGTGCGTAGCGATTGAAAATGGCGAAGGGAACGGCGAGGTCCTCGGCCATGATGGCGTCCCCCAGTCGGCTGCGAAAGCTGGACAACTGGTCGATGTCGGCCTGGATAAAGAACAGCTTTTCCGGATCCAGCGACTTCAGATATTGGTCGAAAATTTTTCCCGACATGGCATCGTCGAGGGGCATCGCCTTGTAATGAAATCGAGTCAGCAGTTCGGCCGCCAGGTGGGCCGCCTGTGCCTGTTGCGCGACGGGTTTTAACTCTAATTTGGACGGCGTTGCCGAGTCGGGCAGTGCGGCCTGTACCGCTGTCGCCAGGACCAGCAGCAGCCAAAGCAGATTCTTCTTCATTCGCGCTCCTTCACTATCTTCGCTCTAGGCGTGAAACGACCGAAGGGAGTTCCTGCGGGACAACCCTTGATCTTCTCTGGAGGAGAGTAGCCGGTTCTGCGCTTGGCGAAGCCGATCGGACTGTAACTCTCTGTAAATCTTGTTACCACCGAGGGCCAGGCCGGCCGCTAAGAACCGAGCCGGCCGGCGGGCACCCTCAGGGTTTCTGCGCCGCTAGAAAATCGGCGAGTTCCTGGTCGAAGCTCGGGATATGCTGATTCCACCACTCCTCGAGGAAATGCAGCAAGGAGACGGTCATCACCGATTCCGCGTTGGCGGCATCGAACCAGGCTTTCAGTTCTAGCGATTCGCGGACCAGCTTGACATGCTCGGCCACATGCTGTTCCGCCTTGGGATAGTGATACTCGGCCATCAGGCGGTTTTCCCTGGCGAAGTGCGCCTTGGTGCCCTGGATTATCTGGTCGAGCAACTGGTCGTAGACCTCCTTGCTCTGGTGCTGGATGATGGCCGCAGCCAATTGATTGATGATCCCGACGATGCCTAGGTGATCTTCATCGATCATGGCGTGTCCTGTTTCCTGTCTTTCATCCAGTGCGATCCAGACCATGGCTTCCTGTCCTTACGATTGATGGGCGAAGCCGTATTGTACTGTTGTACTGGGCGGTACGGGCATCGATAATGTTGCGGCCTGGTCGCGCGTGTTCAGGCCGGACGATGGCGCGCGGCGCGATAGACGTCAAGGTAATCCGCCGCAGCCTTGGCCCAGGAAAAATCCGCGGCCATGCCGTTCTTCTGCAGCCGGCGCCAGAGTTTGGGACGATGCCAGGCATCGATGGCGCGGCGCGTGGCGGCCAGCAGGGATGCGCCGTCGGGGGGGCCGAAGGTGAAACCGTTGGCCGATCCGGCGGCCAGCGTTTGCGCCGTGCAGTCCGTCACCGTGTCCGCCAGTCCGCCGGTGGCGCGCACTACCGGCGGCGTGCCGTAGCGCAGGCTGTACATCTGATTCAGACCGCAGGGCTCGAATCGCGAGGGCATCAGGAAGATGTCGGCGCCGGCCTCGAAGCGGTGCGCGAGGCGCTCGTCGAAGCCGATCACGGCTGCGACTCTGCCCGGGTGGCGGGCGGCGAGCGTGCGGAATGCCGTTTCGAATTCCGCCTCCCCGTTGCCCAGCACGGCAAGCTGCGCCCTGGGCGGTTCATCCAGGAGTTGGTCGGCGATGGCGAGCACCAGATCGACGCCCTTTTGCTCGGTGAGTCGACTGACGATGGCCAGGAGCGGCGCAGCCGCTTCCTCAATTAGCCCGAGCTCGGCGGCGAGCGCCTTACGGTTTTTCACCTTCGCCGCCAGATGGCGCGCATCGTAGCGTTGCGCCAGGTATGGATCCGTGGCCGAGTTCCAACTTGCCTCCACGCCGTTGAGGATGCCGCGGAGATCGGCACTGCGATAGCGCAGCAGGCCGTCCAGGCCGAAACCCAGTTCGTCCTGCTGGATCTCTTGCGCGTAAGTGGGGCTGACGGTGCTGATCCGGTCGGCGAATTGCAGACCCGCCTTGAGGAAGGAAATCTGCCCGTGGAATTCGACGCCGTCGTAGACGAAGGCGGCCTCCGGCAGGCCGAGGTCGACTAGTCTTTGCGCCGGAAACAGGCCCTGGAAGGCGAGATTGTGGATGGTCATCACGCTTGCGCAGGCAGCGTCGCCGCGTCGGTCGTAGAGGTAGTGGAGATAGGCCGGCGCCAGGCCGCTCGGCCAATCGTTGCAGTGGAGAATGTCGGGACGCCAGTCTAGCGGACTGTCATTCGAGGCGAGCAGGGCGGCGACGCGGGAGAGCAGACCGAAGCGCAGTGCGTTGTCGGGCCAGTTACGTCTTCCCGGCGATTGGTAAGGTCCGCCGAGACGGGCAAAAAAATCCGGGCAATCGAGTAGCAGCAGCGGCATTCCTGTCGCGGTGGTCGCAGCCAGCAGTCGGGAAGCGGGGAGAGTGCCGGCCGGCGGCGCCATCCTGGCAATCTCGCGGGCCTCGGGAAAGGCTGCGGTGAGCGCCGGGTAGGCGGGAACCAGGATGCGCACATCGGCGCCGGCGCTGGCGAGCGCTGCGGGCAGCGCCGCCGAGATGTCGCCCAGGCCGCCGGTTTTTTGCCACGGCGCGATTTCCGAAGTGACGAAGAGAACGCGCGGCGCGGAACTCATCGGTAGCGATGGCAATAGGCGATCAGCTGCCGCGTGGAAGGGTTCAGGCGAGCATCCATGCCGGCGTTCTCGCTCCCGGTCAAGGCCGGCAGGAGCTGCGTCGCCAGCTGCTTGCCGAGTTCCACGCCCCACTGGTCGAAGGGATTGATGCCCCAGAGCGCCGCCGCGGCGAACACCTTGTGCTCATACAGCGCGATCAACATGCCCAGCGTTCGCGGCGACAGGCTCGGCAACAGGATCGTCGTCGAGGGCTGGTTGCCGGCGAAGATCTTGTGCGGCAAAAGGCGCGCGATTTCCGTTTCAGCCAGGCCGGCATTCGCCAGTTCGCGGCGCGCCTCCGCCTCGGTCCGTCCGTGCATCAAGGCTTCGCTCTGGGCGAAGCAGTTGGCCAGCAGTTGATCATGATGGCCGGGCAGCGGGAAGTCCGACTCGGCGAAGGCGATAAAGTCGCAGGGCACGAGACGCCCGCCCTGATGCAGCAACTGAAAATAGGCATGCTGGGCATCGCTGCCGGCGCTGCCCCAGACGATCGGGGACGTGCCGGTGTGGAGCCGCTGGCCATCGCGACCAACCGATTTGCCGTTGCTTTCCATTTCCAACTGCTGCAGATAACTGGGGAAAAGATGGAGAGAGCGACTGTAGGGAATCACCGCCCGCGTTTGCGCCGCGAGGAAGTTGCTGTTCCAGACCTCCAGGAGGGCCAGGGTGAGCGGCAGCTTCTGTTCGGCTGGCGCGTCGCGAAAATGCCGGTCCATCTCTCTTGCGCCGGCGAGCATCGCCTCGAAATCGTCCATGCCGATGGCCAGAGCGAGCGACAGGCCGACCGCCGACCAGAGCGAATAGCGTCCGCCGACCCATTCCCAGAAGGCGAAGATGTTCTCCGCGGCGATGCCGAAGGCGGCGGCGGCTTTGACGTTCGCCGTGATCGCGACGAACTGCCCGGCGAGCACCTCCGAGCCGGCGTCAGCCGGGAGCCCGGCCCTTGCCCAGGCCAGGGCCGAGCGCGCATTGGCCAGGGTCTCCTGGGTCGTGAAGGTCTTGCTGACGACGATGAACAAGGTGCGCCGCGGGTCGAGTCCGGCCAGCAGCGATGCCAGATCCGCGCCATCGATGTTGGAGACGAAATGCACCCGGCGCATGGGGTTTGCCCTGGCGCACAAGGCCTGTGCGGCCATGCGCGGACCGAGATCGGAACCGCCGATGCCGAGGTTGACCACATCGGTGATGCTCCGGCCTGCTGTGCCGGGCCGGCTGTCGCTGTCCATACGGGAGCAGAAGGCGCGCATCCGCTCGCGCTCCCTCTGTACTTCGGGTACCACGTTGCGGCCGGCATCGTGATAAACCTCGCCATCGTCGGCGCGCAAGGCCATGTGCAGCGCGGCGCGTCCTTCTGAGACGTTCACCGTTGCGCCGGCATAGAGACCTGCGATCTGCCTATCCACGCCGGCTTCGCGGGCCAGTGCATGGAGCAGCGCCATCGTCCTGGCGGTCACGCGCTGCTTCGAGAAGTCCACCAGGAGTTCGCCGCAACTGCTGGTCAGTTGCGGCACGCGTTCGCTATCCGCGGCGAAGAGTTCGCGCAGGTGCGTCGCCTGCAGTGCTTCCGCTTCCCGGGTCAGGGCGTGCCAAGCGGGCAGGGTAGTGGGGTCCAGGGGAGTGGTCATTTCCATGGGAGTCAGAGCCAAAGCATCATGCCCATCTCGAAAGGATGGGTTAGCAATTCATGCCGTGGATAGAGGCGGAAGCGGTATTCGATACGGCCGCACAGTTCGGGCGTCAGATCCAGAGCATAGAGGTCCTCGCCGCTTTCGCTGCGGCCATGGCAGGCGAGCGGCTTTTGCACCGGGTCGGTCGACGTTTCGGGCAGGCTGGGGCGTCCGAGCAGCAGTTCCACGATCACGTCATCGGGATCCAGCCCGTTGAGGTTTACCGCCAGTTCGAAGCGCAGGCTGTCGCCGTAGGCGATGCGGCGCTGGCTCTGATCCACTCGGCGCATCGCCACGCCATGCCAGCAGGAGCGGACGCGCGCCTTCCACGAGGCCAGGCGTCGGGCACCATCGAAGTCTCCGCCGGAGAGGTTTTGCCACTGAGTGCTGGCGGGAACGTAGAACTTTTCCACATATTCCGTGACCATGCGCTCGGTGTTGAAGCGCGGCATGATGCTGGCGATGGAACGCTTGGCCATGTCCAGCCAGGCGGGCGAGAAACCCATCGGCCCGGCGTCGTAATACAGGGGAATGACTTTGTCCTGGAGAATTTCCAGCAGGGTGCGCGCCTCGTCGCGGTTGCGCTCCTCCTCGTTGGCCACATCCGAGGCAGGCTTGATCGCCCAGCCGTTGTTGCCGTCGTAACCCTCTTCCCACCATCCGTCGAGGACCGAGAGATTGATCACGCCGTTGATGGCTGCCTTCATGCCCGAAGTGCCGGACGCTTCGAGCGGATAGACCGGGTTGTTGAGCCAGACATCAACCCCGCAGACCAGACGCCTGGCCAGATGCAGGTCGTAACCTTCGACCACGAGGATGCGTCCTTCGAACTCGGGCATGCGCGCCACCTGGGAGACGCGATGGATGATTTCCTGGCCCGGCAGATCGGCCGGGTGAGCCTTGCCGGCGAAGATGAAGAGCACCGGGCGTTCGGGATCCGAGACGATCTGGCGCAGCCAGTCGAGGTTGTCGAACAACAGCGCCGCCCGCTTATAGGTGGCGAAGCGGCGGGCAAAACCGATGGTCAGCACGTTCGGGTTGTTCGGGTCGGCCAGCTTCAGCAGGCGATCCAGGTGGGCCTGCGATCCCTGGTTGCGGGTGAACTGCGTCGAGATGCGGTTCCTCACCAGATGCAGCATCTGCGCCTTGAGCGACTGGCGCACGCTCCAGAAGAGCAGGTCCGGGATCAGTTTCACGCGGCGCCAGCAGTCCGGGTCGGTCAGACGCTGAGTCCATTCCTCACCGAGGTAACGCTCGAATAACTCGTTCCAATCCATCGACAGGAAGGTCGGTACGTGCACCGCGTTGGTGATGTAACTCATCGGGTTGTCGTAGGCCTCGATCTGCGGCCAGAGCGATGACAGCATCGCGGACGAGACGCCGCCGTGGATATGCGAGACGCCGTTGTGGAAGCGCGAGCCGCGCACCGCCAGGGAGGTCATGTTGAACTCGCTGCCGCCGGGCAAGTGGCCCAGGGCGATCATCTCGGCCATGTTCTCCTTGAGCATCGGAAAACAGTGGGCGAAATAGCGCCTGACCATCTCCTCGTCGAACTGATCGTGTCCGGCCGGGACCGCCGTGTGGGTGGTGAATACCGTGCTCGCGGCCACGGCCTCGAGCGCGCTCGCGAAATCCAGGCCGTGGGCGACCAGGGCGCTGACGCGTTCCAGGATCATGAACGCGGCGTGGCCTTCGTTGATGTGGCAGGCCGTCGGCTTCAAGCCCATTTCGCGCAGCGCGAGCACGCCGCCGACGCCGAGCACGATCTCCTGCTCGATCCGCGTGGTGCGGTCGCCGCCATAGAGGCGGTGGGTGATGTCGCGATCGTGCGGGCTGTTGGCCGCGAGATCGGTGTCGAGCAGATACAGCGTCACATGGCCGATCTGCACCTGCCAGACCTTTGCCTGCACGCGCCGTTCGAGCAGATCGAGGGCAACCGTGAGTTCGGCTCCGTCGGCGCGCAGGACCGGGGCGATCGGCAGATCGTCGAAATCGGCATCGATGTTGAGCGCTTGCTGACGGCCTTCGCGGTCTATGGTCTGGAGAAAGAAGCCCTGGCGGAAGAGCAGGCCGACGCCGACGAAAGGCAGGCGTAAGTCCGATGCGCCCTTGCAGTGATCGCCGGCGAGTATCCCGAGTCCGCCCGAATAGATCGGCAAGCTCTCGTGGAAACCGAACTCGAAACAGAAATAGGCGACCAGGGTATCGTGGGCATGATCGATTTTCCTCGGCGCATGACCCAGTTCCGCGAGATAGGTATCGAACTCGGAGAGCACGCGGTTGTACGCGCCGAGAAATACCGGATCCTCCGCTGCGGCATCGAGGCGTTGCTGGTCGACGCGTTTCAGGAAGGCCTTCGGACTGTGGCCGACCGCCCGCCAGAGAGCCGGATGCAGGCGCGAGAACAAGCTGCGGGTGGGTCGGTCCCAACTGTACCAGAGGTTGCCGGCGAGGTCCGCGAGACGAGCCAGGCGGGCCGGTAACTGCGGCGTGACCTCGAGCGGGAAAGAAGTTCCAGGCATGGCGATTTTCCTATGGCTTAAGCGATGGTGATGGCGGGCGAGAGATAGACATCCTGGATCGCGTTGAGCAGGATGACGCCGTCGGCCATCGGCTTCTGGAATGCCTTGCGACCCGAGATCAGGCCCATGCCCCCGGCACGCTTGTTGATGACGGCGGTGCGCACCGCCTGATGAAGATCGTCCTTGCCCGACGACTCGCCGCCGGAGTTGATCATGCCGGCGCGTCCCATGTAGCAGTTCGCCACCTGGTAGCGGACGAGGTCGATCGGGTGATCGGTGGTCAGTTCCGAATAGACCTTGGGGCTGGTCTTGCCGAATTTCACCGCGTTATAGCCGCCGTTGTTTTCGGCCATCTTCTGCTTGACGATGTCGGCATTGATGGTCACCGCCAGATGGTTGGCCTGCCCGGTCAGGTCCGCCGAGACATGGTAGTCCACGCCTTCGTGCTTGAAGGCGGGATTCCGTGTGTATGCCCAGAGGATGCAGGCCATGCCCAGTTCATGGGCCCGGGCGAAGGCCTGGGAGACTTCCCAGATCTGCCGCCGCGATTCCGCCGAGCCGAAGAACACCGTGGCGCCCACGGCCGCGGCGCCGAGATCGAAGGCCTGCTCGACGCTGGCAAACAGGGTCTGGTCGTAGATGTTCGGGTAGCTGAGCATTTCGTTGTGGTTGATCTTGACCACGAAAGGGATGCGGTGGGCGTATTTCCTCGCCACCGAGGAGAGCACGCCGAGGGTCGAGGCGACGCCGTTGCAGCCGCCTTCGATGGCCAGACGGACGATGTTCTCCGGATCGAAGTACAGCGGGTTCGGCGCGAAGGAAGCGCCGGCCGAATGTTCGACGCCCTGATCGACGGGCAGCAGGGACATGTAGCCGGTGCCGGCGAGGCGGCCGTGGTTGAACAGCGCCGCCAGGTTGCGCAATACGCCGGGCTTGCGGTCCGAGTCCTGGTGTACCCGCGCGATGAAATCCGCGCCGGGCAGGTGTAACTGGTCGCGGGTGATGCCGCGGCAGGTATGCTCGAGCAGCGAGCCGGCCTCGGCGCCGAGCAGGGATGCGATATCGTTCATGACAGCCTCCGATAGTGAACTACATGGAAAGGTGGAAACCCGCTGCCTCGTTACGAATCATGCGCCATCGGCGATCAGTTCCAGCGAGATGTTCTGTTCTTCGCCAGGGAGCGGTGTCCAGGACAGCCTGAGGCAGGCGGCCTGCATGATTTTCTCGAAGCCCGCCTCGGACTGCGAGACCGTGTGCAGGGGCGCCGCCGAGAGCGTCAACGGGCGGCTGGCGCGGACGACGACGCGGCCCTTCAACTCGCGGTCGTCGAGCGTCACCTCGCTCATCGCGGCGATTTCCAGCGGCTGGCCGAAGCCGCAGGGAATACTTCCGTCGGCAAGAATGTAGCGTCCGGAAAAACTGTCGCAACTGGGCATCGCGAGATTGATCTCGCATTCGAAGACGGCCGGCGTCGTACCCAGAAAGCGGTAGCTCGCGACGATGCGCTGGGCGGCGAGCGCGAATATTTTGTTGACCTGCCAGCCTTCCGCCGCGTAACTGAAGGCGCCATCGCCATAGGCCTGGTAGCGGTCGATCAGAGTGCGCCGGCCGTCGCCATCGACACTGTGGTCGATGAACATCGCCCCCGGGGCGTCGTCGGGCAGCATGTCGTCGGCAGTGATCAGGTGCTTGAACGCGACGCGCTCGTGGGCCGAACTGATGCCCTCGGCCGGCGCATTCGCTTCCGCCGCCGTCGCCTGTGCCTGGTTCAGCTTGCCGTGGTAGTGCTCGCGGCTGCGGCGCAGCGTGTCGCCGAAATTGTGCCGCATCGGGTAGGCGTCGAGTTCGATGACCGACGCCAGCCCGTCTTCGCGGATCACCGCCTGAACGTCCGGGCCGCGCAGGAAAAGCTCGTCGTGACCGTCATGATCCAGGTCGCTGCGGGCCAGGGCGGGGCGCGGGCCTAGGCCATCGAGCGCCGCCTCCAGTTGCAGCAACTGGTTATAGACGGTGCGGCGCAGATGGGGCAGATAGAGCCCGCCGAACAGACCGTGCCAGTAGGCATCGTTGGCCTGGGCGCGGTAGAGGTACTGGCGCAGCGTGGCGTCCGAGGCGGCCGCGGGGATGCCGGCGAGCCGCGTTGAAAGCGCGAGCATGCGCTTGTGCATCCAGTTGGACTCCGGATAACGCGAGAAAAAATTGCGCCAGATGCCGCCGCGGATGAACGGCCGGTGTGCTTCAATCTGGCCCGAGGCCTTCTCTCGGGAGAGAAGAGCCGCATAGGTTTCGGCGGCGGCGTTGGGCAGGGTCCATTCGTTCATTTCGCTGTAGGAGGTCGTCGGCAGATAGACGATGCCGCGCGTCTTGTTCGCCCCATGGTAGTCGGCATAGGTCGCGGTCCGGATCAGCGGCGAGGCGAGGATGCCGACGATGAATTGTTCCAGCCAGCCGCGCTCATAGACCCATTCGTAGGTCTCCGGCCAGATGCCGAATTTCTCGATGTCGTCGAAATAGACGGCGGCTTGCTGGCCACACAAGGCGAGTTCCTCGAGGTGGGCGATGGCCTCGGGCGCCGGCGAAAACGGCAAGCGGTAACGCAGGGCTTCGGAGATCGGAAAGAGGTCCAGGCTGCGACCGTTCTCTTCGGTGGTGTAGTAGCCGTCGAGTTCCGTTTTGCCCAGGCCGGTGCAGAGAAAGTGGTAGTCGTCCACCGTGACGTAATCGATGCCGTTGTCGGCCAGTTCCGGCACCACGGTTGCCTCCCAGACCCGCTCGGTCAGCCAGGCGCCGCGCGGGCGCTGGCCGAACTGGCGGTGCAGCCGCTCGGACAGTGCCGCGATCTGTCCGCTGCGGTCGCGGGCCGGGATCGCAGCCAGCACCGGTTCGCAGTCGCCGCCGCCGAACAGTTCGGTCTGCCCGCGAGCGACCATTTCGCCCAGGAGGGCCATGTCCTCGGGATAACGCCGGGTCAGTTCGGCCAGCAGCCATCCGGAAAAATGCACGCTGAAACGGAACTGCGGATGGCGGTGGAGGGTTTGCAGGAAGGGGCGATAACAGCGCAGGTGTGCCTCTGCTATGACCTCGGGAAAGTTGCCGACCGGCTGGTGGGCATGGACGCCGAAGAGCAGGGTGACGGTTTCGTCGCGGTCATGGGGGCGGCGCAGATTCATGGTTCAGGTCTCGCTCGAACGGCGCATGGTGCCGCCGGTTTCAGGTGCACCGCCGCCCCGGGACAGAGGTTGTTGCAGGACCTCGGGCGGCGAGAGACGGATCAACTGGTAGAGACGACGCAGATTGCGCCGGAACAGTTCTTCGAATTGCGCCACTGCCTCTGGCGGGTTGTAGTCGCCCAGCCACCAGAACCAGTCTGAGCTTTCGCAGACGGTGAGGCAGGCTTCTGCGGCGGCCCGGCTGGCCGGATCGAGGCGCCCGCTGTTGATGACCAGGTCGTAGCCCTGCTTGGCGGCGCACAGCAGTTCCCAGGCATGGTTCTTTTCAGGATCGCCGATCCAGGTCGTCATCGTGCCATAGACCCAGCTGCCGGCGACCAGTTCGGGCAGCACGGCGACGCGGGCCATCTGTCCGGTATCCGCGAGGCAGTCGGCGAAGGTCGTGGTGTGGATCTGGGGATGCTCGTCCAGGCCGCGATACAGCCCCTCGAAAAAATAGTAAGCATTGTAGGGATAGAACTCCCAGGCGTTTTCACCGTCGAGGATGATGCAGACCAGTGGCCGCTCGCCCTTGGGCGTCGCCTGGCGGATGGCGTCGAGCTCGGCGATGAAGTTTTGTACCGCGTCCTTGCCGTGCCATTTGGCGTACTCGAAGCCGATCAGATCCGAGAGCCGGTCGTCGCGGAAGAACAGCAGCGGTTCGGCGGCAGCGGCCAGCTGGTAGGGCCGGTAGAGATCGCGCGCTTTTTCGTAACCCTGACCGGTCCGGTCCAGGCTGTGGGCGAGCACCGCCTCGCCGCTGCTGGTCCACCGGCAGCCGTGCGCCGCGAGTCTGGCGAGAAGCGCGTTGGAGACGGCGCCTTCGGCCGGCCAGATGCCGACGGGCGGCGCACCGAAACGGCTTTGATGGGAGGAATAGGCTGCGCCGAGATGGGCGTCGACCCGGTCGCGGCCGCCGGGATATGCGGGTGCCTGCGGCAGCGGCAGCTCGGGCACGGCTTCGCGAGCACAGTGAAAATCGAGCAGCAGCGGCGCCAGCGGATGGGCGTAGGGCGTCGAGGAGAGCTCTATCTGGCCGCGCTCGGCCAGGGCGCGGTAGCGCGGGATCAGTTCCTTTAGCGTGACGCGGATCAGTTCCATCAAGGCCAGACGGTCCTCCAGCGTGTAGCTTGCGCCGCGACTCATCAAATCGGCCAGCAGCGAGTGCTGCCGGCGCATCGCTTCGCCGGTCCAGACTAGGTGATACCAGGTGACGAGATCGGCGAAATAGCTGCCCGATAGATAGTGCACCACGCGATCGTCCTGGCCTTCGAGGAGGAGGAACAGATCGCGCAGCCTCTGATAGGCGGGAAAGGGCTTGATCATCAAGAGATCGTTGCTGCGGAAACAGGTCGATAGCGCCAGCCGCCGTTCGGCCGGCGTCCAAGCCTCCGGATCCGGGTGGCAGAGCAGGCGCAGCAGCGGGTCGCGCAGGTCACCCGAGGACAGTTGCCGGACATAATCCTCGATCTGATCCAGCAGTACCGGCACGAAATTGACCACGGCGCGGATGCTGGCATGGCGCTCCAGGTGAGCCGCCATGTCCGAATAATCCTTCAGGGC
>CAILCO010000107.1 GCA_903832735.1 uncultured Sterolibacterium sp.
ATGATGGGACGGTTCTACGCCAAGCCTGAACCCGGGTCCGCCCCTTTCGTGGCTGTCGGATCAGTAGTGGAACACGATGCCACAGTGGGCCTCATCGAGATCATGAAGGTGTTCAACGCCGTTCAGGCCGGGGTGAACGGCATCGTCACCGAGATCTGCGTGCAGGACGCCCAGTTCATCGAGTTCGGCCAGGTCCTGTTTAGAATCCGTCCCGCGTAGCAGTGTGCTCGCCCCACCGGGTACCTGCTTCGCTGGCACAAGCCTATTTGCCGAGCGGAATGCCGGTCGGCTGGCTCATGGTTTCCCAGCCCTGCCGGGCGACATCCCAGCGAGTCACCACGGCGTTGTCCACGTTCAGGCCGCGCTGTGGCGTTTTCTCGAAATCGTAGATGCCGTGAACGCCGGCATAGTTTTTGAGATTGAGCAAATAGTCGCGCACCTGCGTGGCACTCGCGTTCGGTCCGAGCTTCCTCAGAGCGTCGATCAGCACCACGGCAGGGCTCCAGGCGGTACTCGCCGGCTGATCGGGCGTCCCATTCTCAAGCTTGTACGCGCCATAGAACTCATCTTGCGCCTTACTCGTCTCCGGCGTGAGCTTCAACACACTGGCGCTGAGGGCGGTGGGACTTTGCACGGCCCCAACGGCGACCGGGAAATACAATTCACGGGGCAGGAAGGCGGCGTACTGCTTCATCTGGGCGTAGGTCATGTTGCCGTTGGTGGTCGCCACCGGCACGTTCAGTCCGGCCTGGATGATGCCCTTGAAGATAGTGGCGATCGGCGCGCCGGTGCTCCAGGCGATGAAAGCTTGCGGGTTCGCGGCCTTGACCCGCTCGATCTGCGCCGAGACGCTGACGTCGGTCGGGTTGAAGTGGGCGCGCTCGACCAGCACCATGCTCTTGTTCTCGGGCAGCTTCATCACCTCGTCGATGCCGCGCTCGGCGTCCTGGCCGCTGGCGTCGGTGCTGGTGATCAGCGCGATCCGGGTCCAGCCCTTCATGCGGAAATAGCGGATCAGGGCGTTCTCCAGGTCGTGCGTCGAAACGCTGGCAGTGAACACGTAGCTGCCCTTGGCCGGATGGATTCCCGGCGACATGCAGTACATCACCGGCCCGTTCTGCATCAGTGGCGCCATCGCGTTGCACAGCGCCACGAGTGCCGAACCGATCATCACCGCCGGATGCGTGGCGAGCACCTGATTCGCCAGCTGCACCGCCGTTTGCGGGCTCGACTGGTCATCGAGATAATTGAACTGCACCGGACGTCCCTGGATGCCACCGCTGGCATTCACCGATTGCCGCAGGAGTTCGAGGGCATGCTGCTCGGCACGGCCCATAAAAGATCCGGAGCCCGTTTGCGGCAGGATCACGTTGATCTCGTAATTGGCTGCGACGGCAGGCGCGACGGCGAGCATCGAGAGTGTGAAAAACAAAACGAGCGCTGCATTACTATTCGATTTTTTCCAGAACTTGTCCAAGGCAACTCCTCCGTGTGTGCCGCGAATTGTTTCGCGCTCGTGCCAACATAGGCTTTATAGTAATGCCCGGTCAGTGACCGAACTTCATAGGCGTATTGCGTATTATTTCAGCGGCGGTTACGTGTTATAGAAGATCACATTGTAGATCGAAGTGCGCTCACTATTTTGACAGCGGACGTGAGTGGCAAATCTAATATTCGCGAATATTCGTATTCGAGGGAGAGCAGGGAATTCATGATTGACAAAACGGTGGCGAGTTGCAAAGAAGCGGTGGCAGACGTGTTCGATGGCGCAACCCTTATGTTTGGCGGATTTGGTGACCCAGGGGTACCAGGGCGGTTGATAGAAGCGCTCAGGGAGCAAGGTGCAAGCAGACTGTGCGTGATCCACAATGGCGCCGGCGGCGATGATTTTGCTTTGGGTGGTTTGATATTGGACGGGCGGGTTCGCAAGCTCATCGCATCCTTTCCCAATTCGCCCAGGGCGTGGGCGTTCAGGGACCGCTATCTGAAGGGCGAGATCGAACTCGAACTGATTCCTCAGGGCACGCTGGTCGAGCGGATCCGCGCAGCCGGCGCCGGCCTGGGCGGTTTCTTTACCCCGACGGCCTTCGGCACCGAGCTTGCGGTCGGCAAAGAGACCCGCATCATCGACGGGCGGGAGTATGTGCTGGAAGCGCCTCTGCATGCCGACTTCGCCTTCATCAAGGCCCACCGGGGCGACCGCCTGGGCAATCTCAGCTACCGAGGGGCTATGCGCAACTTCAATCCGGTGATGGCGACCGCGGGCAAAGTGGTGATCGCAGAGGTCGACCAACTTGTTCCTGTCGGCGCCCTATCGCCCGAAGAGATTCACACGCCGGGAATTTTCGTCGACCTTCTGGTCGAGGTGGAGCGTGATCCGCGGCTCTTTGAACTTGAACCGCCGAAAAGGAGGAGCGCAAAATGACCCTAACGCGCGATGGCATCGCTTACCGGGTCGCCCTCGACCTACCCGAAGGAAGCTACGTCAATCTGGGCATCGGCATCCCGATCCTGGTGACTGCCTATCTGCCTCCCGACAAGGAGATTTTCATCCACAGCGAGAATGGTCTGTTGGGCGTGGGACCGATGTCGCTTCCCGGCACCGAAGATCCCGACTTTCTCAATGCCAGCAAGCAATTCGTCACACTGGTTCCCGGCGCGAGCCTGTTCGACCATGCCCTGTCGTTCACGATGATACGCGGCGGCCACATCACCCACAGCGTCATCGGCGCCATCGAGGTGGCGGCCAACGGAGATCTGGCCAACTGGCGCGTGTCCGGGGAGAAGGTTCCCGGTGTCGGCGGCGCGATGGATCTGGCTTTTGGCGTACGCAATCTCTACGTGGCGATGAACCATGTGACCAACAAGGGCGAACCGAAGATCCTCAACCACTGTACCTGTCCCTTGACCGCCCCCCGCTGTGTGCGGCGCATCTACACCGACATGGCGCTGATCGAGGTGACGCCCGAAGGACTGCTGCTGCGCGAAGTGGCGCGGGGATTGACCGCGGAAGCGGTGCAGGCCTGCACCGAAGCGCCTTTGCGGGTTGCCGACGACTGCCGGGAAATGACTGTCCCGGACGAATTCAAAGGCGTCCGGCTGACTGCCTGATGCAAGGCCCAACTTAAATCCCTCACGGAAGGACGCTGCATGGAAGTGCGCTTCATCGACACCACATTTCGCGACGGAGCGCAGAGCCTATGGGCCTCGGGGATGCGTAGCGGAATGATCGAAGCGGTTAGCCCAAGCATGGACAAAGCTGGTTTTGCCGCCGTAGAGGTTCCCGTCGTCGCGGTCTTCATCAAGAAATTCGTTCGCGATCTAAAGGAAGATCCCTGGGAAATGATGCGCATGGTGGCGCGGAAGATGCCCAACGTGGTCAAGAGTTGCATGGCCGGCGGCCACATTCTTTCCTTCGATGCGCCTGCGCCCCAGGAACTCGTCAAGCTGTTCTTCAAGTGTATCGTCGCGACCGGGGCGCTGAACCGCGCGCAGTTGACCTCGAATACCTTCGACCAGAGCAAACGCAATTTCCCCTGGATCATCCCGGCATTCAAGGAGTTGGGGCTGCACAACGCGATCGCCATTTGCTACAGTGTTTCTCCTCGCCATAGCGACGAGTACTACGCGCAAACGACGCGCGAAATGGTTGCCTTCGCGCCGGATTCGATCTATCTCAAGGACCAGGGCGGGTTGTTGACCGTCGATCGGCTGCGCACCCTGCTGCCGATCATCGTGCAAAACGCCGGCGGCATCCCCGTGGAATTGCATTCGCATTGCACGACCGGGCTTGCCCCCCTGGTCTATCTGGAGGCGCTGCAACTGGGCGTGCGCACGCTGCATACGGCGTTGCCGCCGCTGGCCAATGGCTCCTCGCAGCCGTCGCTGTTCAACGTGGCGGCGAATGCCCGGTTGCTGGGATTTTCCACCGGTATCGACGAGGCGAGCCTCCGCCCCGTCTCGGAGCGGCTTACGGCCATCGCCAGACAGGACAAACTGCCGATCGGCGCTCCCCTGGAATACGATTACGCACAATATATCCATCAGGTTCCCGGCGGCGTGATTTCGAATCTCCGGCACCAGCTGGCGGAACTGGGCATCCTGAACCGCCTTGACGAAGTGCTCGAAGAGTCGGTGCAGGTTCGCAAGGATATGGGCTATCCGATCATGATCACCCCGCTTTCACAGTTCGTGGTAACGCAGTCGGCGATTAACGTCGCCACCGGGGAGCGCTACAAGCACGTCATCGACGAACTGATTCTGTTCGCCCAAGGCATCTACGGGGATGATTCAGGCTACACCTGGATGGACCAGGATCTCAAGGACAGGCTGCTCGGCACAGGCAGGGCCAGGGAACTGGCAGCGCGGCAAAACCGGGATATCACCCTGAAGGAGATTCGCGACATGATCGGCGGACCCGGGGTCTCGGACGAGGAATTTTTGCTCCGCTACATCATGAAAGGCGAGGACGAAATTGCCGCGATGCGCGCCGCCGGACAGCCAAAACAGTATTTCACCAGCGACATGCCCTTGCTGACCCTTATCCAGGAACTCGACAAGCACAAAAAGGTGCGCTTCGTCCAGGTCCAGCGAGGCAGCGATTCGCTGGTGATCCAGAACCAGTCATAGTCTTGATGACGATCAAATCGAGAACGAGAGGAAACTAAGATGAGCGACGTATTGAGTTCGATGAATGATGAAGAGGTCCGGCAAATCGCCCTCCTC
>CAILCO010000108.1 GCA_903832735.1 uncultured Sterolibacterium sp.
ATGGGTGGCGGAGCGATAATCGTTGATCGCTTTGGCGGCGCGGGGGAGAAACCCCCTGTTCCGCTACGCTCCACAGGTGTTTCCTCCCCCGCAGAAGCAACAGCAACAACCAAGTCAAAAGCAAAACCGGGGCAGCGCCGTCCAGCTGTAGATGCAGTCACATGTGCAGCTTAAACTCGGCAGGATTCTGTCTTGACTTCGGGGTCCACTTTACGTATTTCCAGAATATCGCTCGCGTAGCGGCAAGATCATTTCGCTACAAGAGCGAGTCAACGATTGTTTTGAGCGTTCGATGAATGGCAAGGCATTGTCTTACGACTCAGAAGAAATGAACAATATTCTCGCATATATGCAGTGGTTATCGTCCGGGGTGCCCACCGGCGTCAACGTGAAGGGAAGAGGCTTTGGACCCCTCGACCAGAAACTCAAGCCTGATGCCAATCATGGCAAGCAAGTTTTTTCCGAAAAATGTGCCAGTTGCCACGGCGCAGATGGAGAGGGAGTGAAGCTTCCGACCGGCGCCTATATCTTCCCCCCTTTGTGGGGCAGTAATTCGTTCAACGATGGTGCCGGAATGGCGAGGACTTTTACGGCGGCAGCCTTTGTTAAACACAACATGCCGTTGAATCAGGGTGGAACGCTGAACGACCAGGAAGCCGTGGATATCGCCGAGTATTTCACCCATCAGCCGCGGCCTGTCTATCCCGGTAAAGTGAGAGACTGGCCGAAAGGCGAGAAACCCAAGGATGCTCGTAGCTGAAGCAGTGAGAAACTCCTGAACACCGCTTCGTAAGGATCGAAAACCGAGGCGTCCATTGACATAGTTACCTGCACGATAACTGCAGCTCCACCCACTTGATGCCGGATCCAACGGCCCAAGAAGATTCCCTTTTTCGATCAATGTTCTTCCTTCGGTCATCACAACCCGAGTTTTAGTATTTATTAATCGCCAGTTAGCGTTTTGGAATATAAGAACATTCTCACATGTTGACATGAGTCAACTCTTGCTTGGAGCAGCGGACTAGGATCTATTCCACAATCTGTCGGCATCTGGCTCTATATATGAACTGTGCCGCCAGTTTGAAAACGGAACATTCATGCAACTGCCAAGGCTGACGCCTTTGTTCTTCCGCAGCAAGCACCAACGCCATCAGAACTTTCTGAGGCGCGAGATAGGTTTCATGCTGCTTCTGAAAGTTCTCTTGCTCTGCGCGCTGTGGCTGCTGTTTTTCAGCCATCCGACCAGCACGACTGAAGTGGCGACAAGAATTGCCGAGCGCCTTGCCGGGGATCAGCAATCGCCGGCAGTCGAAGCACCAAGCCCCACTCAAAATCGGGAGTTACCATGATCAGCGAAAGCGTTGTCGACCTGTCGCGTCTGCAGTTCGCTGCGACCGCCTTTTACCATTTCATCTTCGTCCCGCTTACGCTGGGCCTTTGCTGGATATTGGTGGTGATGGAAGCGGTCTATGTCATGAGCGGCAAGGAAATCTACCGGGACATGACGAAATTCTGGGGCAAGCTCTACGGCATCAACTTCGCCCTGGGCGTCACCACCGGCATAACCATGGAGTTCCAGTTCGGTACCAACTGGTCCTACTATTCCCATTACGTGGGTGATATCTTCGGAGCCCCTCTGGCCATAGAAGGCCTGCTCGCTTTTTTCCTGGAGTCCACCATGGTCGGCCTATTCTTCTTCGGCTGGCAGCGGCTGTCTAAGGCCGGTCACCTGATGGTGACCATTTTTATGGCGCTGGGAACCAATCTGTCTGCCGTGCTGATTCTCATCGCCAACGGCTGGATGCAGGATCCCGTGGGATCTGCCTTCAACCCGGTGACTATGCGCATGGAACTGACCGACTTCGCTGCCCTGGTCTTCAATCCGGTGGCCCAGTCAAAATTCGTGCATACCGTTGCGGCCGGCTATGTGGCGGGATCGATGTTCGTGCTGGGCATTTCCTCCTGGTACCTGCTCAAGGGTAAGCACTTCGAATTCGCCCGCCGCTCGTTTCGCATCGCCGCCGCATTCGGCCTGGCAGGGGCCTGTTCTGTCATCGTGCTGGGCGACGAGTCCGCGTATTCAACCTCTGAGTCTCAGAAGTCCAAACTCGCTGCCATGGAGGCGATGTGGGAGACGGAACCTGCACCGGCTAGCTTCAACCTCATCGCTTTTCCCAATGAAGAAAAGCAGGCCAACGAGGGCGCCATTCGTATCCCTTACGCCCTGGGTTTGCTCGCCACTCGCTCTGCCAGCACACAACTGCCCGGCATCAAGGAAATACGCGCCAAGAACAAGGAGCGGATTGAATCCGGCGTGCAAGCGGTCCTCGCCCTCAAAGCCATGCGCAAGAATCGGGCAGACGAGGAGGCCAGAGCCACATTCAAGGCACACGAAAAGGATCTTGGCTACGGCCTGCTGGTGATGAAATACAACGAAGACCTGAGCCAGGCCACGGCGGCTCAGATCGAACTGGCGGCCAAGGATTCCGTGCCCCGCGTCGCGCCCCTGTTCTGGACCTTCCGCCTGATGGTAGTCCTGGCCTTTGCCATGCTGGCGCTGATGGTTCTGGCTTTCTGGTACAGCGTGAAGGGCACATTCCAGAACAAGCCCTGGCTGCTCAAATGGGCGCTGTATTTCATCCCGGTGCCCTGGATTGCTATAGAGGCCGGGTGGTTCGTCGCCGAATATGGCCGCCAACCCTGGACCGTATTCGGCGTTCTGCCCACGCATCTGTCGGCTTCAAGTCTCTCGGCGGCCAACGTATGGGGATCGATTGCTGGCTTCATGGGTTTTTACACCGTGCTGCTGGTAGCGGAAATGTACCTGATGTTCAAGTACGCCCGTATGGGTCCTGCCGTCCTGCACTCCAACGTCTGAGGAGCACAACATGTTTGACTACATGACTCTGAAAATCATCTGGTGGCTGCTGGTGGGTGTGTTGCTCATTGGTTTTGCCATCATGGATGGTCACGACATGGGCGTGGGGATCCTGCTGCCCTTCCTGGGCCGCGACGACACCGACCAGCGAGTCATGATCAACAGCGTCGCCCCGCACTGGGACGGCAATCAGGTGTGGTTTATCACCGCCGGCGGCGCCATCTTCGCCGCCTGGCCATTCGTCTATGCGACGGCCTTCTCCGGCATGTACTGGGCCCTGCTGCTAGTGCTGTTCGCCCTGTTCTTTCGTCCGGTGGGTTTCGAATACCGTTCCAAACTACCCAATCCGGCCTGGCGCAAGGCGTGGAGCTGGGGCATCTTCGCTGGTAGTGCAGTGCCAGCTCTGGTCTTCGGGGTAGCCTTCGGCAACCTGTTTTTGGGTGTGCCTTTCTATCTTGATGACACTATGCGTTCTTTCTACACCGGTTCCTTTTGGGCCCTGCTCAATCCCTTCGCCTTGCTCTGTGGTGTAGTCAGCCTGTCCTTGCTCACGCTGCAAGGATCAACCTTCCTGGCACACCGGATCGATGGTCTCATGCAACGTCGGGCCATCGTGGCCGCGCGGTTGTCCGCGCTTCTGCTCATCGTGACTTTTGCAGCAGCCGGTCTCTGGGTGTCTAAAATGGACGGGTACGTGATCCAATCCATACCTGACTTGGGCAGCTCCCTCAATCCACTGATGAAAGAGGTGGGTCGCCAGTCCGGTGCGTGGTTCCAGAACTTCGGCATCTATCCTCTGCTGTGGATCGTTCCGGTCCTCGCCTTCCTTGGCGCTACCTCGGCGCTGGCATTGATCGGAACCAAGAGGACGCTACTGTCCTTCGCCAGTTCATCCCTCGCCTGCCTAGGCGTCATCCTGACAGCAGGAGTTTCTCTGTTCCCCTTTGTACTGCCTTCGTCGTCAATGCCCCAGTCCAGCCTTACCCTCTGGGATGCCTGTTCCAGCAGGGTCACCCTAAACGTGATGCTCTGGGTGGCAGTGATCTTTGTACCCATTGTTCTCGCTTATACCAGCTGGGCCTACAGCGTCATGCGCGGCAAGGTCACGCGTGACTACATTGTGGCCAACGACAAGGCCCTCTACTAATCCAGAAAAGGACATCACCATGTGGTACTTCACTTGGATACTCGGCTTGGGCTTCGCTGTTTTGCTTGCCGTCGTCAACGCGCTGTGGCTCGAAGCGCAAGAAGATCAGAAGACTTCTCCCAGGTAGAATACGATGGGGCTTGCAAAGCCTTGCCACAAATATTGCGTGTGGCCTTACTTCTATTCAACGATACAAGCACATCGCCTGGTAAGAAATATCTATTCGGCCGGTAATAGGGGAGCGTCTTGAGCAGTCTGTGTGACCAGCAAAAGCCCGCCCTGAATCAATTGAAGTTCGGCGATTCCGGCACATTTAGCAGGAGAAAGTACATTTATGCGGTATTTTTCTTAGGCTCATTTAGCGAATGATGTTGTTGAACTCATACCCTGACGGCGAGAGCGAGCAACTGCACGGGATCCGGGCTGAATCGCGGCGACCGGTCGAGCGCCCTGAACCAACCGAGATAATTTGCGAGGTATTTCGTGGC
>CAILCO010000109.1 GCA_903832735.1 uncultured Sterolibacterium sp.
ACTGTCCCAACGACCTGAGCGAACTTCACACCACTGCGCGCAACAAGCTCAAGAGTGCTCAAAAGCGCCCTTCGATCATTGCCGCTTGCTGGATGCAGGCTACACTCTGGTAATGTCATGATTTACGGAAAACTCAATAGTGGCTACCACGCTGCTATTGGTTTATCGTTGAGTATCGTTTCGGCTGTCACTATTGAATGAGACTTGTGATCGCAATAGCCGATCCTTAATCGCTGGGCGAAATGTCTTGAGTGGCAAGTTTTCTTAATCCGAACGCCCAAGGTTCGCAGGCAGAGCTACTAGAATTATCGCTTCGAGGGGCAGCTTCCGAAAAATCCGGGTGCCCGGCGGCGACGCGCTACACTCCGTTATCCATGGAACGGAAGAACCATTCAACCATGAAATCTGCTACCTGGCAGGCCGGCAGGCATACTGGCGTTAGCCGTTCGGCTACGCAATGGATCGTGGCGCTGCTTTGCGGCCTCGCTCCGTGCCAGGAATCGATGGCAACCCAGTTGGAAATCATGGTGGAAAATGACGCAGCACCATGGTCTAAGGAGGATGGCAATGGCTATGCCAACGATGTCGTCAAATCGGCGTTCCATGCTGCCGGGGTCGATGTGGTCCTGCTGGTGGTGCCCTACGCGCGCTGCAAACAGATGGTGACGACCGGCAAGGTCGCCGGCTGTTTCAGCATGTCCTGGGATCGGGCATTCGTCGACAAGGTCGCCTTTTCTACCAAGCCGCTGTTCAATGTCCGTGCTCAGTATTTCCAGAACGCGGGTAAACCGCTTGCGGCCAGGAACGAGGCTGAACTGAAAAGAGGAACGAAGGTGGGTACCGTACTCGGCTATGAATATCCGGAATCGACCAACCGGTTACGGGATCAAGGGATCGTGTTCGAGGAAACGCGATCAGAGGAAAGCAACCTGAAGAAACTCGCAGCGGGACATATCGACGCGGCAATCCTCAACGAAGATGCGATCAAGACTAGCGATTTCGTCGTCGAACGCGCGGGAGTCGTCGGCAAGGTGTCGCCGATCTTTCATACCAAGGCTTTTGGTTCTTACATCGGGTTTAGTCGCATACACCGGCAGGGCAAGTGGGCGCAGGCCAGATTTGACGCCGGCTACGCCCTGATCGAAAAGACCGGCGAGTTGCAGCGGATTCAGGACCACTGGGGCCTGCGTGGCAGGCTGTCACCGAAGTGAAGCGACTTAACGCTTGGCCTTCTGCGCGAGCACCACGAGATCTTGCACCGTACGCGCGCCCATCTTGTTCATTACCTGATGGCGATGGGCCTTGATGGTGCGCTCGGTCGTGCCGAGGTCGAAAGCAATCTGCTTGTTCAAGCGGCCGCGGATCACCTGGTTCATGACTTCAATTTCACGCGGCGTGAGCAACGCATGGCATGCCCGCACCCTCGACAATTCCTCTTCTTCCTCGCATTGCTTGGCGCTCTTTGCCAGCGCGGCGGCAATGGCGCCAAACAACTGCTCGCTGCTGACCGGCTTGGACAGGAAGTCCTCGGCGCCCTCCCGCATTGCCATCACGGTCATCGCAATGCTGCCGTGACCGGTAATGAAGATAATCGGCGGGGAGTTGCGCCGGCCCGCCAGTTGCTGCTGCATCTGCAGGCCCGACAGACCCGGCATGCGGACATCGAGCAGCACGCAGCCATGGCCCGACACCTCCGCGGCGATGAACTCCTCGGCGCTCGCGTAAGATGCGACGCAATAGCCCTTGGCCGTAAGCAGCCGTGCCACGGCCTTGCGCAAAGCCGCGTCGTCATCAACGATATGGATCAGCGGCTGCTCTGTCGGATTCATTCGGCGGCGGCCGATGGCAGGGAAAAGACCAAACAGGCCCCGCCTTCGTCGGAAGTGATGGCTTTAAGCTTGCCACCGTGCTGCTCGACGATCATGTGCGAGATCCACAGGCCCATGCCAGTGCCCCCAAGTTTTGTCGTATAGAAGGGACTGAAGATTTCGTCCAGTTGATCATCAGGGATGCCCGGCCCGTTGTCGCAGATCGAGACCGATACGGCGCCGCCTTCTACGCGCGAAGTCCTGATCTTCACACGCCGATCGGGGCGGGCTTTCACCGCCTCCAGCCCATTCGCGAGCAGGTTGAAAATAACCTGCTGCAACTGCACTTTGTCGCCCAGTACAGGCGGCAGTTCAGTTCCCAGTTCGAGATCGAGAGTGACCGACTCCGCGCCGACCTGGAAGCTGACCCAGTCGCGGGTCTCAAGGATCAGTTCGTTCAGGTCGATCATGGCCATGCTGACACTGCGTTTTGCGATCAAAGCCCGTAACCGGCCGATGATGTTCGCCGCTCTCGCTGCTTCGGCGCGAATGTCGGTGACAATTTCGCGAATCAAGTCGGCGTCGACGGCCGGATTGGCCAGCACGATTTCTGCGGCTTCAGCATTGCTCAATATTGCCCCGAGCGGCTGATTGAGTTCGTGGGCAATGCTGCTCGACAAGCTTTGCACCACCGCTACGCGGCCCATCCGCGCCAACTCCTCTAGGCGTTGCCGCGCCTCGCTTTCCGCCTGCTGCCGGGCGAGCCGCTCTTCGACGCGCTGGAGATGAAAGGAATTGATGGAATCGACCAAGTCATCCAGTTCGTCCGGCCTATGGGGCCTCCTGTCGAGCACGACACTGCCCTTTGCATCATCGGGGTGAAGCTTGCCGACCTGCTTCGACAGCTTCACCAGTTGCCGGGTGATGGTCCGATAGATCAACAGAAACAATATCGCGGCGAGCCCTAAGATCTTCACCAATTCAGACACCACCAGCGCAATGGTTGTCCGAACCAAATCATGACGCACCTCGTCGTAGGACTCGAGCACACGCAGCGTGCCGATCTTCTGATGGCCATCCGGCGCGCTCAGGTCCGACTGCCAGTGGTTCTCCACATTCCATGCGCCGTCATCCCTGCCGACGGCCGCCACCTCGCCATCGATATCGCTCACCTCGATGCGCAGAATGCTCCCGGTTCGGGTCAATCCCGCCATGATCGCCTTCATCCCATCGATGTCGTAGTTCCACAAGGCAAGGGAAATCGCGCCAAGATTCTGTGCCACGTTCCTGTTCGCATCGGCGTGCGCGGCCCGGAATCTTGCATCGCGCTCCTTCAGGACTGCCAGCACGCTGACCAAGGTGAACATCAGCAGGCAAGCGACGATCACCCGGCGCAGGGTGCTGGTGGTGATTGAAGAACGGCTATCTTTTCTCATATTTTTGCTGGGCTAGTGCTTGGACGAGACGCGGGAGTAAGCCGCGCCAACGCCAGAATAGTCTGGTCAGGAATGCGGGGATTCTACTGCGCCTATGGCCGATCTCATCCTGTACCAAAGGACAATAGCAGACGAGCCTCAAGCGCACTAACATTCGCCGCCACTGTGCATCCTCTGCGCATTACGTATCGATTCGGCAGTCAAGCGTCACCAGTTCATGAAAGGGCACAAGCCAACAGGAGAATTTGATGTACATATTCCGAAAAGTAGGTCTGCTGGTTCTGGTTCCCCTGCTCGCCCTGGTGATTCTGGGCGCGGCTTCGATCGGCTCGCTCAAGCGGATCGATAACAATGTTCAGACCCTCAATCAGGATATTGTACCCAGCCTGAAAATATTGGCGGTCATGCAACGGGACTTTGGCGTCATGCATGCCGTGCTCTATCGCCACGGACTTAGCCCCGACTCCGTGAAACAGGCTGACGCCGAGAAACGCATTCAGGAGTTTCGCAAGACAATCTTGGAGGGCCTCGACAGCTATGACAGGAACTTCGCGGTCAATGTGAGTAAACGAGAAGCCGTCAAGAACGCGCGCGCAGCATTTTCCGCTTACACCGACATGGCCGACCGCGTCATACAGTTGGGAAATGGACACGATCTGGCGGCAGTACGCTTGATGATGGAGTCCGAGGCCACGCCAAAGAGAACTGCTGTGCATAACAGCCTGACCAAGATCTTCGAGCAACACGCCAATGAGGCAAAGGAACTCTCCGTCCAAAGCGAATCAACTTACCGGTCAGCCCTGTACATGATCGTTGGCGCAAGCGCGATCATGATCCTCGTCGTTTCGGCAATGGGCTACTTCGTTGGGATCTCCATCATTCGGCCCATTACATCCCTCAGTTCTTCAATGGTCGCGACAGCGCAATCTCTCGACTTCAGCCATCGCCTCACATCCTCGGGAGAAGATGAAATCGCCCAGGCCTTGCGAGCATACGAGACTCTGCTGGAAAGGCTGAGAAACAGTTTCGGAGAGATTCGCAACAGCGTCGAATCGATGCATATCTCGTCTCGGAACATGAGCAAAGGCGTTGGCGAGACCGCCAGGGGCTCCGAGATACAGAGCGAGTCAGCCGCGAGCATGGCTGCCAGCATCGAACAACTGACGGTGACCGTCAATCACATCGCCGAGAGGGCTGGAGATTCCCACAACTTTGCCGCGGCATCGGGAGAATTGGCGACCAAGGGAGCCGGCGTCATCCTGAGCACCGTCGAAGAAATGAAAGAGATCGCCGCTACCGTGCAGGAAACATCCGAGCGCCTGGATGAACTGCGACATCTGACTCAAAGTATCACGTCGGTGCTATCGGTGATCAAGGAAGTTGCCGATCAGACCAACCTGCTTGCCCTTAATGCCGCCATCGAGGCAGCACGAGCAGGCGAGCAGGGACGCGGCTTTGCTGTCGTCGCCGACGAAGTTCGCAAGCTGGCGGAGCGAACCGCCAATTCAACCAAGGAAATCGGCAGCATGCTGGCCCAGGTACAGAACAGCGCGGCGTCCGTGTCGGAGAGCATGGCCGGCGCAGTTCAAAAGGTCAAAGAGGGTGTCGATTCGGCCCACGATGCCAGTCAGGCGATTCGCGAAATCCAGGGCAGCACGGAACTGCTCGTCGGCATGATCAATGAGATCTCCGACTCGGTTCGCGAGCAAGGAACGGCCAGCAACCATATCGCCCAACAGGTGGAGCTCATCGCACAAATGGCAGAGGAAAATGCGGCGGCGTCGAACATTTCCGCAACCGAAGCGACACAACTTGACGAACTGGCAGCTTCTATAAAAGACGCCCTTGCAGCCTACCGCATATGAAAGCATTCGGCCCACCGACCGTCAAAAGGGTCCGGATGATTGGTCTTTTTTCTCGCCTTGGCCGAGTGCTCGTCCTGCTGCTGATCACCATGGCCGGCAGCCCGGGGCAAGCGGCCTCGCCACCGGCCGCGATCCGCGTTGTCCTTGACGACAACGATCTGAAGGCGCATGGCATCACGGAACACTGGCACTACCCGAGTTACGACGCCCAGGTCAAATCTGCGATCCGGCAGGAGATGCGCGTGCTTTGTATCGACAAGCCGCCGGCCTTCTGCCTATTCAACCGCGAAGGCGCTGCCGACGAATTCCGATATTCGCCACCGCTTTTCTCAGGGCAGTTGCACTGGGCAGTGGCCCAAGGCCGGACCGGTCTCAAGAATCCAGTCGAGGAAGGCTTTGTGCGCATCACTGCGGACGAACGCGCGGCCATCGAAACGCGCCGGCTAGGTGAAACGTTGAACGGCGATCCCTGGCCCGGCGCCGCCCGCTATGGCGGCTACGCGCTTCTCGCGGTGACGCTGGCGAGCGCCGTCCTGTTCGTCTGGAACTGGACCTTGCGCCGACGCGTGGTCAGCCGTACCCGCGAACTGGCGTCGAGCATGCGCTCCCTGCGGGAGACCGAGACTCGATTTCGCTCCCTGTTCGAGCAGGCTAACGACGCCATATTCTTGATACAGGGGACCACAGTACTCGACTGCAACCGCCGCGCCGAGACCTTGTACGGCATTCCTCGCAATAAGATCATCAGCGGGTCATCAATCTTCATCTCGCCACCGGCGCAGCCGGTCGGATGGGAGTCCGCGGGTCTCATGCGCGAGATGATCGCCAAAGCCGATGCCGGGCACGCGGTGATGTTCGAATGGCGCAATCTTCGCCGCGATGGCTCGCCGCTCGATGTCGAAATCAGCCTCAGCCGCGTCGAGTTTGACGGTAGGGCGTGTCTGCAGGGCATCGTCCGCGATATCACCGAGCGCAAGCAGGCAGAACTGGAAAGACGCAACAGCGAAGAGCAGCTGCGGGCGTTCTACGAATTGGATCTCGTCGGACTGGCGATTACCTCTCCGGATAGAGGTTGGCTTCGTATCAATGACTGCCTGTGCAGGATGCTCGAGTATTCGGAACTGGAATTGCGCGGCATGACCTGGGTGCAACTGACTCATCCGGAAGATCTGGCCGCCGACTCCGAGCAATTCGCTCGGTTGTTGGCCAATGAAATCGAGGGCTACAGCCTGGAGAAACGCTTTGTCGCCCGTTCCGGCAAGGTCATTCCGACGCGATTGGTGGTGCGTTGCGTTCGCAAGCCCGATGGTACAGTCGATTATGTCATGGCGATGGTCGAAGACATCACCGAGAGCAAGATCGCCGAAGACAGGATCCAGTATCTGGCCTACACCGATTCATTGACCGGTTTGCCCAACCGGCGCCTCCTCCATGACCGGCTGCATCAGGCTCTTGCTGCCGGCGTTCGAAACGGAAACCAGGGCGCACTGATGTTGATCGACCTCGACAATTTCAAGACGCTCAACGACACCCTCGGCCATGACATCGGCGATCTGCTGCTGCAACAGGTCGCCCAACGGGTCGCCAGCTGCATCCGACAGGGCGACACTGTAGCTCGGGTGGGTGGCGACGAGTTCGTGGTGATGCTTGAAGACCTAAGCAAGTGTTCCGAGGATGCTGCCGCTCAAGCAAAGGTCATCGGTGAAAAGATTCTCGCCACGCTCGACCAGCCGTATCAGCTCGCCAGCTACCAGCACCACAGCACTGCCAGCATCGGCATCAATCTATTCGGCGGCGGCGGGAAGTCCATCGACGACCTGTTCAAGCAGGTTGATCTGGCCATGTACCAGTCCAAGACCGCAGGGCGCAATGCCGTGCGCTTCTTCGATCCGGAAATGCAGGCCATCGTGACCGACCGCGCGGCGCTTGAAATCGACCTGCGCGAAGCTGTCAGGCAACGGCAGTTCCTGCTTCATTTCCAGCCGCAAGTGGCCCGCGAAGGGCGACTCACCGGTGCTGAGGCGCTGCTGCGCTGGCAGCATCCAACGCGAGGCATGGTCTCCCCGGGCGAGTTCATCCCTCTCGCGGAGGAAACGGGACTGATACTGCCACTTGGCCGCTGGGTGCTTGAAACCGCCTGCGCCCAGTTGGCGATATGGGGGGCGCAACCGAACATGGCGCATTTGTCTCTGGCGGTAAATATCAGCGCCAAACAGTTGCACCAGGCCGACTTTGTCGATCAGGTCCTGGCGGCCCTGGGCAGTACCGGTGCCAATCCGCAGAGGCTCAAGCTGGAACTGACCGAGAGCCTGCTGGTGTCCAATGTGGAAAAAACCATCGTCAAGATGACCGCGCTGAAGGAACGGGGCGTGGGTTTCTCTCTGGATGACTTTGGCACGGGTTTTTCTTCACTATCCTACCTTAAGCGACTGCCACTGGATCAACTGAAAATCGACCAAGGCTTCGTCAAAGACATCCTCATCGACGCCAATGATGCCGCGATCGCAAGAATGATTGTCGCCTTGGCCGAGAGCATGGGCTTGGCGATCATCGCCGAGGGAGTGGAAACCGAGGCGCAAATGAACTTCCTCGACAGCCAGGGCTGTCATGCTTATCAGGGCTACCTATTCAGTCGCCCGCTGCCATCGGACGAGTTCGACGCGTTTGCGATGAGGGCGTGATAGCAGCCGCGTCTCTAGATTTACGCCCATATTCCATATGTCCGTTGAGGCCACCAAGCCTTCATCGCCCCCTCCTGTTGGGGGGTGAATGCAACCCCAGTCCTTGTTTAAATGGAATTCGAGCTGGCTTGATACCGACCCGCAGGGGTGATATCCCGACTCGGTTTGAATTCCAGCGAGAACGATACTCTCATCAGGCCTAACGCGAAGACGCGCCTCAGTATCAGCAAGCACATTTTTCAATTTGGATGATCGGTGACGAATATTGTCAACATTAAGAACTCACAAATGTATGGCTGCCAACGGGTTTGATTTTGGGGTTGTGCTTTTGGAGAATATTCCTGCCAGCGGAGGTAATGCCACTATCGATTCATTGTCCTGAGTGCGGGTTACCAGATTTGTACGCGGATGACGCATGACGACTTCCTTTCTTGGCTTGACTGTCCTTGATTACGGTGTAAAGTGGCTTTCATGAATACCTCTATTTCTCCTATCGTTTCGGAATTCGGGACGGAAGAACAGGCGGCCAGTTACGACGTCTGGTTTCGTGCCAAGGTACAAGCCTCGCTTGACGATCAGCGTCCGAGCATCCCTCACGACCAGGTGATGGCCGAAATGGAAGCGATCATTGCCGAGGCAGAAAAGCAGCATCGTAAGCAGGCTTAATGCTGCCGGTGTTCTGGCGTGCGGGAGCACGCGCCGACCTTGCCGCGATCATTGGCTTTATCGCTAATGAGAATCCTCCCGCGGCACGTCGAATGTGGGAGTTGATTGAAACTTCTGTGCTGCCTGCCGCCGAGCATCCCTACTTGTATCGCCCCGGCAGAGTACCGGGCACTCGCGAAATTATTGCGCACCCGAATTACATCGTGGTTTATCGCGTAACAGCCGACCGCATCGAGGTTGTGAGCGTTGTTCACGCTAGGCAGGAATACCCCCCAAGCTAAGGCTTGGTGAAGTTTGCCCTTTGCGAGTGCCGCAAAGAGTGCCGCACTCACCGACAGGAAAATAATGCAAAAAGCCCCGACGAATCAGGGCTTTTTAGAATTGTTGGCGGAGTGGACGGGACTCGAACCCGCGACCCCCGGCGTGACAGGCCGGTATTCTAACCAACTGAACTACCACTCCATGCTTGAAACAAAAGGGGTTGCCGTACAAAGCAACCCCGGTGCAACCTTGGCGACCCCACCGGGATTCGAACCCGGGTTCATACCGTGAAAGGGTATTGTCCTAGGCCTCTAGACGATAGGGTCAATACAGGCATTACCTGGCAAACTTGGTGCAACTCTTGGTGCAACAACTCCTGGTGCAAATTTTCTTGGTGGAGGTACGCGGGATCGAACCGCGGACCTCTTGCATGCCATGCAAGCGCTCTCCCAGCTGAGCTATACCCCCACAAGAGAGCGCGAATTATACGGAGCGAGCGGATTTGTGTAAAGCGATTCGCCGAAAAAGATTTCACAGCATCTTGCCCGGGTTCATCAGGCCGGCGGGATCGAGCATTTGCTTCACTCCGCGCAGCAAATCCATCTCCACGGCGCTCTTGTAACGCAGGATCTCAGCGCGCTTCAACTGGCCCAGACCATGCTCGGCGGAAATGCTGCCGGAGAGTTCGTCGGCCAGGTCATGGACGATCAGGTTGACCGCCTCGGTCTGCGCCAGAAAATCTGCATTGGCCAGCGCCGCCGGCTTGGACAGGTTGTAGTGCAAATTGCCGTCGCCGATATGGCCGAAGCAGACGATGCGCACGCCGGGGAAGCGCAGCAGCAGCGCCTCATCGGCGCGGGCGATGAACTCGGCGATGGAGGAAACCGGCACGCTGATGTCGTGCTTGATGCTGATGCCTTCGATCTTCTGCGCTTCCGAAATATTCTCGCGCAACTGCCACAGCGCGGCGGCCTGAGCCTGGCTCTGCGCGATGGCGGCATCCACCACCCTGCCGGCTTCGATCTCCTCGGCGAGCAGGGTTTCCAGGGCGGCATCGAGGTCGAAACCGGCGAGCGTGTCGGAAAGTTCCACCAGCGCCTGCCAGGCGTGAACCCCGGTGAGCGGATCGCGGCTGCCGGGGATATGCCGGACGACCAGTTCCAGGGCCGTGCGGCCGATGATCTCGAAGGCGGAGATGCGCTCGCCGCAACGTCCGCGCAAACGCCCGAGCAGCGCCACCGCGGCGGCCGGGTCCGGCACCGCGACCCAGGCCGTGGCGTGGGTGACGGGCTGTGGAAACAGCTTGAGCACGGCGCAGGTGATCAAACCCAGCGTGCCCTCGGCACCGATGAACAGATGCTTCAGATCGTAACCGGTGTTGTCCTTGCGCAAGCCGCGCAGACCGTTCCAGATGCGGCCATCGGCGAGCACCACTTCCAGGCCCAGGGTCAGCTCGCGCATGTTGCCGTAGCGCAGCACCTGGACGCCGCCGGCGTTGGTGGACAGATTGCCGCCTATGGTCGCCGAGCCTTCGGCGGCGAGCGAAAGCGGAAACAGCCGGCCGGCTGCGGCGGCGGCCTCCTGCACCTGTTGCAGAATGCAGCCGGCCTCGACGGTGATGGTGTTGTTGTCGAGATCGAGGGCGCGGATCTTGTTCAGCCGGGCCAGGCTGACCAGCACCTCGCCGCGCGGACAGGCGGCCGGCCCGAGCGGCGTAGCGCCCCCGACCAGACCGGTGTTGCCGCCTTGCGGCACCAGCGCCACGCCCGCCGCGGCACAGCAGGCGACGACGCGCGCCGCTTCAGCGCTGCTGCCCGGCCGCACCACGCAAAGCGCCGCGCCCCGATAGCGGCCGCGCCAGTCGCAAAGATAGGGCGCCATCTCGGCCTCGGCCGTGAGCACCTGGGTGCTGCCGACGATGGCGGCCAGGCAGGCTTGTAGCGCCGTCATTCAAACCTCCAGTTCGGCGTAGAGGTCATGCACGTCGCAGTCGGTGACGGTGACCCGGGCGAACTCGCCGACCTGTAGTTCCTGGCCGTCGGTGATATAGACCAGGCCGTCGATCTCCGGCGCGTCGCCCTGGCTCCGGGCCACCGCGCCCTCCTCATCGACCTCGTCCACCAGCACCTCGATGGTCCGGCCGATCTTGGCTTCGAGGCGGCGGGTGCTGATGTCCTCCTGGAATTCCATCAGCAGGCGCCGGCGTTCCTCGCGCACCTCCTGCGGCAAAGCGCCGGGCAGAGCGTTGGCCGCGGCGCCGTCTACCGGCGAATAGGCGAAGACGCCGACCCGGTCGAGTTCCGCCGCTTCGAGGAATTGCAGCAGTTCCTCGAACTCGGCTTCGGTCTCGCCGGGAAAGCCGGTGATGAAGGTGCTGCGGATGGTGATCTCCGGACAGACGGCGCGCCAGGCCCTGATCCGTTCGAGGTTGTTCTCGCTGCTCGCGGGACGCTGCATCAGCTTGAGGATGCGCGGGCTGGCATGCTGGAAGGGCACGTCGAGGTAGGGCAGGATCTTGCCCTCGGCCATCAGCGGGATCAGGCTATCGACGCTGGGGTAGGGATAGACGTAGTGCAGCCGCACCCAGACGTCGAGTTCGCCGAGCGCCTGGCAGAGCTCGAACAGCCGGGTCTTCACCGGCCGGCCGTTCCAGAAGCCGCTGCGGTATTTGACATCGACGCCGTAGGCGCTGGTGTCCTGGGAAATCACCAGGAGTTCCCTAACGCCGGCATTGACCAGCGCCTCGGCCTCGTTCATCACCTCGCCGATCGATCGGCTGACCAGGTCGCCGCGCAAGGACGGAATGATGCAGAAAGTGCAGCGGTGGTTGCAACCCTCGGAAATCTTCAGGTAGGCATAGTGCTGCGGGGTCAGGCGAACCCCCTGGGGAGGCACCAGATCGACGAACGGGTCGTGGCTGGGGGGAAGGTATGCATGCACCGCCGCCATCACCTCCTGGGCCGCATGCGGGCCGGTCACGGCAAGCACTTTCGGATGGGTCTGGCGGACGATATCGCCCTTCGCGCCCAGGCAGCCGGTGACGATCACGCGGCCGTTTTCGGCCAGCGCCTCGCCGATCGCATCGAGCGATTCCTCGACCGCGGCATCGATGAAGCCGCAAGTATTGACCACGACCAGATCGGCGCCCTGGTAGGAGCCGGAAATGGCATAGCCTTCGCTCTTCAGCCGGGTCAGGATCTGTTCGGAATCGACGGTGGCCTTGGGGCAGCCGAGCGAGACGAAGCCGACGGTGGGAATCTTGCTCTTCTTCATGGGATGGCGGTCCTCGGACCTGATGGGGACTTCGCATTATCCCCGGTATTCCGCTCCAAGGGTTTCACTGCCGCCGCCCTCAGGCGCGCAACGCGTCGGTCAGCGAGGCCACTTCCGCCGCCGATTCCTCGAGGATGGCGGAGAGGCTGTTCTCGTCGAAGGCGAACTCGATCTGCGCTGCCACGCCCTCCCGTCCCTGGCCGGCCAGTTGCGCCAGCGGCGACTCCAGCGGCGCCAGTTGGTCGGCCAGGAGCAGGGTATCGGCGAGGCTTTGCGGCGGCAGCCCGAGATAGCCCGCCCACAGGCCTTCGATCGCCTCCCGCACAGCGGCCGGGACGCCGAGCCGGCCGAGCAGGACGCGGCCGATCAGGGCGGCACCGCCTTCATCCCAGGCGATCAGGCTGCCGTGCGCGCCTTCGAGCAGGCCGGGATAATCCGCGGCACGCGCAATCAGATAGAAGCCGCCGACCTCATGAATGATCCCGGCGAAGAACGCGGTATCCGGATCGACATGGGTCACCCGGCGCGCGATGACCTGAGCCAGTGCCGCGACATGGGCGGTGTGCTGCCACAGGCGCTGGGCGATCTGCCGATGCGCAAGCTTGCCGGCCATGTCCTCCATCTGCCGCACCACCACGGCCGCAGCGAGCACTCTCAGGGTATTCAGGCCGAGCCGTGACACGGCGCTCTTGATATCGGCTACGGCCCGGCCGGAACGGTTGTAGACCACCGAATTGGCCACGGCCACGACCCGCGCCGCGAGCAGCGGATCGGCCTGAACCAGCCTGGCCAGGCGGTCCAGCGAGCAGGCCGGATCGTCTACCAGCGCCTGCACCTTGAACGCCATTTCCGTGGTCGTCGGGAAAACCAGCTCGTCCCGGGCCGCCGCCCCGGCGATGCGCGTCAGTATCGCAGGCAGATCCACGAGGTCATCCTCCGGGGTAAGCGTCCATGCACTCAAACTCATTCAAAACAGTTCGATCTTCTGCTCGCCGCCCGGCGCCCGCGGCCTGATCAGCGACTGTTCGTAGTCGCGCTCGGCGGCGACCACCTCCTGCACGCCGGGCTGGGTGATCGCCAGACGGCGACAGAAAGCGTCGCCGCCATCGGGCGTGAAGATCACCTTGCGCGACCAGGATCCGCCGAAATCCTGGGCGGTCAGCGGTATGCCCTCGCGCTCCAGCCATTCTTTGGCGAACTCGGCGTTGCGCTGGCCGATGGCCATCAGGATCGAGGTCACGATGGTGCCACCGCCGAAGGCCTTGGCGACCAGGCGACTCTTCGCCGCGCCCTGGTTGAGCATGGTGTTCAGGAGCACTTCCATCGAATAGTCGCCGGCCAGGATGACGTCGGTGTCGTCGCCGGACGACTTGGCGCGACTGGGCAGCAGGAAGTGATTCATCCCGGCCAGACGCAGCTTCGGATCGTAGAGGCAGACCGCGACGCAGGAACCCAGGAGCGTGGTGATCGGCCGAGTCTTCTCGACCGCCCAGCCGCCCGGGTTGATGTTCCGGGCGCGGCGTTCGAGTTCCTTGGGGTCGTGATCTATGGTCGACATCGGCGGCGGGTCAACCGTAACTGATGATCTCGTCGGCGATCCGCTCTAGCGGCACGACCCGGTCCACCGCGCCCGATTTGATCGCTTCCATCGGCATGCCGAAGACCACGCAACTGGCTTCGTCCTGAGCCAGCGTCCGGGCGCCGGCGTCATGCATCTGCTTCAGGCCGCGCGCGCCGTCGTCGCCCATGCCGGTCATGATCACGCCCAGGGCATTTCGTCCGGCGATCTGCGCTACGGATCCGAACAGCACATCGACCGAGGGCCGATGGCGATTGACCAGCGGCGCGTCGAAGATCTCGACGAAATAATGTCCGACGCCGCGCCGCAGTTTCATGTGCCAACCGCCGGGCGCGATCAGCGCGCGGCCGGGCATGACCCGGTCGCCGTCCCGCGCTTCGAGCACTTCCAACTGACACAGACCGTTCAGCCGCTCGGCAAACATCGCAGTGAATTTCTCCGGCATATGCTGGACGATGACGATGCCGCTGCCGGTAATCGGCAAGCGCGTCAGCACCGCCTCCAGCGCCTGCGTGCCGCCGGTGGACGTGCCGATGGCGACCACCCTGTCGGCGGCGTTGTTTTCGGAGACAGATTCAGGCGCCATGGTCATCAATCACATCCCACAGGGGCTTTCTTCGGTCGAAGGGCGCGGCGATCCACCCCAGCGCCGTCATCGCGAGCCCCAATGGGGCGTGGCGATCCATTGTGGCTAGACCCAAGAACTGGATTGCTTCGCTGCGCTCGCAATGACTCATTCAAAGGGCAACTGGTAGATGGTCGGCTTCACGGCGCGCAGCGACTCGGTGAGGTTGTTGAGGCTCTCCGAATGGCCGACGATGAAATAACCGCCGGGGTGCAGATGCTCGACCAGGCGCGCGACGACCTGGCGCTTGGTTTCGGCCTCGAAATAGATCATCACGTTGCGCAGGAAGATCACCTGAAACTTGCCCTGAGCCGGCAGAGTCCGGTTCAGGTTGACCTGCAGAAAGTGCGTGTGGCGCCGGATCTCGGGCGCGATCATGAAACTGCCCTCCTGGCTGTTCACGCCCTTCAGGCAATATTTGCGCAGATAGGCCGGGGGCAGGCCGCGCGTCCGGTCGAGCCAGTACTGGCCGCGTTCGGCGGTGGCCAGGACGCTGCTGGAGATGTCCGAGCCGGTAACGCTCCAGGGCGCATCCAGGCCCAGGGCGTCGGCCAGGACGAAGGCGATGGTGTAGATTTCCTCGCCCGTCGATGAGGCCGCGGACCAGACGTTGAAAGGACTGCCCGGCGGATGCTCGGCGAGGATGGTCTTGGCAAGAAATTCGAAATGCGCTTCTTCGCGGAAGAAGTAGGTCTCGTTGGTGGTCAACAGATCGACCATGGTCTGCAGTTCGTCGGCCTCGCTGCCGCTGGCCAGCAACTGATAATAGTCCTTGAATCCCGGCAGTCCGAAATGCTTCAGGCGCCGCCCGAGGCGACCGACCAGGAGCGCCTTCTTGGTGTCGGGCAGGCTGATCCCGGCGATCCTGAAGATCAGCTTCTGGAACTGCGCGAACTCGGCGTTGCTGATTTCGGGATGATCCAGGACGGCCATGTTGGTAAGGGGAAACCGAATCCGGTGAAATTATCCACAATGGCGACTTTAGCTATAATGCCGCACCGTTGCATTTCTGACCATACGTGAATTACGCAGCAGACTGCGGCAACTACGTAGTCGAGGACGAATGCCCTAGCGATGACAGCAACGCCAGCCGAACCCGCACCGCCCACCGTCTATCTGATCGACGACGACCCGGTGATCAGCTTTCTACTGACCGACCTGGTCGAGTCGATCAATCTGCCCTATGCCGTGTTCCATGACGCGGCCGCCTTTCTCGATCAGGATTTCTCCGTCCTGTCCGGCTGCATCGTCACCGATGTGCGCATGCCGGGGATGAGCGGGCTGGAATTGCAGGACAAGCTGCGGCAGGCGGAGATCGACCTGCCGATCATCTTCATTTCCAGCTACCCGGAAGTGGCGTCGGTGGTCCGCGCCATGCGCGGCGGCGCACTGGACTTCTTCCAGAAGCCGTTTTCCACGCAGCAACTGCTCGACCGCATCCAGGATGGCCTGCGCATCAACAGGACGCGCAGCGAAATGCAGGCCAGGAGCCGGGAAGTCGGCGAGCGCATGGCGCAACTGACGCCGCGCGAGCGGGAGGTGCTGCAGGGAATTTTCGAAGGCAAGCTGACCAAGGTCATCGCCAGCGAAATGGGCATCAGCCAGCGCACCACCGAAACCTATCGCCATCTGATCATGCAGAAACTGCAAGCCGGTTCGATCGCCGACCTGGTGCGCATGAGCATGGAATTCATGTCCGGAAGAGCCTAGCCAGCCTGGCTGCGCCACTCGCGCAACTGGGCCGCGGCGCTCTCGTAGTCGTAGGCTTCGATGCGCGCCAGGAGCGGCCCAGCGGCAACGCCCAGGACAGCGGTTAACAGCGCGGCCTGGTCGGCAGCGAGATGGCCGGCGGCGATATCGCCTTGTTCGAGAAGCCGCTCGAGACGCTGGATCACGCCGGCGGCTCGGCTCAGATCGACTTCCGCCTCGACTGGCGCAAGCGGCAAGACGGTCGCCTGGCGGATGGCGTCGACCAGGCTGCCCAGTTCCTCGACCAGGACCACGCCCAGCCGGCAGATCTCCGCCGTTTCGCCGGCGCTGCGCAGGGCCGACAGGACGGCGCCGGCCGCTGCCGCGACGGTCACGGCACCGAGCACGCCGGCGGAACCGCGCAGGGAATGGGCGATCGGTTCGAGCGCCGCCAGTTCGCCTGTCGCCAAGAATGCCGAGATGCGCGGCCCATAGCCCTGGTTGGCATCGGCAAACAAGACCAGCAGCTTGGTGTATTTCGTCAGGTCGCCGCGCATCATCGCCACGCCGCTGGCGAGGTTCAGGCCGGGGATGGCGGCCAGACGATGCCATCGCTGGTCTTCGGCGTCTGCCGGCACCGCCCGCGGCCCGGGCGGCGACTCAAGGCCAGCCGGGCGCGCCTGCGGCAGCCATTTCAGCAGGGCGGCATAAAAGCTGACCGGATCCACCGGCTTGGCAATGAAGTCGTTCATGCCGGCCTCTGCGCATTCCTTGCGGTCTTCGTCGAAGGCATTGGCGGTCATGGCCAGTATCGGCGTCGCCGCGCCGCCGGGCTGGAGGCGAATCCGGCGGGTCGCTTCCAGTCCAGTCATCTGCGGCATCTGCACATCCATCAGGATCAGGTCGTAGGCCGTCCTGGCCGCCAGGTCCACCGCCTCGCGGCCATTTTCCGCGGTATCGACCTGGAGACCGATGGCGTAGAGCAGTTCCAGCGCCACTTCGCGATTGACCGGGTCGTCTTCGGCCAGGAGCAGATGTGCGCCGTGACGCAGGCGCAGTTCGGCCTCGGCATCGGCGCTCTGGAAAGTCGCGGCGGCAGGCACGATGCCATGGCCGCGTTGCAACCGGACGGTAAACCAGAAGCGGCTGCCTCGTCCCGGCGCGCTAACCACACCTGTCGTGCCGCCCATCATTTCCGCCAGATGCCGGGTGATCGCCAGGCCCAGGCCGGTGCCGCCGTAGTGGCGCGTGGTCGAGGTATCCGCCTGGACGAAGGGCTGGAACAGGCCGGACAACTGTGCCGCGGAAATGCCGATGCCGCTATCCTCGACCTCGAAGAGGATCTGCAAATCGTTGACCTCGTCGGCCTCATCCGCCTCCGCCACAATCCGGGCGCGCGATGTGATGCCGCCGTGCTCGGTGAATTTCACGGCATTGCCGGCCAGGTTGAACAACGCCTGGCGCAGCCGGGTCGGGTCGCCGCGCAGCCAGAGCGGCACATCGCCGCCGTCGACCTGCAAGGCCAGCCCCTTGGCGCGGGCCTGTTCGGCGATCAGGGAGCGGGTGTGATCGAGTATCGTCGCCAGCGAAAAGTCAGTGTGCTCCAGGACCAGCTTGCCGGTCTCGATCTTCGACAGATCGAGGATGTCGTTGATGATCGAGAGCAGGTGCGCCGCGGCGCCGGCGATCTTGTCCAGCTTGTCCTGCTGTTCCGGCGTCGGCCGGGCGCGGCGCAGCAGATAGGTCAGACCGATGATGGCGTTCATCGGCGTGCGGATTTCGTGGCTCATGGTCGCCAGGAAGGCGCTCTTGGCCCGATTGGCTTCCTGCGCCTGCTCCCGGGCGCGCTTCAGTTCGTCGATGTCGAAGGCCATGACGAAGAAGCCGGCCACCTCGTCGCCGTCGCGATCCGGGACGAAATGAACCTGCCGCCAGCGCACGATGCCGGGAGATTTCGGCAAGGGAAAGGCCCGTTCGAAGCACTGCGCTTCTCCGCGCAACGCGCCCTCGAGCATCGGCCGGCTCTGCTCGTAGACCTCCTCGCCGAGCACCTCGCGATAATGCCGGCCCTCGATCTGGGCCGGACTCACACCCATCCCTTCCTGATAGGCCGGATTGGCGAAGCGGTTGATCAATTCCCGGTCCCAATAGCCGACCGCGCCGGGAATGCCGTTCATGATCACGTTCAGATTGCGTTCCCGCGTCGCCAGGAGGCCGGTTCGCAGATCGACCAGATCCTCCAGGTGATGCCGGTAGCGATCCAGTTCATCGGCGATCTGCTTCTTTGCCGTGATGTCCTCCTTGACCGCGACATAGTGGCTGATCCGGCCATCGTCCTGGCGGATCGGCGTGATCCGCGCGAACTCGATATATTCGCTGCCGTCACGGCGCCGGTTGACGATTTCGCCCTTCCACGGCAGACCCTCGGCCAGTGCCTGCCACATCGCGGCATAGGTTTCCGGCGGCGTTTTGCCCGACTTGAGAATGCGCGGATTCTGGCCGATCGCTTCGACGCGCGAGTAACCGGTGTTGGCGACGAAGGCTTCGTTCACATATTCGATCCGTCCTTCGAGATCGGTGATGACGATACTCTCCGGGCTTTGCTCCACCGCCAGGGAAAGCTTGACCAGCGACGCCTCGGCACTCCTCTGTTCGGTGACGTCGCGGGAGATGCCGAACATCCCGACCACCTTGCCGTCGACGTCGTGCAGCGGCCCCCGGGTGATATGCAAGACGCGCAAGCCATGGACGGTGGTCAGGGTTTCCTCGCAGATCATCAGGCGATTGGCGGCCATCACCTCGCGATCGACGGCCATCAGCCGATCCGCCTCGTCGGCGGGGAAAAGGGCCCGGCAATCCTGCCCCAGCACTTCCTCCAGGGTCTTGCCTATTCTCAAGCAGGCGGTTCGGTTGTAGAGCAGATGGCGGCCTTGTGCATCCTTGGCGAAGATGGCGTCGTCCGAGCCTTCGGTCAGGGCGTGGAGCAATTCCAAAGTCCGCAGTTTCTCGGCCTGGAGCTCGTGTTCGCGCCGCGCCAGTTCCAGGTGCCGGCGCTGGCGCAGGACGATGTGTCCGGCGATGCCCAGGCAGAGCGTCAGCAAGCCCGCCAGACTGATCGCCAGGCTGTCGCGCAGGGCGTTGCCGTAGACCTCCGAACGATCGATCTTGGCCAGCAGGAACCAGTCGCTGCCAGGCACGGCGAAGGCTACACCGAGCGTCGGCACGGCGCGGTAATCCAGCCCTCTGAGCACCGATCCGGGTTCAAATTTTCCCTGCAGCACCCGGGCGAAGAGCAGGGTTTCCGAGTCCAGCGCGATGCGCTGGCCCGGTTCCGGAGCGGTGCCCAGGCGCAGCGGATTGAGGACCTGCACCGCGTCGCCGTCGCGGCGGAAGAGCAGCGTTTCGGCACTGGCGCTGGGCACCGGCCAGTCGCGCAACAGGGGGAAAAGTTTTTGCCCGGTATCGACGCGCAGGATCACGAAAGCGCCGGGCCGCCCGCGTGCCGTCTGCAGCCGGGCAACAGAGTCGAAGCGCATGTAGCCATGTTCGTCGCGGTACGCTGGCAACTGCTGCTGAACCAGGCCCGCGCGCATCTGGCGCAACAGGGCACGCAGCGTCGGCTCGTCTGCCGCCGGCCGGCCGGCGGAATCCCAGAGTTGTTCGCTGTTCTCGTCGAACAGCAGGATGCCCTGATAATGCTGCGCCGTGCGGAAGCGCTCGAGGCGCTCTAACAGCCGGTCACGACTGGCCGGGTCACCGTGATCGCGCCAGCGGCGATAGCGTTCGGCAAGCGGACCGCTGCTCTCGTAGTAGGCTACGTCGTCCTGCCTCTCGCTGAGCCAGTCGGCGATCGCCCGCGACTTCGCTTCCGCGACCGACTGCAGGCGGACGATTTCCGTATTCTGCTGGTGGGCAATGTTGTAGAACACCGCCCCCGCGGTCAGGGCAATGACCAGTACGGCCGCCAGGATCAGAAACGGGAGGCTGGCGCGGCTCCAGCGGCCAAGGCCAGGGCCAGGAGCCGGTTGCGCTTTCACGGCGGTTGTGCGACCGGGCATGGTCAATGGCCGTCGCGATGCTGGATGGCGATCTCGGTGAATTCCGCGAAGCCGGAGAGGAAGGCGTCGCAGACATCGGGGTCGAACTGGCGGCCGCGCTCGGCGGCGATGATGGCCCGCGCTTCTTCAAAGCCCATCGGCTCCTTGTAGACCCGCTTCGAAATCAGCGCATCGAAGACATCGGCCAGCGTCATCAGTCGCGCCGACAGCGGAATCGCGTCGCCGGCGAGGCCGTCCGGATAACCCTGGCCGTCCCAGCGCTCGTGGTGCCAGTGGGCGATTTCCTTGGCCAGCAGGAGAAACTTCACCGGCTGGGCGATATCCCGCTCGGCCTGTTCTATGGCATCGCTGCCCAGGCGGGCATGGGTCTTCATGATCGTCCATTCCTCCGCGCTCAACTTGCCCGGCTTCAAGAGGATGGAGTCCGGTATGCCGACCTTGCCGATATCGTGCAGCGGCGCGGAACTGGCCAGCATGTTGATGTAGGGTTCATCGAGCGTGGCGGAAAAGCGCGGATGCTCGCGCAGCCGGTGGGCCAAGAGGCGCATATAGCTTTGCGTGCGCAGAATGTGGTTGCCGGTCTCGGGGTCGCGGGTCTCGGCCAGATGCGCCAGGGCGCGGATGGAAACGGTCTGGATCAGTTCGTTCTCCGCCATGCGTCGCACCACCTCGGCTTCGAGCACGGCATTCTGGTCACTCAGCCAGTCGCGCGCCAGTTTCGCCTGCAACTGGCTCTTCACCCGGGCCAGCACCACGTCGGGCTTGATCGGCTTGGTGATGTAGTCCGCGGCGCCGTGCTGAAAGCCCCGCTCCTCGTCCCGGGCGTGGTCCAGGGCGGTCAGGAAGATCACCGGGATGTCGCGCGTATCGGGATTCTGGCGCAACTGGCGCATCACTTCGTAGCCGTCCATCTCCGGCATCATCACGTCGAGCAGAATCAGCGAGGGGCGCGGCTCCTGGGCAGCGTAACGCAACGCAAGGGCACCGGAACTGGCCGCCTTGACCTTGAACCCCGCGCCGTGCAGCAGATCGCCGAGCACGGCAAGGTTCACCGGCACGTCGTCGACGATCAGGAGCAGCGATCCCTGGGTCGCGTCGGCAGGGGGTGCGCTGACGTTCATGGAAAATGTATTCATCTCAGTTACCTCGCAATTCTCCTATGTTCCCAGTTGCCATCGTGCCGATAGTAACCCCCTTCCATGGCGCATCTGTGCCGGGGGTTCCGCGGTCGCTCAGTTCTCGGCGACTCACGAATCCTTCGCGACGTCCTTGACGGTCGCCAGCGTGGCGATTTCCTCCACCGATAACACGCGCTGGATATCGAGAATGATCACGAACTTGCCGCCGATCTTGCCCATGCCGTCGATGAAATCGGCGCGGATCTTGGCGCCGAAGGAAGGTGCCGGCTCGATGTCGGCGGCGGAGACTTCGAGCACTTCCGATACGGCGTCGACCACCACGCCGATATCGTGCCGCTCCTCCTCGTTGCCGATCTCGATGATGACGATGCAGGTGCGCCGCGACACCTCGGTCTGCTGCCCGCCGAAGCGTGCCGACAGATCGATCACCGGCACCACGCTGCCGCGCAGGTTGATCACGCCGCGGATGAACGCCGGCATCATCGGGATCTCGGTCAGCTGACCATATTCGATGATTTCCTTGACGTTGAGTATCCCGACCGCGTACATCTCGCCGGAGAGCAGGAAGGTGAGATATTGCGCAATCTCCCCGCTGCCCGCCGCTGCCAGACCTCCCGCCGCGCCTGCCTTGGCCAGACCCGGCGCATTCTTGCCGCCGCCCGGCCGGCCGGCTTGTTGAACGACTTGTCCCATGATTTTCTCCCTGGGCTCAGAAGCGTTCGAAGTCGCCTTCGGAGGCCGACACGGCCGCCAGACGCGTGGCCTGAGAGCGGCTCGCCGCCCGGGGCGCAGCGGCTACGGCGACAGGGCGGGAGGCCCTCGCCCGCCCGACCACCGCTGCAGCCTGCGCCTCGATCTTGAAGAAAGCCATCAGCTCCTGCAGTTGCTCGGCCTGTCCGCCCATTTCCTCGGCGGTGGCGGCGAGTTCCTCGGAGGCCGAGGCATTCTGCTGCGTCGCCTTGTTCAATTGCCCCATCGCGCTGTTGATCTGGCCGACCCCGGCGGATTGCTCCTGCGAGGCGAGGGCGATCTCCTGGACCAGATCGGAAGTCTTCTTGATCGAGGGCACCATCTCGTCGAGCAGTTTGCCCGCCTGTTCGGCCATCTTCACCGAACTTCCGGCCAGTTGCCCGATCTCCTGCGCCGCCACCTGGCTGCGTTCGGCGAGCTTCCTCACTTCCGCCGCGACCACCGCGAAGCCCTTGCCGTGTTCGCCGGCGCGCGCCGCCTCGATCGCCGCGTTCAGGGCGAGCAGATTGGTCTGATAGGCGATGTCGTCGATGATGCCGATCTTGCCGGCGATCGACTTCATCGCTTCCACGGTATCCTTCACCGCCGTCCCGCCCTGGGTCGCCTCCACCGAACTCTTGGTCGCCATGTTGTCGGTCACCTTGGCATTCTCCGTGTTCTGGGTGATCGAGGCGGTCATCTGCTCGATGCTCGCCGTGGTCTCCTCGACCGAGGCCGCCTGTTCGGAAGACGACTGCGACAGGGTCTGCGCCGTTGCCGAGACCTGTCCTGCAGCGTTGGACAGCGCCTCGCTCGCCCCCTTGACCTCGCCGATGATCTGGTTGAGTTTAGCGATCAGGCCTTGCTGGGCGGCGAGCATCTGGCCGATTTCATCCTTGCCGACGTCCTCGATATGCACCGTGAGATCACCTTCGGCCAGCCGTTGGGTCACATCCAGCGCCTCATTCACCGGACGGGTGATGCTGCGGGTGATCAACCAGCCCAGGAAGGCGGTGAGCACGATGGCAATCAGCGACAGGATCTCCACGATCAGCTTCGCGGTGGCGGCAGTCTCGGCGGCAGCTTTGCCGGCATTCACCGCATGTGCAGTCTGTCCAACGCCAAAAGCTTTGCTCGCCTCGATGTAGCCGTTGGCCAGCGGCATGAAGTCGCCGAACAGATACTCGGTCGCCTTCTGGACGCTGTGCGTCGGCGATGAACTATCGGCCAGGGGGATGATGTGATCGACAGCGGTGCCGTACTTGGCGCGCGTTTCAACCATTTTCGCAAAGTCAGCTTTGCCGCTCTCCGAGTTGATCATCGGTTTCAGCTTGTCGAGGATCTCGCCATTCCTCTTGCGTAAATTAGCAATGAGCTCGATCTGCGCCTTCTCGAAAGGCTTGTCGTTAGACAGGATGACGTTGCGGATCGCGCGCGCCATAAGCAGGGTGTTTTCCATGATCTCGTTGGACATCGCCACCTTGGGCATGCGGTCGTCGACGATGTTGGCCGTGCCTGCCGCCATATCCGAGATGCGCAGTAGCGACACGGCCGAAACCGCGATCAGCATGATCAGCACGATGGCGAAGGCCATACCGAGTCTCAGGCCGATTTTGAGATTGTTCAACATAATGATGTCTCCGAGTTGAAGATGAAGAGTGAAGCAAGCAGGAAAGAGTTGCGGTTCATGATCAGTGCATCTCGAGCCGGCGGCTGCCGGTGTTGCCGTGCGACAGCAGCTCCTCGGCTCGCGCGCAGCGGCTGACCAGGGCCTGGATGTCGAGAATCAGGGCAACTTCGCCGCTGCCCAGGATGGTCGAGCCGCCGATCCCGCGCATGTTGCGGAACAGCGCGCCCAGTGGCTTGATCACGGTCTGGAATTCGCCCATCAACTGGTCGACGACGATGCCCGCCTTCTTGCCGGCATACTGCACCACCACGGCGTTTTCGCGCGGCGGGCGACTCCCTGGCACCTCGAACAGTTCGCGCAGGCGGACGAAGGGCAGCACCTCGCCGCGCAAATTGAGATAGTCGCGGTCGACGCTGGTATTACTAAGTTCTATGCACTCGACGACCATGTCGAGCGGAATCACGTAGGACGACTTGCCCACGCCGGTGAGGAAACCGTCGATGATGGCCAGCGTCAGCGGCAGGCGGATGGTGAAGCGCGAGCCCTCCCCGGCGGCCGTGGTGACCTCCACCGAGCCGCGCAGGGCGGCGATGTTCTTGCGCACCACGTCCATGCCGACGCCGCGACCGGAAAGATTGGTGACCTTGTCGACGGTGGAAAAACCGGCTGCGAAGATCAGATTGACGATCTCCTCTTCGGACAGAATCTGGCCGGGCTGGATGATGCCCTTCTCCAGCGCCTTGGCCTGGATCCGCTCGACGTTGAGTCCGCCGCCGTCATCGCCCACCTCGATCACGATGCTGCCCGAGTCGTGGTAGGCGTTGAGTTCCACCCGGCCCTTTACCGGCTTGCCGGCGGCGGCGCGCGCCGCGGCCGATTCTATGCCGTGGTCCATGGCGTTTCTGACCAGATGCAGCAGCGGGTCGCCGATCCTTTCAACGACCGACTTGTCGAGTTCGGTCTCGGCGCCGGTGATCACCAGTTCGATCTCCTTGCCCAGTTCCTTGGAGACGTCGCGGGCGACGCGGTGGAAGCGGTTGAAGGTCTCGCCGATCTGGACCATGCGCAGTTGCAGCGCCGAGTCGCGGATGCTCTCGACCAGCCGGCTGAGCACAGAGGTGGCCTCGACCAGCGTTCCCTCGCCGCTCTTCTTCGCCAGCAGGTTGGCGGAAGCGCCGGCGATCACCAGTTCGCCGACCAGGTCGATCAACTGGTCGAGCTTGTCGGCATGGACGCGGATCAGGTTCGATTCGGCCGCCTTCTTCTCCGACACGCTCTTCTGCTTGGCCACGGCGGCCTCGACCAGTTCCGGCTGCAGCGCATCCTGCTGCACCAGGATGTCTCCCAATTGCCCGGCATCGGGCTCGCGCGACTGGATCTTCAGGCCGGCGTCGAGTTCCTCCGGGGTGAGCGCGCCGCTCCTGACCAGGATCTCGCCCAGGCGCATGGTCTCTTCGGGCAAGGCGTCCATCAGTTGCAGGAAGTCGGCGAGCTTGCTGTTCGGCGGCAGGATGCGCAACTCGCAGTCGTCGCGGCAGAAGGCGAAGACCTTCTCGATCTCCGCCTTCGTCGCATGGCTCCTGAAGCTGATCTCGAAGCCGAGGTAGCAGCACTCCGGATCCATCTGCTCGGCTTCTGGCAATGCGTCGGTAAGCGTCGTGAGATGCGCGATTTCGCCCAGGTTGAGCAGATAGCGCAGATAGGACAAGGGTTCCATGCCCATCTTCAGCACGTCCCGGCCGAAGCGGATGGAGATGTGCCAGCAGTCGTAGGTGGCTCGTTCGCGGTCGCCGCGCTCTATGTCTCCGCCCCCCTCCTCGGCCTCGGCCAATTTGTTGCCGCCGCTGCCGCTGCCGGCCGGCGCCGGCCCGCCGAGGAAGGGCCGGAGTTCTTCGGCGATGGCCGCGCCCGCCTGCTTCAGTTGCTCGCTCGGTTCGTGCTCGCCCGACAAGACCAGGGTAAGCAGTGCGCCGATATGATCGCAACCTCTGAGCAGCGCGGAGATCATCTCGCCGCCGACCTCGATCTGGCCATTCCTGAGGCGGTCGAGGACGTTTTCCAGGATGTGGGTGAACTGCTCGACCGAGTGGATCTCGACCACCCCGGCGCCGCCCTTGATGGTGTGGGCGGCGCGGAATACGGCGTTGATCGTCTCGGGATCGCGGTCGCCCTGTTCGAGCTGCATCAGCCCGCTCTCCATGGCCTCCAACTGCTCCCGAGCCTCGATGGAAAAAACGCTGAGTACTTCATCCATGATGGTCTCCGGCTTTAGTGCGAAATACGTTGCCAAGCGCACTGTGTCAGGTTCGAGCGCAGCGAGCTGGTTAGTAGCCTCCCCGCGCGGGGAGGATGGGAGGGGCGGGCCCAAATTGGGCATTTCACATCCGCAAGCATTACGAAACTCATCAACTTCACTGTGTGGGGTGGGTTCATCGGAGCCATGACCGCTAACGCCTTTCGTTGGCTGGAATCACCAGCGGATCGCCAAAGTAGGCCACCATGTTGAAGAACTCGATCACTTCGCGTACCGCCAGGCTGTGCCCGACGATGGCGAAGGCATGGCCCTGCGTCCGGCTCTCGCGCTTGGCCAGCGCCAGCAACTGCACGCCTGCGCTATCGATCTGGCCGACATGCGAGAGGTCGAGTTCCAGCACCGGGCTGGCGCGCACGCCGTCGATCAGGCGCTCCTTGATCTCGGCCGCGTGATAGATGGTCAGGTCGCCATCGACGGTGAGGCGGGTGGCGCCGTCTATGGTGGTTTGCGTGGAAAATTCCATCCTCTGTCTCCCGATCAGAACAGTTCTATTCTTGGCCCGGACTTGGGTGCCGCGGCACCGCTGTTGGTCGCGCCGTTATGTCTGTCGCGCTGCGCATCCATGACGTAGCTGCTGTAGAGCTGGTCGAGATGTTCGGCCAGCGGCTGCAACACGAAGTGCGGATCCTCCAGCTGCGCGAGCCGGCCGGCCAGGAGCGTGGCGTGGCTGTCGAGGCGCTTCAAGGCATCTATCACCTGTTCCATCTGCTGCCGGGTCACGTCCTGAAACTGCACGCTGGCCATCGCCGACATCAGCATCTCGGTGAGTTGCTGGCTGCTCCCGGTGATGGTGCTCACCACCACCGCTTCGTGCTCGGTCACTTCCCTGTAGCTCTTGCCCAGATCGTCCAGTTGGGCGGCGAAGCTCTCCAGCGCTTCGCGCTCCGAACTGGTGTTGTCCTGGGACAACTGGTCCTGGAATTGCCCCTCGATGGAGTTGGCGACGGCCTGGATGCCGCGGCTGATCTGGCCGACGGCCTTGTCGGTCTCGCCGGAGAGCTTGCGCACTTCGTCGGCGACCACGGCGAAGCCGCGGCCGGCTTCGCCGGCGCGGGCAGCCTCGATCGCGGCATTCAGGGCGAGCAGATTGGTCTGCCCGGAGATATGCTTGATCAGGTCGACCAGGGTTCCCAGCGAGCGCGCTTCCTTGACCACCTGGCCGATCCGTTCCCGGTCACTCAGTGCCGTACTGATGCGCTGCTGGATGTAGCTCTCCAAAGTGGAGATCAGGATCCGGTTGCGGCCGATGCGGTCGTCGGAGGCTGCGAGCAGCTTGTTCGATTCGGCGCTGGTGGTTTCGACGAAGCCGCTCAGGCGGGAGATGATCTCGTCTATGCCCTGCAGCCGGCTGGCGATGTCGAAGGCCGCTTTTTCGGTTTCACCGACCACGCCGCTAAGCTGGCCGCGCACCACATCGTTGAAGCCTTGCACGCCGCGCAATTCCTCGGCCACCTGTTCGGCGGCGCTGATGCAACTGGCCGTGCGCGCGGCAGCTTCCTCCTGTACTTTGCGCGCGCCGAACAGCCAGTCGCGGTAGACGGTCATCGAGACCGTGCGCTCGCAGACAAATGATGCCAACACCACCACCATGATGCCGATGGCGTCGCCAAAGGCGTGGGAAAATCCCAGCGCATGCCATGTTTCGTCAACCCAGTCATGACCCAGGTAGACGCACACCGCGGCGACCAATCCAACGCCCGTCGCGGCAGCCAGGGTGCGCCGGAAGATGACGCGGCGGAAACTCATCAGCGAATCACGAGCTTGATCGTGGCGAGCAATTCGTCGGCGGTGGCCGGCTTGACCAGCCAGCCCGAGGCGCCCGCGGCCTTGGCTTCCTGGCGCTTGATCTGCTGCGACTCGGTGGTCAGGAAGAGGATGGGCATGAACTTGTAGTTCGGCAGGCTGCGTACCGCCTTGATGAACTCGATGCCGTTCATGCCGGGCATGTTGAGGTCGGTGATCAGGAGGTCGACCTTCACCCCGCTCTTGAATTTGGCCAGGCCGTCGGCGGCATTACTGGCCTTTTCGACGCTGTAGCCGGCCTTGGTGAGTATGTTGGAGATCGACAACAGGATCGTCGCCGAATCGTCCACCAGCATGATCGTGCTCATAGCGCCCCTCGTCGTAGGGAGGCGTCAGACCTCGCCCAGCATATGTCGACGCGAGGCCCGCCCCAGTGAGCGCCATGATCGCAGAGCGGCGGGATTTTGTTTATCCGTGAATAACGCAACAAATTGCGGAAACTACGTAGTCGCGCAGGGTCGTGGTTGTCGCCGCGGGCATCAAGAAAACAAGCTATGGGCTAGGCCATTAGTCATATAAAATACCCGCTTCGATTGTGGTAGTTCATCGTAGATAGAGCGGGGGCCTCGCAACTTTGTTAATAAACTGCCGCGGATTCGAACATTGCAGGTTTGTGCGCTTGCTGCTGTGTGCCATGGCTATTGCCAGCCCCTTCTCGTCTTACTCAGAACAGCTCGCAACGACACAAGCCCCGACCAAGAACGTCCTGATCCTCTACTCCTATGGCCATGGCGGCAAGGGAATCGACATCTTCGATAATGGCTTGGTCGCTGCGTTGAATAAGGGAGGCATCGCGACCAACCATCTGTTTTACGAATTTCTGGATCTGGAGCGCAATAAAGCGGATCCCGGGTACCGATCGCGCTTGAGGGATTTTCTGGCGCTGAAATACGCCGATCGCCGCATCGATGTCGTCGTCACGATCCAGCAACCGGCGCTGCACTTTCTTCTCGATGAAGGCGGCGGATTCGCAGAAGGCGCACCAGTCATAACGCTTCAAGCGCCGACGCCGACTGCGGCTGAAGCCGGCACTCGTCGCATCATTAGCCAATTGGCCAATTTCGATATCAAGGGAACGCTGGAACTCGCATTGCGAGTGTTTCCAGCTACCCGACGCGTGGTGTTCGTCTCGGGTAGCAGCGAGGCGGATAGAAAATTGGCTGCCGAAGCCGCGACCATCTCCTCACCTTGGCAAGGCAAACTTGAGTTTGAGTACACGACGGACTCGTCGCTAGACGCGATGCTGAAGCGGCTCGCTCACCTGCCGCCAAACAGCATCGTCATCTTTACCCAACACAACCGGGACGCGGAGGGCAAAGTCACCGTGGCCTACGAAGTCGAGGGCATGATCGTCAGCGCTGCCAACGCGCCGGTTTTCGGGCTCTACGACTTCAATCTCGTCAATGGCGGCATCGGTGGCTCGGTAGTCGCCGTCAGGAAACTGGGCGAGAGTACCGGACAGCTTGCACTCGACCTCCTGAGTGGAAAAATTCAATTGACCGATGCGATCAGCAACTCAAGCAATGAACCCATTGCCATGCTTGACTGGGGCCAGATCAAACGCTGGGGCGGCGATGTCAGCCGCCTGCCGAACAACACCATCTTCGTCAATCGAGTGGCTACGCTCTGGGAGCAATACAGCCTCTACGTAATTGGCCTCGGGATATTGATTGCGGCGCAGTTCATGATTATCGCTGCCGCGTTAGCCAGCAGACGAAGTAGGGCAAAAGCCGAACAATCTTTCCGCGAGAGCGAATATCGCTTTCGCACGGCTATCGAGGAAGCGCCTTTCCCGATCATGATCCATGCCGATGATCGTTCCGTTGTCGCGATAAGTCGAGCTTGGACCGACATCACGGGGTACAAGCTGGACGATATTCCGACTATCCCGGATTGGACCGAAAGAGCCTATGGCCAGAAGAAGGATGAAACGCGCACTTACCTTGAGAGTATCTACGATTCCAGCCATCGCAAGGCCGAAGGTGAGTACAGGGTTCGCTGCAGCGATGGCCGCGAACGCATCTGGGACATTAGCTCGGTAGGTCTCGGGGCGATGCCGGATGGTCGCCGGCTGGCGCTCAGCATTGCGATGGATGTCACTGAGCGCCATCAAGCCGTATCCGAACTCAAAATGCATCGTAACCAGCTTTCTGCTTTGGTTGCATCGCGTACGGTCGAGTTGTCCACTGCCAAGGAAGCCGCCGAAGCCGCAAGCATCGCCAAGAGCGCCTTCCTCGCCAATATGAGCCACGAAATACGCACGCCGATGAACGGCATCGTCGGCATGGCCAACATCCTGCGCCGCGAAGGTGTTTCCAGCAAACAAGCGCAACGACTCGACACCATCGATACCTCGGCGCATCACCTGTTGAACGTCATCAACGATATTCTCGACCTGTCGAAGATCGAGGCCGGAAAATTCGACATGGAGGAAACCCCGGTTGAACTCGGTAGCTTGACGGCCAATGTCAGTTCCATCCTTTCCGAACGCCTCAAGGCCAAGGGTCTCAGCCTGCTGATTGAAACCGACTTTGAGACCGGCTCCCTGCCGGCCAACTTGGTGGGCGACTCCATGCGCCTGCAGCAGGCTTTACTTAACTATGCGAGTAACGCCGTCAAATTCACCGAGCGAGGCACAGTGACGCTTCGTACCCTAAAGCAGGAAGAGACCGCCGATTCAGTGATGGTGCGTTTCGAGGTCATCGACACCGGTATCGGCATCGCCCCGGAAGCCTTGCCCCGACTCTTCAGATCCTTCGAGCAGGGCGACAACTCGATGACCCGCAAGCATGGCGGCACCGGCCTGGGCCTGGCGATCACCCGACGCCTGGCGGAAATGATGGGCGGCACAGCAGGAGCCGAGAGCATCCCGGGCGTAGGCAGCACCTTTTGGTTCACCGCGATCCTGAAGAAGCTTGAAGAACGCCGTCGATCCGCCCAGCCTGAACAGGAATCGAGGATCGATGCCGAGCAACTGGTAGTGCAGCGCCACCATGGCAAGCGCATCCTGGTCGTGGACGACGAACCGATCAACCGGGAGGTTGCGAAGTTTCAACTGGAGGCGGTCGGTCTTGTCGTGGACACCGCCGATGATGGGGCGGAGGCCGTAACCCTGGCGCAAGAAATGCGATATGCCGCCATCTTCATGGACATGCAGATGCCCAAGGTCAATGGACTGGAGGCGACTCGGCAGATCCGCGAACTCCCTGGACACCGGGAAACGCCGATCATTGCCATGACCGCCAACGCCTTTGTCGAGGACAAGGCGCGTTGTTTCGATGCCGGGATGACCGACTTCCTGGTCAAACCTTTTGACCCGGACACCCTGTTTGCGACCTTGCTGCGGTCCCTGAGCCGGCGCTAGTGGCTACTTCTTGATCTTCTCGTCGGCGGGGGGCTTGACGCCGGGAAACTGGAAGCCCGAGAACAGGTTGCGCGTCTGGCCCTGGATCTGTTCCTGCATCTGCTGGAACACCGTCTGGCTCTGCTCCATGTAGGCGCTCATCATGTTCTGCATCGCCGGCCCCTGGAAATTGAGGAACTGCGCCCAGAGGTCGCCGGAGGGCACGGCCTTGTCGCCGTAGAGCGTGCGCGCCTGATCCTTCAACTTGGCCTGCATGCCGGAAAAGGCCTTGATGTTGCCCTCCAGATACTTGCCCATCATGCCCTGCATGGCATTGCCGTAGAAACGGATCATCTGCGAGAGCAGGTCGCTGGTGAACATCGGCGAACCGCCCGCCTCTTCCTCGAGGATGATCTGCATGAGAATGCTGCGCGTCAGGTCATCGCCGGTCTTGGCGTCGACGACCTGGAACTCCTGGTGCTCGAGCACCAGGCTTTTGACGTCGACCAGCGTGATGTAGGTGCTGGTCTGGGTGTCGTAGAGGCGGCGATTCGGATATTTTTTGATCAGTCGCAATTTTTCAGCCATGCCTTGACTCCTCCGGGACTGCGTTCATCCTACCACGTAGGTCGGGCTGAAGCCCGACCTACGCTCTAGTGCCACCTCAGCTCAGTACATGTGCAATCCGCCGTTGATGTTGAGTGTCGCGCCGGTCATGAAACCGGCCAGGTCGGAAGCCAGGTAGCGCACCAGATGGCCGATTTCCTCGGGCTTGCCCAACCGCCCCATGGGTATCGTGGCGACGATCTGCTCGCGCACTTCGGGCTTGATCGCCATGACCATGTCGGTGCCGATGTAGCCCGGCGCGATGGCATTGACGGTGACGCCCTTGGTCGCCATTTCCTGGGCGATGGCCTTGGTGAAGCCGAGTATGCCGGCCTTGGCCGCGGAATAATTGGCCTGGCCGAACTGGCCCTTGACGCCATTGACCGAGGACATATTGATCACCCGTCCCCAACCGCGCTCGGCCATGCCCTGAAGGACCTGATGGGTGACGTTGAATACGGAGTCGAGGTTGGTCGCCAGCACCGCGTCCCAGTCGCCCTTGCCCATCTTGCGAAACATGCCGTCGCGGGTGATGCCGGCGTTGTTCACCAGCACGTCGACCGGGCCGATCTCGGCCTCGATCTTCTTCACCATCGCGGCGCACGACTCGTAGTCGGCGACGTCGCCTTCGGCGGCATGGAAATCGTAGCCCTCGGCGCGAGTCCTGGCCAGCCAGTCGTCCTTCTGCGGAAAGCCAGGCAGGCAGTTGGCCACCATGATGAAACCATCGGCGGCCAGCGCCTTGCAAATCGCCGTGCCCAGCCCGCCCATACCGCCGGTTATCAGCGCAATTTTCTTCGACATCATCTGCTTCCTTGGCTACTAAAAAACCTTGCAGGCGGGCCGCACGTTCAGAACATGTGCTGGCCGCCGTTGATCGAAATATTGGCGCCGGTGACGAAGGCCGCTTCGTCGGAGGAGAGGTAGGCCACCAGGCCCGCCACTTCTTCCGGTTTGCCCAGACGCGTCATCGGAATCTGCGGCAGGATCTTCGACTCCAGCACTTCCTGGGGAATCGCCATGACCATCTTGGTGCCGATATAGCCCGGGGAAATGGTGTTGACCGTCACGCCCTTCTTCGCCACTTCCAGGGCCAACGACTTGGTGAAACCGTGCATACCGGCCTTGGCCGCGGCGTAATTGGTCTGGCCGAAGGCGCCCTTCTGGCCATTCACCGAGGAGATGTTGATGACCCGGCCCCAGTTGCGCTCCATCATGCCGTCCATGACCTGCTTGGTCATGTTGAAGACCGAATCGAGATTGGTCCGCATCACCACGTCCCAGTCATTCTTGGACATTTTCTTGAAGGTCATGTCGCGGGTAATGCCGGCGTTATTGACCAGCACGTCGACCGCGCCGACATCATTGAATATCTGCGCGATGCAGTCCTTGCAGGAATCGTAATCGCCGACGTCGCAGGGGTAGCCCTTGAAGCCGAAACCCATGTTGTTCATGGTTTGCAGCCAATCATTCGCCTTGGTATTGCTCGGACTGTATGTGGTCACCACCTTGTAGCCGAGTGCCGCGAGCTTGATACAGATCGCCTCGCCCAAACCGCCCATGCCACCCGTCACCAGCGCCACTCTTTGCATGCTATGTCTCCTATTATGGGGGAAAGTCAGGCGTCATCTTACGCCGCTTTCTCCTTGACATAGCGCCCCGGCGCCGGCTCCAGCGCGGCATGACGCTTGTTGCCGAGTTGCTTGCGCGCGGCGCGGCTGTTGCCGGCGAATCCCGCCAGCCACTCGCTCCAGAGCGGCCACCAGCTGCCCGGATGTTCCGTCGCGGCGGCGAACCACTGCTCGGCGCTGCCAGCGCTATCGCCGTCCCCGGCAACCCAGTGGCTGCGCTTGCCTTTCGCCGGCGGATTGATCACGCCGGCAATATGTCCGCTGGCGCCGAGCACGAAACGGCTGGGGCCCTTGATCAGGCCGCGCGACAGATAGGACGTCTTCCAGGGCACGATGTGATCCTCGCGCGACGCATAGAGGAAGGCCGGCATGTCGAGGCTACCGAGATCCACCTTGACGCCGCACATCTCCAGCCGGCCCGGGTCGCGCAACTGGTTTTCAAGATACAGCTTGCGCAGATACCAGGCGGCGAACGGACCCGGCAGGCTGGTGCTGTCGGAATTCCAGTAGAGCAGATCGAAGGCCGGCGGTTTGCCGCCCTTCAGATAGTTGCCGACGACGTACTGCCAGATCAGGTCGTTGGCGCGCAGGCTGGAGAACACCGAGGACAGTTCGCGGCCGTGGAGCAGACCGCCCTGGCCGATGCTGGATTCGCGCTGCGCCACCGACGCCTCGTCGATGAAACAGCCGAGTTCGCCCGGCTCCGAGAAGTCGAGCAGCGTCGTGAGCAGGGTCAGCGAGGCCACCGGATCCTCGCCGCGCGCCTTGGCCACCGCCAGCGCCGAGGCCAGGATGGTGCCACCGACGCAGAAGCCCAGGGCATTGACCTGTTTCACCGCGCAGATCTCGCTGGCCACCTTGAGCGCCGTGAGCGCACCGCGCTCGATATAGTCATCCCAGGCGAGGTGGCCGAGATCCGCCTTGGGATTCACCCAGGACACCATGAACACCGTGTTGCCCTGCTCCAGCGCGTAGCGGACCAGGGAATTCTCCGGCTGCAGGTCGAGGATGTAATATTTATTGATGCACGGCGGCACCATCACCAGGGGCCGCTGGCCGACCTTGTCGGTGAGCGGCGAGTACTGGATCAGCTGCATCAGATCGTTCTCGAAGACCACGGCGCCGGGGGTATTGGCCAGATTGCGGCCGACCTCGAAAGCGGCTTCGTCGGACATCGAGATGCTGCCCTTGCCGATGTCGGCGATCAGATTCTGCAGGCCGACGGTGATGCTCCTGCCCTCGGTCGCCACGGCGGTCTTGATGAACTCGGGATTGGTCGCCGCGAAATTCGACGGCGCCATGGCATCGATGAACTGCCGGGTCAGGAAACGCAGGCGGTTCTTCGCCGCCGCATCTTCCGCGGGCATGGTCTCGGCCATCCTGGCGAAAAATTCGGCGTTGAGCAGGTAGGCCTGGCGCAGGTAATCGAAGACCGGGCTTTCGGCCCATTCGGGCGCGGCAAAGCGCCGGTCGGCGAGCGCCGGCAAGGCCACCGCCGGCGCCGGGCAGCCGGGGGACCGCTGCAGTTGGGCCGCCCACAACTGCGCGTGACGGGCGGCAAATTCCTGCTGCAACCGGGCGAGTTCCGAGGGTTCGGGCGCTGCCGACATCCGCTATTCCTTTTGGCCAGCCCGAAAGGGCAAAACGGGGTCGATTTTGCACTGCACCATTGGCAGTGTCAAGCCAGATTAAAAATGCCTTTCTCACCACCAAGGACGCCAAGGACACCAAGGTGAACCGAGCAGCCAAAATGTGACTGAACCTCACTTCCCGATGAAAATTTCCTGGGTGGGACTGCAAGATAAAGACCTGCTTTTCTTGGTGCCCTTGGTGTCCTTGGTGGTGAACATGTTTTCTTCAATCAAGCCAGATCAGGCTAGCCATCCGCCCGGTAACGCCGTCTCTGCGATAGGAATAGAAGCGACGCGGGTCGCTGAAGGTGCATAGACCGCCGCCATAAAGCCGCGTCACGCCGGCCGCCGCCAGGCGCAGTCGGGCCAACGCGGTCAGGTCGCAGCGCCACTTGCCGTTGCCTTCGGCAAGGAAGGCGCCGGCCGCCCGCGGATCGTGAGCGACGAAGGCAGCGCGGACCTCGTCGCCGACCTCGAATGCCGGCTGGGCGATCGCCGGCCCGAGCCAGGCCATCAGGCTTCCCGGCGCCACCTCCATGGCGGCCACCGTGGCCTCCAGCACGCCCGCGGCCAGGCCGCGCCAGCCAGCGTGCGCGGCACCGACCACGGTCCCGCCATCGTCGCAGAAGAGCACCGGCAGGCAATCGGCGCAGAGCACCGCGCAGACCTGGCCGGGACTGCGCGCGACGCAGGCATCGGCGTTTACTCCCGGCGTGTAGTCTGCGGCGGCCTGCACCCGCGTGCCGTGCACCTGGGAGAGCCAGAGCGGCTCGGCCGGCAGCAGGCAGGCGAGTTGCCGGCGGTTGTCCGCCACAGCCTCGGGATCGTCGCCGACATGCGTCGCCAGGTTGAGTCCGGCATAAGCCGCGACGCTCACGCCGCCGGCGCGACTGCTGGCCAGGGCGCGCACGCCGTGCGGCGCCGGCCAATCGGGAACAATAGGTAAAATCGGCAAAATCGGCTCCGGCTTCAACTTGCCCGCAGCGCCTCAAGCAATGCGCTGAAATCCTCCGGCGGCGGCGCTTCCCAGGCGAGTTCGGCACGGTCCGACGGATGCAGCAGCGCCAGACGCCAGGCGTGCAAGGCCTGGCGCGGAAAGGCGTGGACAGCCGGATGCGCTTTGGCAACGGCGCGCTTGCCGTAGGTCGGATCGCCGACCAGCGGATGGCCGATCGCGGCCATATGCACGCGGATCTGATGGGTGCGCCCGGTTTCCAGCCGGCATTCGAGCAGGGTCGCATGCTCGAAGACTTCGAGCGGCGAATAATGGGTGCGGGCCTCGCGCCCATGCAGGTTCACCGCCATCCTGACCCGTATCGTCGGATGACGGCCGATTGCCGCATCGACCGTGCCGGCGCGCGGCACCTGGCCATGGACCAGCGCCAGGTAATGACGCTTCACGCTACGCGCCTGCAACTGGCGCACCAGGTCGGTCTGCGCCTCCAGGGTCTTGGCCACCACCAGCAGTCCGCTGGTTTCCTTGTCGAGGCGATGGACGATACCGGCGCGGGGAATGCCGGCCAGTTGCGGCTGGTGATGGAGCAGCGCATTGAGCAGGGTGCCGGCCCGGTTGCCGCTGCCCGGATGGACCACCAGCCCGGCGGGTTTGTTGATGACCAGGATCGCCTCGTCTTCATGGACGATGGCCAGGGCAATGTCCTCGGCCGCATCCGGCAACGAGCACGGGTCGACGGCCGCTGCCAGTTCGATCTTCTCGCCGCCCCAGATCTTGTGCCTGACGTCCACCACCGCGACGCCCTCGACGCGCACCCGCCCTTCGCGCAACCAGGCCTGCAAGCGGCTGCGCGAATGCTCCGGAAAGATCCGCGCCAGCGCCTGGTCCAGGCGCAGGCCGGCGCATTCGGCAGGCGCCACGAAAGTGGCGGGAGCGCTTGCGCTATAATCGGCGCGATTCGATTGTGGGACATTCATCATGCGTAGTGTACCGGCGCTACCGGCAGTAGCGGTAATTTTCGCGCTCCTTCTGACCACCCTGTTCGCGGGCTGCGGACTGCTGCCCGAGGTGGTCGACGAAACCGCCGGCTGGACTGCGGAAAAACTCTACAGCGAGGCCAAGGATGCGATGGGCGATGGCGCCTTCGACAAGGCCATCAAGCTTTTCGAGAAACTCGAGTCGCGCTATCCCTACGGCCGTTACGCGCAACAGGCCCAGCTGGAAATCGCCTACGCCCACTTCCGGCTTTCGGATGCCGCCGCGGCGATCAGCGCCTGCGATCGCTTCATCCGCCTGCATCCCAACCACCCGAGCGTGGATTACGCCTACTACCTCAAAGGCCTGGTCAATTTCAACGAGGATCTCGGCCTGTTCGGCAATATCAGCAATCAGGATTTGTCGGAACGCGATCCCAAGGCGGCCCGTGAATCGTTCGAAACCTTCAAGGAATTGCTGACCAAGTTTCCCGACAGCAAGTATGCCGCCGACGCCACCGCGCGGATGAAATATCTGGTCAACGCCCTGGCCTCCCACGAGGTGCATGTGGCGCGCTACTACATGAATCGCCGCGCCTATATCGCCCCGGTCAATCGCGCGCAGGGAGCGCTCAAGAGCTTCCCCGAAGCCCCGGCCGGCGAAGAGGCGCTCTACCTGATGATCAAGTCCTACGATGCCATGGGACTGAACGATTTGCGCGACGACAGCGAACGCGTGATGCGCCTGAACTTCCCGAAAAGCGGATTCCTGGAATACGGCCTGGAGCGTCCGGCGCCATGGTGGAAGTTCTGGTAACACTGTAAATCGTATTGGTCGGGCTGCACCCGTTCGGGTGTCTCCATCGAAAGGCCGACCTACAATGCCCCGAGGAAAATTCATGTCGATTGATATTCAAACCCTGGCCATCGTCGGTACCGGCGCAATGGGCCGCGGCATTGCCCAGATCGCGGCCCAGGCCGGCATCACCGTGCTGCTCTGCGACGCGCAGGCCGGCGCCGCCGGAGCAGCCCGGGCGAGCGTCGTCGCTACGCTGGAAAAACTGGCGGAGCGCGGCAAGATCAGCGCCGAGGCGGCAGCCGCAGCCGCAGCCCGGCTCGAAGTGGTCACCGGCCTCGAAGAACTGTCGCGGGCGCAGGTGGTGATCGAGGCCATCGTCGAGAACCTCGAAGTCAAGCGCCAACTGTTTGCGCAACTGGAAGCCATCGTCGCGCCCGACTGCCTGCTCGCCACCAATACCTCGTCGCTCTCGGTCACGGTCATCGCCGCCGCCTGCAAGCGGCCGGAACGGGTGGGCGGCTTCCACTTCTTCAATCCGGTGCCGCTGATGAAGATCGTCGAGGTCATCGAGGGACTGGCCACCGCGCCCTGGGTATCCGAAACGCTGCTCGCATTGGGCCGGCGCATGGGCCACACGGCGGTGCGCACCCTCGACACGCCGGGCTTCATCGTCAACCATGCCGGGCGCGGCCTGGTCACCGAAGCGCTGCGCTGCCTCTCCGAAGGGATCGCCCCCTGCCACGCGATCGACCAGGTGATGCGCGAGGCCGCCGGCTTCCGCATGGGGCCATTCGAGCTGATGGACCTGACCGGCCTCGACGTCTCGCAGCCGGTGATGGAATCGATCTACCACCAGTATTACCAAGAGCCGCGCTACCGGCCCTCGCCCCTGGCCGCGCAACGTCTGGCCGGCGGCCTGCTCGGACGCAAGACCGGTCAAGGCTTCTACCGCTATGTCGACAACCAGATGCAGCCGATCGCCGCGGCACCGGTGCCCGCGGCGCGCCCGGCGCGGGTCTGGATCAGCCAGACGATTCCCGACTGGGGCAATGCCGTCGCGGCACTGGTGACCGCCCTCGGCGGCGTCCTGGACCGCGGCCGGCGGCCGGCCGAGGACGCGCTCTGCGTGGTCACGCCGCTCGGCCAGGATGCCACCACCCTGTGTCTCTCCCAGGGTCTCGATGCCTCGCGCACCGTGGCCATCGACTGCCTGTTCGGCCTGGCCAAACGGCGCACCGTGATGACCACGCCGCTGACCACGAAGGCCGCACGCGACGCCGCCCACGGCCTGTTCGCGGCCGATGGTGTGCCGGTCACGGTGATCGCGGACAGCGCCGGCCTGATCAGCCAGCGCATCGTCGCCTGCATCGTCAACATCGCCTGCGACATCGCCCAGCAAGGCATCGCCGCGCCTGCCGACATCGATCGCGCGGTGGCGCTAGGTCTGGGCTACCCCAAGGGCCCGCTGGCCTTCGGCGACGCCCTGGGCGCGAAAAACATCCTGGCGATACTCGAAGCGCTGCAGGCCTTCTACGGCGACCCGCGCTACCGGCCCAGCCCCTGGCTGAAACGCCGCGCCCTGCTCGAAGTGTCGCTATTGACCGAGTCAAATTCCTGAAGCAATCGTTGCCGAAAAACTGAAAGCTGGATCGCCACGCCCCTGCGGGGCTCGCGACGACCGAAGGAAGTCCCAGTGGGAAGACCCCAGACGGAGAAGCATACCTCTAGGGTCTTTGCGAGGAGCGCAGCGACGCGGCAATCCAGATCTTGGCGGTGGATATCCGCACTCGGTAGTTCAGATCCCGATTACTTGATCGTCGGTTCCGAGGTCGCGATGCTTTCGTTCTGCACGCGCTTGACGATGCGGCCGCCGGCGATGTCATGGCAGACGGCGCAGAGCAGCTTGATGCCCAGCGGTGCCAGGTCGCGGCGCCAAAGTTCCTCCGCCGTGTCGCCGGGCAGGACGAAGACATGTTCCTGCGCCGCGATCGGCCCGCCATCCATGACATCGGACAGCCAGTACACCGATCCGCCGGCGACCTTGTCGCCCTTGATGATGGTCCATCTCAGCGCGTCCTTGCCGCGATGCAGCGGCAGCAGCGACGGGTGATAGCCGATGGCGCCGTATTTCGCGGCCGACCGGGTCGGCTCGGTGATGAAATCGTGCGCATGCGCGGCCACGATCAGATCGACGCCGGCAGGCATCGTCTCGGCCTGGAGCAGGCCGGACTTCATCCAGGGCACGCCGCAGGATTCCGCCTCGGCGCGCAGGCGGTCCTCCGCCGGCGCCGAAACGCCGACGATATTCTGCCCCGCCGCGCGCAAGGCCTTGAATACTTCAGCGCCGAAGTACTTTTGTCCGCATAGGTAAATATTCATGGGCGTTTCCATAGTCGATTTTGTCGAACTGCCTAGTTGTCGATAGCGGCGAATTTGATCAGAAATCGCCGTGCTTTACCAGACCTCGCACCTGCTTCGCTGGCACAAGTGCCCTGGGTTGTCTTCCAGACAACCCAGGGCACTAGTAACGAGTCTTAGCCAACAGGATAAAATGCGACGCTTTCCAGCCCTTTGCGACCCTTTGAAAGGCAAGCCGATGATCGTCACCGCGTTCAAGCATTGCTGTCTGGCGTTACTCGCGGCCGGTGCGCTCTGCAGCGCCGCCGCCGCTTCGCCCGACAGCGCTGCCGCCCGGGAACTGGCGCCCAGCGGCAAGCTGCGCGCCGCGATCAACGTCGGCAACCCGATCCTGGCGACGCGGAACGCGGCAGGCGGCGAGCCGCAGGGGGTATCGGTCGACCTCGCGCGCGAACTCGCCCGTCGCCTGGAGGTGCCGCTGGAACTGGTGGTCTACAACGCGGCGGGCAAGGTCGTCGAGGCGGCCAGGAACCAGGAGTGGGATGTGGGCTTTGTCGCGATCGATCCGGAACGCGCGGTCGGCATCTCCTTTTCCGCCGCCTATGTCGTGATCGAGGGCTCCTACCTGGTCAGGCAGGACTCGCCGATCAGGAGCAACGCCGAAGTCGACCGCCCCGGCGTGCGCGTCGCGGTAGGCAAGGGCAGCGTCTACGACTTGTTCCTGGCGCGCGAAATCAAGCACGCGGAACTCGTTCGCGCGCCGACCTCGCCCGAGGTGACGAACGTGATGCTCGCGCAAGGGTACGAAGTCGCCGCAGGCATAACACAGCAGCTCCAAGCAGATGCCAAACGGATCCCCGGCCTGCGCCTGCTCGACGGCCGCTTCATGGTCATCAACCAGGCTATGGCGATGCCGGCCGGGCGGCCCGCCGGCGCCCGCTATCTGGCCGGATTCGTCGAGGAAATGAAGGCCTCAGGCTTCGTCAAGGAATCCCTGGCACGGCATGGCATCATGAACGCATCGGTGGCGCCCGCCGCACCGTGAATCGTGCCTTGAATCGCACCGTGAATCTCGCCTTGATCGCAGGCAGGTCGTCGCCACTGCGCCTACTGTTCCTGGCACTCGCGCTGGCGACGCTGGCGCTGGGGCTAACTCCGGGGCTGGCTCACTCCGCGGAATTGGTCACCGGACTCGTCGTCGTACCCGCCGGGCCCTTGCCGAAATCGGCCGACCGGCGCCTGCACGATGCGCTCGCGACGCAACAAGGGCGCGCCGTCGTCATCAACTTCTGGGCCTCGTGGTGCGCGCCCTGCCGCGAGGAGATGCCCGCGCTGCAGCGCCTGTCGGAGCGCTGGCGCGACCGGGGGCTGTCGGTGATCACCGTCGCGGTCGCCGACAACCCGACCAACGTCGAGGACTTCTTCTGGGAGATCTCGGCGGACCTGCCGGTGGTCAGCGATCACGAGCAGGTCATCAGCCGGTCGTGGTCCGCCCGGGCGCTGCCGTCCACGGTGATCCTCGACCGTCGCCACCGCATCCGCCTGCGCGGCCAGGGCCCTATCGACTGGGACGCCGCCGCGATCGACGAACAATTGAAAACCCTCTTCAAATAACCCGGAGTAACCCATGGATCGTCGCAATTTCATCAAAGCCGCCAGCCTGCTCACCGCCGGCGCGCTAAGCGCACCGCGTTTCGCCGACGCTGTCGAAAACGGCTTCCAGCCGTCGCCGGACTATGGCTGGCGCGTCTTCGAGGTGACCACGCGCGTCGAAGCGGCCGCGAGCGCGAGCGCCGCGCGCATCTGGCTGCCGCTGCCGGCGATGGACGAAGCGGCCTGGAGCAAAACCATGGGCAATCTTTGGCAAGGCAATGCCAGCCAGGTGACGATAGAAGAGAGCGGCCGCTACGGCGCCAAGATGCTCGCGGCCACTTGGCCGGCCGGGGCAGCGGCGCCGGTGATCGAGGTGACCAGCCGCTTCAGTAGCCGCGACCGGGCCATCGATCTGACCCAGCCGGGCAAGGTCGCGGCGCTAGCCCCGGACCTGGCCAGGCTCTATACCCGACCGACCGAGATGCTGCCCACCGATGGCATCGTCAGGAAGACCTCGCAGGAAATCACCCGCGGCGCCAGGACCGACCTGGACCGGACCCGGGCCATCTACGAGTGGGTGGTCGAGAATACCGAACGCAATCCGAAGACGCGCGGCTGCGGCACCGGCGACATCCGCGGGATGCTGGAAACCGGCAATCTCTCGGGCAAGTGCGCCGACCTCAACGCGCTCTTTGTCGGCCTGGTCCGTGCCGCAGGCATCCCCGCACGCGACCTCTACGGCATCCGCGTCGCCGATTCGCGCTTCGGCTACAAGAGTCTGGGCAAGAGCGGCGAGATCAGCCGCGCCCAGCACTGCCGCGCCGAAGTGTGGCTGTCGGGCTTCGGCTGGGTGCCGGTCGATCCGGCCGACGTGCGCAAGGTGGTGCTCGAGGAGAAGCCCGGGCTGACGCTCAAGGACGATCTGGTGGTGGCCGCCCGGAAGAAACTCTTCGGCGCCTGGGAAGGCAACTGGCTGGCCTTCAATGCCGCGCACGATCTGAAACTGCCGGGCTCCGCCGGTCCGGCCATTCCCTTCCTGATGTATCCGCAGGGTGAGAATGCCGCCGGTCGCTTCGACAGTCTCGATCCGGACGGCTTCCGCTACAAGATCACGTCGCGCGAACTCACTGCCTGATTTTGCCAATGAGTCAGCACAGCAGCCACGCGCGACGCTTGCCGGCTCAAACGATGAAGCGGTAGCCGACGCCGGCTTCGGTGACGATGTGCTGCGGCTGCGAGGGATCGTCTTCGAGCTTGCGCCGCAGGTGGCCCATGTAGACCCGAACGTAATGGCTGTCGTCGGCGTGTGACGGCCCCCAGACGTTCTTGAGCAGTTGGCGATGGGTCAGGACGCTGTCCGGATGGGCGATCAGATAGGAGAGCAGGCGGTATTCGATCGGCGTCAGGTGCAGGGGCTTTCCGTCCCGTTCGACGACGCGCTTGCCCAGGTCGATCCGGGTCTTGCCGAACTCGAACACCGTGCCGGGCGTGCCGCCAGCATGGGAGCGGCGGCGCAACTGGGCGCGAACACGGGCCAGCAGTTCCGCCGCGCCGAAGGGCTTGGTCAGGTAGTCGTCGGCGCCGGCATCCAGGGCGGCCACCTTGTCCGCTTCGGTCGTCCGCGCCGAAAGCACGATGATAGGAATTTCCGCCCAGGCGCGCAGATCGCGGATGAAGTCGACGCCGTCGCCGTCGGGCAGGCCGAGATCGAGCACCACCATGTCCGGCTGGCGCGTGCCGGCCTCGATCAGGCCGCGCTGCACCGAATCGGCCTCGAACACCAGATAGCCTTCCGCCTCCAGCGACATCCTGACGAAGCGTCTGATCTTCGGCTCGTCCTCGATCACGACGATCACGGGCACCGGTTCGGTCATCTCGATTCTTCGCCGCTTAGCGCCTCGTCTTCCGCATGGTCGACCGCGGGAGGATTGCCGCGCGGCAGGGTGAACACGAAACGCGCGCCCCCGTCGCGACGATTCTCGGCACGAATGCGACCGCCATGCGCTTCGATGATGGCGCGGCAGATTGCCAGTCCCAGGCCGACGCCCGAGGTCGCGCTTTCCTTCTGGCCGCGCTCGAACTTCTTGAAGATCATCTCTTCCTTGCCGGCCGGCAAGCCAGGGCCGTTATCGGCCACCCAGACCTCGACGCTGGCCCCGGAGGCCGCGGCGCCGATCGCGATCGAACTGCCGTTCGGCGTATATTTTGCGGCGTTGTCGAGCAGGTTGCAAAACACCCGTTCGATCAGCACCGCATCCAGTTCCAGGAGCGGCAAATCCTCCGGCAATTCGACGCTGACGCGATGCTCGACCAGGCTGGAACGAACCGACTTCAGGGCACTGCCGACGACTTCTTCCAGCGGCTGCCATTGCCGGTTCAGCTTGACCGCGCCCGACTGCAGGCGCGCCATGTCGAGCAGGTTGTTCACCAGTGCGTTCATGCGCAAGGCTTCCTCGCGCATCGAGACGGCAATGTCGACCTGCTCCCCGGTCGGCGCCGGCTTGGTCATCGCCATCGAGTCGGCCAGCCCGACCAATGCCGCCAGCGGCGTGCGCAGGTCGTGAGAGATCGCCGACAGCAGCGAGTTGCGCAGGCGTTCCGACTCCATCTGCACGGTGGTGCTCTGGGCAACATCGACGTAATGGACGCGTTCCAGGGAGATGGCGATCAGTCGGGCGAAGGTGTCGAGCAGGCGCCCCTGTTCGGGCGCCATCAAGCGCCGGGGATCCTTCGGTTCCAGCGCCAGCACGCCGCGGGTGCGCATCGGCGCCTTCAGCGGCACGTAGAGTATCGGGCTGCCCGCCAGGGTGTCCGTGCCGCAGCCGGCATAGTCGCCATGGTCGTATGCCCACTGGCCGATGCCGGGATCGACGACCAGGCTGCCGCCCGGCACATGGACCGGCTCGGCCAGCCGGTCATTGTCGTCGGCCAGAAGGATGACGGCCCTGGCGCCGAATTCGGTTTCGGCAAAGCGCTGGCTGATTTCGGCAATCTGTTCCGGCATCAGCGCGCCCGAAAGATCGCGGGACATTTCGTAAAGGGCGCGCACCCGCTGCTCGCGCCGGCCGGCTATACGAGCCTGATACTTCAATCCCGTGGTGAGTTGGGCGGTGACCAGACCGACCGCGAGCATGACGGCGAAGGTCATCAGGTATTGCACGTCGCTGACCGCGAAGGAATAGCGTGGCGGCACGTAGAAGAAGTCGAAGGCGGCAACGTTCAAGAAGGTGGCCATGACCGAAGGCCCGAGGCCGTAACGGACCGAGACCAGGAGAACCGCGAGCAGGAAGAGCATGGCGATATTGGCCAGATCGAACACCGAATGCAGCGGCGCGGCAATCGCCGTCGCCAGGCCGCAGATGGCCGCGCTCATGGCGAAAGACTGCCACGGCGCCTTCAAGCGTTCCAGCCACGACTCTTCGTAGCGATCGGCGGCGGGCTTCCTGGCCTGGCTTTCGTCCCGCGCCACCTGGATGACCTCGAGATCGGGCGCCCAATGACCAACGCGATCGGCGACCGACCGGTACCACGGCCGCCACGAGCGCTCATGGTCGCGCCCGACGATCACTCTGGAGAGGTTGTGGTCCCGAGCGTAGGCCACCACCGTTTCGACGGCGTCGCTGCCGGATAGCGTCGCCGTCTCGGCGCCCATCTCCTGCGCCAGCTTGACGTTCTTGAGAATGCGCAGACGCTGGCTCTCGGACAAGCGCTGCAATTCTGGCGTCTCGACATACACCGCATGCCACGGCACATCGAGGCGCGTGGCCATGCGGGCGGCGCTGCGGATGACCCGGTCGGCGCCCTCGCCGGGTCCGACGCAGGCCAGCAGCGAATCCCGGGTCTGCCATACCGCCGCCACGGACTTGTCGCGCCGGTACTGGAGCATCTGGTTATCGACGCGATCCGCGGTGCGGCGCAAGGCGAGTTCGCGCAAGGCGATCAGATTGCCCTTGCGGAAAAAGTTCTCGATGGCGCGTTCGGCCTGGTGCGGAAGATAGACCTTGCCTTCCTTCAGGCGTTGCAGCAGCTCGTCGGGTGGCAGATCGACCAGGACGATTTCGTCGGCAACATCGAAGACATGGTCGGGCACGGTTTCCCAGACGCGGATGCCGGTGATGCCGCCGACGACATCGTTGAGGGTTTCCAGGTGCTGGACATTCACCGTGGAATAAACATCGATCCCGGCCGCCAGCAGTTCCTCGACGTCCTGCCAGCGCTTCGGATGACGCGAACCGGGGACGTTGGAGTGGGCCAGTTCGTCCATCAGGATCAATGCGGGCTTGCGCACCAGGGCGCCGTCGATGTCGAATTCCCGCAACACTTTGTCGCGGTAAGGGACGTCCTTCAAGGGCAGCCGCTCCAATCCTTCGAGCATGGCTTCGGTTTCCCTGCGGCCGTGGGTCTCGACGATGCCGATGACCACGTCCCGGCCTTGCTGCAATTGCTGGCTCGCCGCCGAGAGCATGGCGTAGGTTTTGCCGACACCGGCCGAAGCGCCGAAGAATATCTTCAGCTTGCCGCGCGCGGCCCGAAGCTCATCTTCCTTGATCCGGTCGAGGAGTTGGTCGGGATCGGGGCGGGTGTCGCTCATGCGAAGAGTTCCTTCAAGACCCAGAGTCAGCCGGGGCGCTCGTACCAGCGGCCATTTCAGCGAGTATGCGCTTCCTGACGACCTGGGGGAAATCGTTCTTGCAACGGGGGGAACAGGTCAGTTGGTGCCCATAGGCAAGGACGTGGAGGATAGGATGCACCTCGTGAGCGAGGCCGCATACCGGACAGATGTGGGTGGCCACGGCGTGATCGCCTCAGACCGGACGTGCCGCGAAACTGGCGAGGGCCGCCGCCTGATCGGCCACCAGCGGAAACACCAGAAACACTTCACGCTCGGGTGGTTCACCCAAGGCCAGCGCAATGCCGATGGTGGCAGCGCTGACGGCGATGGCAAGCTTGACCGGCTCACGAATATTGGCGACGTAACGCTTCAACATATCGGTTCCCTTCTCGTCCGAAGGAAAACTGACGCTCGCCGGATTTTGCCCGGTGCGTCGGACAAGAACGTGGAATATTCCGTTGTGGATGTCCACGCCGATGTGGGCGATGGAATTCATCTTAGCCTCCGTGGTCTATGGGCAGCACGGCGCGCACCAAGCAGGACAAAGGACAAAAGCATGCCTGCGCGATAAAAGAGATCCATTGTTTGCCTCCGATACTGGTTATGACAAACTGGATGATAGGCAAAGCGATTTAAATATTCTGGAAAAACTTGGGGGCTGCGGTATAAAGATCTTGACAAATATTGCGCTCCGTTGAGTAACGGCCGTAGCCGCTTGCCCAAGCCGCTACTGCCAGCCATAGCGTCGACTATAAAACCGCTTCATCATTTGCGTGAGCCCGACATACGCTACCAACACGACGACGAGCCATGCGAAATATGGCCACGGGAGAGGCTGCAACTTGAAGTAACTGGCGATCGGGCTGAGCGGCAAAAATATTCCGAGCGCAACAATACACGAGGTGCCAAGCAGTAGCGGCCACGCGGCGCGACTCTGCAGGAACGGAATCTTGCGCGTGCGGATCATATGCACGATCAGAGTTTGCGACAGCAGACCTTCGACGAACCAGCCGGATTGGAAGAGCGTCTGAGAATCGGAACTATTCGCCCCAAAGACGAACCACATCAGCGCGAACGTGGCGATATCAAAGATCGAGCTGATCGGGCCGAAGAAAACCATGAAACGCCCGATCTCGCCCGGATTCCAACGCTGCGGCAGGGTCAACTGTTCGGCATCGACGTGATCGAAGGGAATGGCGACTTGCGAGAAATCGTACAGCAGGTTCTGCACCAGAAGCTGTAATGGCAACATCGGCAAGAACGGCAGGAACACGCTGGCCACCAGCACCGAGAACACATTGCCGAAGTTGGAGCTGGCGCTCATCTTGACGTACTTCACCATGTTGGCGGAAGTGCGTCGACCTTCGAGCACGCCCTCCTCCAGCACCATCAGACTTTTTTCGAGCAAGATCAGATCGGCGGCTTCCTTGGCTATATCCACCGCCGAATCGACCGAAATACCGATGTCCGCGGCGCGCAGTGCCGGTGCATCGTTGATGCCATCGCCGAGAAACCCGACAACGTGACCATTCGCGCGCAGCGCGCGGACGACGCGCTCCTTGTGCGTCGGCGTCAGCCTGGCGAAGACATTGGTCGATTCGACGGCGCGAGACAATTCGGCGTCGCTCATCGGCTCGATAGCGGACCCCAGCAACACCCCATCCATCGGCAAGCCGACTTCGCGACAAATTTTTGTCGTCACAAGCTCGTTGTCGCCGGTCAATACTTTCACGGTAATGCCGTGCTCGCGCAGCGCCTTTAGCGCCGGCGCGGTCGACTCCTTGGGCGGATCGAGAAACGCGATGTAGCCGATCAAGGTCAGCTCGCGCTCGTCGGCAACGCCATACACTTCTTTCACCGGCGGCATTTCCTTGGCCGCCACAGCAACCACCCGCAGCCCTTCGCCGTTCATTCTCGCGGTGAATTCGCGAACGCGGGACAAGTACTCTTGTTCGAGCGGACGATCTGCTTCTCCCAAGCGGACGTGCGTACACACCGCGAGGACTTCTTCCAGCGCACCCTTGCAGATCAGCCGATGCTTATCGTTGCGCTCAGCCACAATGACCGACATGCGCCGGCGCTGGAAGTCGAAAGGAATCTCGTCGATCTTGTGGAAATTCGTGGCAAGTTCGAGTTTGCTGCGCAACGCGCCGCTATCGAGTACGGCCACGTCGAGTAGGTTCTTGAGGCCGGTCTGGTAGTAGCTATTGAGGTAAGCGTGCTCAAGTATCGCGTCCGATGGATTGCCGAGCACATCGGTATGGCGTTCAAGGACGATTCTGTCCTGCGTCAGCGTGCCGGTCTTGTCCGTACAGAGCACGTCCATGGCGCCGAAGTTCTGGACAGCGTCGAGCCGCTTGACGATAACCTTCTTGCGCGAAAGATGTACGGCGCCTTTTGCCAGGGTAGCCGTTACGATCATCGGCAACATCTCCGGCGTCAGGCCGATGGCAATGGAGATCGCAAACAACGTCGCGTCGAACCAATCGCCTTTGGTAAGCCCATTGAGCACCAGCACGATGGGCGTCATGATCAGCATGAATCGCACCAGTAGCCAACTTACTTTGTTGATGCCCTGCTGGAACGAGGTCGGGGTGCGCTCGACGGCCGAGACCCGCCGCACCAGCGTCCCGAACAAGGTGCGATTGCCTGTGCTCAGGACAACGGCCGTAGCCGCGCCGCTCACGACATTGGTGCCCATGAAACAAACGTTGTCGAGTTCAAGCGGGTTGGCGGCATGCATACTATCGCGCAGCACGGCGAACTTCTCGACCGGCAGCGACTCGCCGGTCATGGCCGCCTGGCTGATGAACAGGTCCTTGGCCGACAACAGGCGCACGTCTCCGGGAATCATGTCGCCAGCAGAAAGCGTGATGACATCGCCGGGCACGAGCATCTTGATCGGTAACTCGATCTTGCTTGGGGCCAACACGGGCAGGGCCATGCCGAAATAGGCGCGTGATTGCTGTAGCATCGGCTCCGCCCGAGCGCGGCGCAGCACCGTCGCCCTGTTGCTGACCATCTCCTTCAACCTGTCGGCCGCCCGGTTCGAGCGCGACTCTTCATAGAAACGGATCAACGTGGCGAGCGCGACCATCGAGCCGATGACGATGGTCGCCTTCAGGTCTTCGGTGTAATAGGAGATTGCCGCCAAGACCGTGAGCAGCAAGCTGAACGGATTTCGGTAGCACTGCCACAAGTGTCTCCACCATGGCAGCGGCTTCTCGTGCTCGACCTCGTTCAGCCCCTCGAACTCGCGGATGCCGTCGGCCTGCGCCTCGGTCAGGCCATCGGCGTGAGACTTGAGTTCGCTCAGCACTGTCGCCACATCGCTCATCGCTGCTTCCGTGAGCGATATGGCGACGACCTGTGGCAGGTCCTTCCTGGCGATCGGACGCTTGAGAAAATCGCTGACGCTCAGGCGGCGGAAGTTGTGCTTCATGCCCCGCGAGCGGACGAAGTTGCTGAACAAATCGGTAAGCTTAGCGAACGTCATTGCGCTTCCAGTTCGATGAACTTGAAGGCTATCCTATACCCGCGTCCGTGACGATGCCGCAGCAGCATAGCCGGTTCATGACGCGATGATTTTCTTACATGATCATAATGGCCATGCACTGGATACCGCGGACATAGGACAGCGCTTCGGCCAGGATGCCCGCTTTCTGCGCAGGCAAAATGGTCAGCGCGGACATGGCAAGCTCTATGCCGCGACAGCGGGCCAATCGGCGAAGGCCCGGACCACGCTCGCAGCATCGCCCTGATGGCGCAGCTGCTCGCGAAAACGCCGGTCGCCGAACATCTGAGCCGCTTCAGCCAGAATCTGCAAGTGATCTTCCGTAGCCTGCTCCGGCACCAGCAGCGCGAGCAGTTCCGAAACGGGCTTGCCATCCGGCGAAGCGAAAGGAATAGGCACGCTCAAGCGTATGAAGGCGGCCAAGGGCTGACGCAAACCCTTGATGCGGGCATGAGGCAGTGCGAAACCCTGGCCGAGCCCTGTGGAACCCATGTCTTCACGCGCCTGCAGCTTGCGGGATCTTGACCACCTGTTCAGCCTGGCTCAAAAAGTTCTGCCGACCGTCAGGATCAGTCGTCCCTCACCCGGATCGCTAAGCGAGGTGGCATTGGCCAAAGATGCGGTCGGCTTCCAGAAGGCATTGGCCTTGTAGCTCGACTTGGCATAAGCCGCCTGTGCACTCCAACCGCCTTCGAAGCCCTTGGTGACGCCCAAAAGGTAGTCGTTGTAGCTGGGATCTAACGTTCCAAATTTTGCCTTGACATCGGTGTGCGCAGCATGGAGGTTGAGGGTCCAGGTGGGCATGAACTCGTAGGCGATATTGCCCTCGAGATAGCTCGAACCCTTGGAGTCGCTCTTGAAGCCGGTGCCCTTATCCGCGCCGAACCAGTTCGTCAGTTGGCGTGAATACTTGACGCTGGCCCACTGATAGGACAGTCCCGCGTTCCACTCGAAGGTGTCGTATTTGACGCTGGGAGTGGCGCCAGTGGCCCCGGAGTTCTTGTTGAAATCGGCGCCGGGGTAGACATAGCCGTGAACACCGGCCGTCCAGCCGAAGTCGTCGGTGATCTTGCCGTTGTAGCCGCCGTAGTAGTCGAACTCTAGGGCTGAGCCGCCGGGATAGGTGTTGTTGGTCACGTTCGAGCCCCAGATGCCGGCATACCAGCCACTGGAATGAACATAGTCGGCGCCGCCCTGAATGGCTGGCTTATGCCAGGTCTGGGTAATGCCGCGGAAGTAATAGTCCGTCACCAGATTGACGTTGGTCGTCAACGTGTAGGGAGGCGCCGGCGGCGCAGCAGTTGCCGCTGCCGCTGCCGGCGCATCTTCGGCGAACCCGGTGAGCGGGACGAATAGCGCGGTACCCGTGAGAGCGGCTAGAAGAGCGAGTTGGGTGCGAGTGGTTTTCATATGCATATTCTCCTGTGTTGAGCTATGAGCATTACAAAGCCTGGGCGTCGAGCGCCAGGTTGAGTTTGAGTACATTGACTCGCGGCTCGCCGAAAAGCCCCAGCTGGCGGCCTGCCGTGTTCTTGACCACGAGTGCTGCCACGGTCTCGGCTTTGAGCTTGCGGATACGGGCGATACGCTCGATCTGGTACGCGGCCGCCGCCGGACTGATCTCCGGGTCCAGACCGCTGCCGGAGGCCGTGACCAGGTCGGCGGGAATGCTCATTCGATTGCCGGGATCGGCCGCCTTCAGGGCGTCGACGCGCCCCTTGACGGCATCGACCAGCGCCGGGTTCAACGGGCCCAGGTTCGAGCCGCCCGAGGCCATGCCGTTATTGGGCTGCGGCGAGGTGGCCGAGGGGCGGCCCCAGAAGTACTTGGGGTCGGCGAAGTTCTGGCCGATCAATTCCGAGCCGACCGGCTTGCCGTCCTTGACGATCAGGCTGCCGCCGGCAGCGTCGGGAAAGATAGCCTTCGAGATTCCCGTCACCGCGATAGGGTAGAGGATGCCGGTGATGACCGAGAGCAGCAGGAACAGGGAGATGGCGGGACGCAATAGTGTCTGCATGATGGTTTCCTTTCTTGGGTGTGTCTCAGGCGAGGCCGGAGACTGAGATCAGCATGTCTATCAACTTGATGCCGATGAAGGGCGCGATGAGGCCGCCCAGACCATAGACCGCGAGGTTGCGACGGAGCAGCACGGCGGCGCCCAGAGGCTGGTACTTCACGCCTTTCAGCGCCAGCGGGATCAGGAACATGATGATCAGGGCATTGAAGATCACCGCCGACAGGATCGCCGACGCGGGGCTGGCCAGCCCCATGACATTGAGCGCCGCCAGTTGCGGATAGGTGGTGACGAAAGCCGCGGGAATGATCGCGAAATACTTGGCGACGTCGTTGGCGATGCTGAAGGTCGTCAGCGAACCGCGCGTCATCAGCATCTGCTTGCCGGTCTCGACGATCTCGATCAGCTTGGTCGGATTGGAGTCGAGGTCGACCATGTTGCCGGCTTCCTTCGCGGCCTGGGTGCCGGTGTTCATGGCCACCGCGACGTCGGCCTGGGCCAGCGCCGGGGCGTCGTTAGTGCCGTCGCCGGTCATGGCGACGAGGCGACCTTCGGCCTGGTGCTGGCGGATCAGCGCCAGCTTCGCTTCCGGTGTGGCCTCGGCGAGGAAGTCGTCGACGCCGGCCTCGGCGGCGATGGCCGCGGCCGTGAGACGATTGTCGCCGGTGATCATGATGGTCTTGATGCCCATCTTGCGCAGCTCGGCGAAGCGCTCCTTGATGCCGCCCTTGACGATGTCCTTGAGCTCGACGACACCCAGGACACGGCTGCCCTCTGCCACCACCAGGGGCGTGCTGCCGCGACGGGCGACCGCCTCCACGGTACCAAGCACCGACGGCGGGAAATGGCTGCCGAGATCTTCCACATGCTTGCGAATGGCATCGGCGGCCCCCTTGCGGATCTGCTTGCCGCGCATATCGACGCCGCTCATCCGGGTATGGGCCGAGAAATGGACGAACGTGGCGTCGAGGGACTTGATGTCCCGCTCGCGCAGGTTGAACTTCTGCTTGGCCAGGACCATGATGCTGCGGCCTTCCGGCGTCTCGTCGGCGAGCGACGCCAGTTGGGCGATGTCGGCCAGTTCCTGTTCCGACACCCCTTCGGCAGGCAGGAAGGCCGAGGCCTGGCGGTTGCCCAGGGTGATGGTGCCGGTCTTGTCGAGCAGCAGCACATCGACGTCACCGGCTGCTTCGACTGCGCGTCCGGAGGTGGCGATGACGTTGGCCTGCATCATGCGGCTCATGCCGGCCACGCCAATAGCGGACAACAATCCGGCGATCGTCGTCGGGATCAGGCAGACCAGGAGCGCGATGAGCACCGTGATGGTCACAGGTGTCCCGGCTTTCGCTACCGAGACACTGAACATCGAGTACGGCAGCAGGGTGACGGTAACGCCGAGGAAGACGATGGTCAGCGCCACCAGCAGGATGGTCAGGGCGATCTCGTTGGGCGTCTTCTGGCGCTTGGCGTTCTCGACCATGGCGATCATGCGGTCGACGAAGGTCTCGCCGGGATTGGCCGTAACCCGAACAACGATCCAGTCGGAGAGCACGCGAGTACCGCCGGTGACCGCAGAAAAATCGCCTCCCGCCTCGCGGATGACCGGCGCAGATTCGCCGGTGATCGCCGATTCATCCACCGAGGCCACGCCTTCGATCACCTCACCGTCGGCCGGAACGGTCTCGGAGGCGCTGACCAGGATGATGTCGCCCTTGCGCAGATCCGTGGCCTGCACCGTATCCCACTTGGCGGTGCTGTGCGGCTCCTTGAGCTTCTTGGCCAGAGTCGCCTTCTTCATGCCGCGCAGCGAAGCCGCCTGGGCCTTGCTGCGGCCCTCCGCGAGGGCCTCGGCGAAGTTGGCGAAGAGCACGGTAAACCACAGCCACAGGGCAACGGCGAGGATGAAGGCAGCCGGCGCTTCGCCCTGCCCGGCCAGGGCCTGCCCCCAGAGCACCGTGGTCAGGATGCTGCCGACATAGACCACGAACATCACCGGATTGCGCCACTGCACGGCGGGGTTCAGCTTCCTGAAGGAATCAATGATGGCAGGCATCACCAGCGTCGGGTCAAACATTGCGAGTTTCTTGTGTGTCATGAGTTTCTCCTGTTGCGCGCCCTGCCGCCGGGCCGTCCCAAGGCGGGGCAATGTGAACTTGGAGTCCCGTAGGGACGAACCACCGTCACCCCTTTTCTTGGGAAAGGGGCTGGGGAAAGGGCGTTCATTTGACGGGGTAGAGCATCAGATGCTCGACCACCGGCCCGAGTGCGAGCGCGGGTACGTAGTTCAGTGCGCCGACCAGTACGACGGTGCCGATCAGCAGTACGATGAACAGCGGGCCATGAGTCGGCATGGTGCCGACGCTGGCGGTGATGCGCTTCTTGGCGGCGAGCCCGCCGGCCAGGGCCAGCACCGGCACGATCACGCCGAAGCGGCCGAACCACATGGCGACCGACAGCAGACCGTTGTAGAAGGGCGTGTTGGCCGACAAGCCGGCGAAGGCGCTGCCGTTGTTGTTGGCGGCCGAGGTGAAGGCATAGAGGATTTCCGAGAAGCCGTGCGCGCCAGGATTGGCAATGCCGGCTATGCCGTCGCCGGCCATCACCGCGATGGCGGTCCCGGCCAGCACCAGCAGCGGCGTCACCAGGATGGCGATGGAGACCATCTTGATTTCGAAAGCCTCGATCTTCTTGCCCAGGTATTCCGGGGTTCGGCCTATCATCAACCCGGCGATAAACACCGCCATGACGGCGAACACCAGCATGCCGTAGAGGCCGCTACCGACGCCGCCAAAGACCACTTCACCGAGCATCATGTTCCACAGAGGTACGAAGCCGCCCATGGGCATGAATGAGTCGTGCATGGCGTTGACTGCGCCGCAGGAGGCCAGCGTTGTGATGGTCGCGAACAGGCCCGAGTCGGCGATGCCGAAACGAGTTTCCTTGCCTTCCATGTTGCCGGCGAACGTGTCGATGCCGAGCGAACTCAACTGCGGGTTGGCCTGCTGCTCGAAATGCATCGCGGCGATGGCCATGACCACGAACATCAGCGTCATCGCCGCCAGCACGGCCCAGCCTTGGCGGGTATCCCCAACCATGCGGCCAAAGGTCAGACAGAGCGCGGCCGGGATCAGGAAGATCGACAGCATCTGGATGAAATTGGCCAGCGGTGTCGGATTCTCATAGGGGTGCGCCGAGTTGGCGTTGAAGAAGCCGCCGCCGTTGGTGCCGAGCATCTTGATCGCTTCCTGAGAGGCGACCGGGCCCATAGGCAAGGTCTGCGTTGGCGTCGTGGCCGGCTCCGTGACGGCATTGCCCTTCTCGTCCTTGAGCGGTTGTCCGGCGGCATCGAGCTTGGGATTGTCGTATTTCGTGATCTCCAGCGTCGTCACGTCCTGGTAGCGGTCGAAGTTCTGGATCGCGCCCTGGCTGACCAGGAACACCGAGTAGACCAGCGATATCGGCAGCAGGACATAGAGCGTGATACGAGTAAGATCGACCCAGGCGTTGCCGATGGTCTTGGTCGTATGGCGGGCAAAGCCGCGGATCAGCGCGATGACGACGACGATGCCGGTGGCGGCGGAGAAGAAGTTCTGCACCGTCAAGCCGAGCATCTGGGTCAGATAGCTCATCGTCGACTCGCCGGTATAACCTTGCCAGTTGGTGTTGGTGGCAAAACTGATGGCGGTGTTGAACGACGAATCGGGGCTGACGTTGCCAAAAGCCTGCGGGTTGAGCGGCAGCCAGAGTTGCAGCCGTTGCAGCGCATAGACGGCGAGTGCGCCGAGTAGATTGAACAGCAGGATCGCCACGGCGTAGTGCAACCAGCCCATTTCCTCCTCGCGGCGCACGCCGCAAAGACGATACAGCACCGCTTCGAAGCCGCCGCCTAAGCGCTGTGCCAGAGTAGCGCGGCCTTCCATCACATTGGCGATATAGCTGCCCAATGGCTTGGCTGCGAAGAGCAGCACCAGCAGGTATACGCCGAGTAGTAGCCAGGCATGGGTGCTCATGAGAAGTCCTCCGGGTTTAGTAGCGCGGCGATCAGGTAGATCAGCAGCCCGACCGCGACGACGGCGCTGACGATATAGAGCCAACTCATTTGGCACCTCCGAGTTTGGCGCAGCCGACGGCGAGTAAAACCATCAGGCTGAAGAACAGGAGAATTCCTGCGATAAATAGAATATCCATGGCTTGCCTCCGTAACGTTTTATGACGCGCTCATACTACGCCGTTCGACTTAAAGAATATGGAAAAAGTTTGGGGTGGCGCTATAAAAAGCGTGTAAAGAACCGCTAATACCGGGACCTGCAGTGAGAACTGGGAAAGCCGCTCGTATTCGTGCGATTCCATGACGACACCGGAGACGTATCGATATGCCCAGTGCCATCCGCGATATGCTGCACAAGCGCGTCGAGGAATAACTCGCCCGCGA
>CAILCO010000110.1 GCA_903832735.1 uncultured Sterolibacterium sp.
CAGCCGCGCGCCTCATAACGGTCCCAGGGACCGGTCTCCAGTTCGAGCAGGTTGTGACCGAAGTCGAGATGGATCGGGATGCCTTCGCCTTCGGCCCAGTCGCGGTAGGGATCGATCAGGACTCGGGATTCCTTGATCGGGGCGGTTTCGCTGCTGCTCATTTTTCTGACGCCTTCCGTAAAGGTAAGATAAAATTATAAATCATCTTACCATCGTTGGTGCGCCTTGAAATCAATGAACCGGACCATCTTCGCTTGCGCGCTCTCGGCCTTTGCCGCCTTGGCCCATGCCGGGGGCGTGCAGACGCTCGATGCGATCGAGGTGGTCGAGATCCGCGCCGCCCGCAGCGACGGCCTGAGCGGCGAGGCGGCGAGCGCGAGCGAAGGCACGGTCAGCGCCAGACAGTTGGAAAATCGCCCGCTGCTGCGCCCGGCGGAAGTGCTGGAAGTGGTGCCGGGGCTGATCATCTCGCAGCACAGCGGCGACGGTAAGGCGAACCAGTACTACCTGCGCGGCTTCAATCTCGATCACGGCACGGACTTTGCCGCCACCCTGATGGGCATGCCGGTCAATATGCCGACCCACGCCCACGGCCAGGGCTATGCCGATCTGCAATACCTGATCCCCGAACTGGTCGAGCGCATGCAATACCGCAAAGGCCCGTATGCCGCCGAAGCCGGCGATTTCGCCGCAGCCGGTTCGGCGTCCATCGATTATTTCCGCAACCGCCCCAATGCCATCGCCGAACTCACCGCGGACAGCTACGGCTATCAGCGCGGCCTGCTGCTCGGGTCAGGGCAGGAGGCCTTCGGCCATCTCCTCTACGCCCTGGAATGGACGGCCGACAATGGCCCCTGGGTGCTGCCCGAGGGCCTGGCCAAGTTGAACGGGCTGTTGCGCTACAGCGACGGCTCCCGGGACAACGGCTGGTCGCTGGCGGCGATGGCCTACCAGGCGCGCTGGTCGTCCACCGATCAGGTGCCGCAGCGGGCGATCGAGTCCGGGCTGATTCCGCGCTATGGCAACATCGATCCGAGCGACGGCGGGGAGACAAGACGCATGAGCCTTTCCGCCGAGTGGTCGGAGAAGGACGCCGGGCGCTGGAGTCGGGCCAATGTTTATGTCATCGATTACCGCCTCGATCTCTGGTCGGATTTCACCTACTGCCTGAACGATATCGCCCTGACCGGCAACTGCCGGCGCGGCGATCAGTTCGAGCAGCAGGACCAGCGCCGCGTCTATGGCGCCAACGCCGCCCGCACCTGGTATGGCGACTGGGCCGGGCGGGCCGCCGAGGTCACGCTAGGCCTGCAATCGCGTTTCGACGACATCGGCCGCCTCGGCCTGTACGCCACCACCGCCAGACAGCGCTGGGGCACGGTCAGCCAGGACCAGGTGGAGGAGGGCAGCCTGAGCTTCTACGGCGAGAGCCGGATGGCATGGCATGACAAATTCCGCAGCATCCTCGGTTTGCGCGAAGACTTCTACAGCTTCGCCGTGAACAGCAACAACGCGCAGAACTCGGGCAAGGTCCAGGCGAGTATCGCCAGCCCGAAACTGTCGCTGATCTTCGGCCCGTGGGACAGGACCGAGTATTACGTCAACGCCGGTTACGGCTTTCACAGCAACGACGCGCGCGGCGTCACGATCAAGATCAACCCCGACTTCCGCGATCCTGCCTTCGGCGCGCCGCTCGCCGCCTCGCCGCCACTGGTGCGGGCCAAGGGCTATGAACTCGGGGTGAGGAGCGCCCTCGTGCCGGGACTCCAGACCTCGTTCGCCCTGTGGCGCCTGGAGCTGGCTTCCGAGCTGCTGTTCCAGGGCGATGCCGGCACCACGGCGCCGAGTTTTCCCAGCCGGCGCAGCGGCGTCGAGTGGGCCAACTATTGGACGCCCACCTCAGGCCTGACCGTCGATGCCGATCTCGCGGCGTCGACCGCCCGCTATACCACTATCGATCCGGCCCTGGTGCCGGGCAACTACATCCCCGGTGCCATCGCCAAGACCGCTTCGCTCGGGATCTCGGCCGACCCCGGCGGCAAGTGGGCTGGCGGCCTGCGCCTGCGCTACTTCGGACCGCGCCCGTTGATCGAGGATAACTCGGTGCGCTCGCCGTCCTCGCTGCTGGTCAACCTGCGCGCCAGCTATCAGGCCGGGGTCAAACAGAAGTGGTCGCTCGATCTGCTCAATCTGTTCAACCGCAAAGCCAGCGACATCGACTACTATTACGCCTCGCAACTGAAGAATGAAACCGCCCCGGTCAATGACATCCATACTCATCCCGCCGAGCCACGCACTGTCCGCCTCTCGCTCAGGCTGGGCTTCTAACCCCTGGGGGGAAGCCTTATGAAGCCCGGCCGAAACGATCCCTGCTCCTGCGGCAGCGGCGAAAAATACAAGAAGTGCTGCGGCAAGGTGATTCCCCTGGCCGCGGCCGGCCCGCGCGAGTGCGGCAACTGCACCGCCTGCTGCGAAGGCTGGCTGGAGTGCACGGTCCTTGGCCAGGAGATCGTGCCGGGCTCGCCCTGTCGCTATATCCATGAGGGCCACTGCGGCAACTACGAGCAGCGGCCGGTATCGCCCTGCCGCGACTTCGTCTGCGCCTGGGTGCTGGCGGACAGCCCGTTCCCCGACTCATTCCGGCCGAATCAACTCGGCGTGATCATCGTGCGCATCAGCTGGCGCGACCAGCCGGCCTACCTGCTGCGTTCCGCCGGGCGCGATCCGTCCGCGGAGTTGCTGGAATGGATGCAGCGCTTCAGCATCCGCACCGGGCGGCCGTTCTTCTACGAGATCGCCGGCGAAAAGCTCGGCTTCGGCCCGCCGCTGTTCCAGCAGGACATGCTGAAACGGGCGCAGCGCGGCGAGCCGATGTGGTAGCGGCGATATCCGCAATCTGTGGCATCGCCTCCGGAAGGCGCGCCGATCAGGGCAACTGCAATAGCCTGCTTCTGGGCTGCCTTCAAAAATAAATCTGCATGCGTTCGTCAGAGCAAGGCTACCGCCTTGATCTGGATCCAGACTTCCTTGCCGACGAACAGGTCCAGGCGGGCGGCGGAACGGCGGGTCAGGCGGGCGAGCAGAATGTCGTTGCCGACACTGAGTCGGACCAACACCAGCGCCGGGTGATCGTCATCGCCATGGGCGACGATGGTTGCCGCGAGCGTGTTGCTGATGCTGCTGTCGAATCTGGCCGTCGCGATGCTCACGTCCCGGGCCAGAATGCGCACCCGCACCCGGCGACCCAGGGCGGCGCCGTTGTCGCGCACCCACAGGCTGCCGCCGCCGAAATCTACCCGCGCCAGGTGCCACTGTGCATCGCGTTCGGCAATGGCGCCTGCGAGCACGACGCCGGCCTCCTCGCCGAAGCGGATCGGCAGATCGAGCCGCGCCAGGGTCTCGCTGAGCGGCCCGTCGGCGAGGACGCGCCCCTCTTCCAGGACCACGATATGATCGGCGAGCCGTGCCACTTCATCGGGAGCGTGACTGACATAGAGCACCGGCATGGCCAGTTCATCGTGGAGGCGCTCCAGGTAAGGAAGTATCTCCTGCTTGCGCGCCGCGTCCAGCGATGCCAGCGGTTCGTCGAGCAGCAGTAACTGCGGACTGGTCAACAGGGCGCGGGCGATGCCGACGCGCTGGCGCTCGCCGCCCGAGAGTCCATTCGGCAGCCGTTCCAGCAGATGGGCTATGCCCAGCAGTTCCAGCGCCCGGTCCCAGGCGACGCGGCGCTGCCCGGCCGGCACGCGGCGCATGCCGTACTCGAGATTGCCGCGCACGTCGAGGTGCGGAAACAGGTTTGCTTCCTGGAAGACATAGCCGATGGGGCGACGATGGGGCGCGAGAAACAGGCGTCGGCTGTCGTCCTGCCAGCACTCGCCATTGACCATCAGTCGGCCTGTCGCGCTTCGTTCCAGGCCGGCGATGCAGCGCAGCAGCGTGGTCTTGCCCGAGCCCGACGGCCCGAACAGGGCGATCACGCCGCGGCCCGGGAGCTGCAGATCCGTCGTCAATGCGAAGGCACCGTAATGGACCTGCAGACTGGCCGCTATGCCTTCGTTCAGCGCCATAAGCGGCGCCCGGCGCCGAGCGTATAGAGCGCCAGCAGCACGCAGAAGGAGAACAGCAGCAGGCCGCCGGCGAGACCATGGGCCTGTCCGTATTCGAGCGCCTCGACGTGGTTGTAGATCTGCATCGAGATTACCCGCGTCTTGTCCGGGATGTTGCCGCCTATCATCAGCACGATGCCGAACTCGCCTATCGTATGGGCGAAGCCGAGGATGGTGCCGGTGACCAGTCCGGGGCGGGCCAGGGGCAGGGCCACGGTAAAGAAGCGATCCCACGGCCCGGCGCGCAAGGTCGCGGCGGCTTCCAGCGGGCCGTTGCCGATGGCTTCGAAGGCGTTCTGCACCGGCTGGACCACGAAGGGCAGCGAGTAGAACACCGAGGCCACCACCAGGCCGGGAAAGGTGAACGGCAGGTAACCCAGGCCGAACTGCTGGGTGAGGAATCCGACCGGCCCTGCCGGCCCCAGCGCAACCAGCAGGTAGAAGCCGAGCACGGTCGGTGGCAGCACCATGGGCAGCGCCACGATCGCCCCCACCGGCCCCTTCCAGCGGGAGCGGGTGCGCGCCAGCCACCACGCGATCGGCGTGCCGACCAGAAGCAGGACGATGATGGTCAGGGTCGCCAGTTCCAGGGAAAGGCGAACCGCCGACCAGTCGTCGGGAGTTAAATTCAAATCGTGTATCCGTAAGACAGAATCACGGCCTTCGCTTGGTCCGACATCTGGGCGTAAAATTTGCCGGTCGCGCCGAAGACCAGTTGCACCTTGTGGCCGGTGGTCTTCTCGAACGCGGCGGCGATTTTTTGCATCGGCGCGGTGAAGTTGGCGGCGACGGCCACCTGCACCTCCTCGGACTGCGCGCACGGCGACAGCAGCAAGGCAAAGGCGAAAGGCAGTATCCGGGTCATGGTCTTCATCGTGCCGCCTTGTCCTGCAGGCTGGCGAACCATTCGTGCACAGCATCGCGCTGCGGCGGCAACTCTGCGGCCGAGTTGCCGGTAAAGCGCCGCCAGTCGGCCAGGTATTTTTCCACGACCACGGTCAGCAATGGCACGCCGTTGGCCATCAGTTCCAGCATCTCGGCGGCGAATCCGCCGCCCTTGGCTTCCAGTTCGCCGAAGCGGTTGGCGACGACGAGGTCGGCCCCCTCGGCCAGGCCGCGGCGCAAGGCAATGCTGGCGGCGGCGACGCCTCGGGGATCGACGCGGCAGGAAATGGAAGCCGGGCCGAGATCCTGCGAGATGATGTAGCGCGTGTCGTCGTCAACATCGACGAGGACCATTTCCCGTGCGCAACTCTTCCGCGGAGCCGTGTCTTCCTTGATCACGCCGTGCACCTGCCAGCCTAATCCGCGCAGGTGCCGGGCGAACTCGGCGAGCAGGCTGTCGGCCGCATCATTGGCGCCATGGACGATGGCGGCGACCGCTGGTTTGTTGTCTTTCATGATGACCTCAGGCAGGAAAAATCAATCGAAAGTGGCGAGGATGACATCCGATGCCTTGAACAGGGCGCAGGCGGGTTTGCCGATGGCCAGGCCAAGTCGCCCGACGCTGTCCCGGGTCACGACGGAGGTGAGGTTGCGTCCGCCGGGCAGGGTGATCGTGACCTCGCTGCTCACCGGTCCGTCGTGAATTCTCGAAACGTCGCCCCAAAATTGATTGCTTGCCGTGATGCGGATGTCGGTATCGGTCATCAAGAGGACCGCAGGTGCCTTGACGAAGGCATGCACTTCGTGGCCGACGGCCAGTTCGAGGTTTTCGGCGCTCTCCCGGGTGATGACTGCCGACAATTCATGCTCGGCGTCGATTCGCAGCCTGACTTCGAAACTGACCTCGCCTTCGCGCAATCCGGTGACCGGACCAAAAAATTGATTGCGCGCACTGGTGCGCATCGCCATCCGCCGCAGTAGCTTGCGGAAGTCCTGAATATTGGGGGCAGCAGCGCTGGGAGTGCCTAGCTGCTCTGCGGCCCTGTCCAGGACCTGCTGATGCTCCTGTTCGACGGCCCGGTACATAGCCACCAGTCGCCGTGCGTAATCGGTCAGCAGAGTGCCGCCGCCGTGCTGACCCCCAGTCGAGCGTTGTACCAGAGGCTCTTCTGCAACGTTATTCATCGCGTCGACCGCGTCCCAGGCCGCCTTGTAGGAAAGCGGTATCGCCTTCGCCGCCTGGGAGATAGAACCATAACGCTCGATGGCTTCGAGCAGGCGAATTCGCGTGTCGCCGAGAAACGCGCCAAACTCGGTATCGACGGTGAGTTTCCCGACAAGCTTGTGGTGAATCGGACGTCTTTTTGTCATCTGGTTTGTATTCTTGCGTATATAACGGGTTTTGGTTCTGGTAATGCAATTCCTGGGCCCATGCTACTCAATGGACCGCTGAGGTTGAACTTAGCGTACGCTGTGGACTAAATTGATCTCAGGGCTCAGGGAAATCCTGCCCGCGATACCAATGAACCTATCGAGATTGGGGAAATGAAATGCAAATCAGCGCACGCAACGTCTTCAAGGGCAAGATCACCGCCGTCAAGGTCGGTGCGGTCAACTCCGAGATCGACCTCGCCACTACCTCCGGCGACAAGATAGTGGCCATCGTCACCAACGATAGCGTCAAGACGCTGGGACTGTCCGTCGGCATGGAAGCGACCGCCTTGATCAAGGCCAGTTCGGTACTGGTCATGACCGAAGGCGACGGCTTGAAACTGTCCGCACGCAATTGCCTGAAGGGCAAGATCGCCAAGATCACCGAGGGCCCGGTAAGCGCCGAAATCAGCATCGCTCTGCCCGGCGGCAACACGGTTCATGCCACGATCACGCACGATGCTTCGGTCGAAATGGGGCTCAAGGTGGGTAGCGAGGCCACTGGCGTGATCAAGGCATCGTCAGTGATCATTGCGGTCAACGCCTGAAGCCGGGCGGCCGTCCGGGCAGGCGCCAAGGGCATCGAGAAATTCGTTGCCGTTCTTCGCGGGCAAGCGAATTCCTTCGTGTCGGGGCAGGCTCATACTCATCGGTGCTCCCTTGTTCAAAACCGGTGAACTTCTCGTTATATTGTGAAGTATATAATGAAAGTGCTGCCTCGTCCGGGACTGGCATGACCGGTGAAATGCCCCGCCAGTCAATCGATCACGCAATGGGGGGCCGCGATGAATCCGCAACGTCGTCTGTTCTTGTCCGGACGCTAGTTGTCCGAAGGACCGGCACTTGTGCCAGCAAAGCAGGTGCTAGAACAAGATTCTTGCGCCCAGGGATGCGATGTATTTCGGCGCCAACTGGATGCCGTGCACTTCCTGATAGATGGGCAGTTGAAGGTTGGCGTAGGCCGATACCTTCTCGCCGATAGGAACGATGATGCCGGGTGTCAGATAAACGAGTCGTCCTCCGGTCGAAAAGCTATCGGCCGCAGTGCCCGAATCCGTTTTCGCATCCCGGGCGTTGATCTGCACGGTCGGCACAATACCTTCGAAGCCCTGATAACGCAGGCCGAGATTCAGATTTATGCTGCTGCCCGGTTTGTACGATCCACCCGCCATCGTGGAGCTATTCAGCGCGGTCTGAAAACCCGCTTGCGAAAAATAGTCCCAGTCGGCGCTGAGATTGTCGAAGTAAAACGCCCCGACGATCAGATCGGTGGTGCCGGTGCCCAATTGCAGGCCGGGGTCGACCGGCTGGGCGCTGCCGGAACTGGAGACTTGGTTCTTTCTCCCGGTGGGCAGCTTCAGGCCGAATTGCACGCCGACATTCCTTTGCTCGGAGAAACCGAAATAGCGGCCGAGCATGCGGATATCGCCCAGTCCTGAAGCGGAGGACGCATAGGCGCCATTGGCTGGGTCGAATTTCACCCCATCGCTGCCGCTGCCCAGGGTGCTGTGCGCGCGATCGATGGCGGGCAGCGTCAGGCTGACGCCCCAGGAATGGCCATCGCTGTAATCCAGGGTCGCGGTCAGGTAATGGTTCTTGGTAAATTGCTCGACCTCCGCCGGCCCGCTGGTCTGGGTATTGATCGCAGCGGCGGCGGCCGTGGCGGAAATCGTCCTGGTGCCGGTTCGCAACTGATTCTGGTTGAGGTAATCGTAGCGCAGGTCTGCGCTCCAGCCCCCCGACGCCGATAGTCCCTGCACGCTCCAGTCCGAATTGAGGCTGCAGCCGCAACTGGCGCAGGCCAGTGCCGCGCCGCCAGGAATCAGGGCAAGCAAGGCTGGCAGCAGTGAATGGTATTTTTTCATGGCAATTCCTCAAATAATGGAATGGTCGACGCAGCCAGGGCCAGTGCCGCAAACTTAGTCAGCAGTTGGTGCCAAGAAGTTCCCCAGAAAATAATTTGAGATGTGAATCATAACAGCGCTGCCGGCTGCGGCGATGCATTTTGAGGGCACGCGCGGTTGCCGATATATTGCCGGCTTGCGCGAGCTGCATGATCAGGCGCGCGGCCGCAATCAGCTCTTGTCCTGCCACCCGGCGATGGCGGCGATGCGGCTGCCGCCGGTCAGTTTCTTTGATTTGCTGGCGGCCCTCGGTTTGGCATATCCCGGGTGTTTCTTCATGCGTGCGATGAGGATCTGCAGCATGTCCTTATAGCGCGGATCTTCCGCCAGCTCGAATTTTCCGCAAACGCAGTAGGTTTCGAGTCCGACCGGAATATAGGTAACGTTGAGTTCTGTTACTGCCGCACGCAAAGCGAACGCCACGTCGGCGGCGCCGGCGGCGACCGCGTTGGCCACGGCGGAGTGGGTAAACTCTTCATGGCGATAGCCGCGGACCGCCTTGCTGTCGATACCCTTAACCCTGAGTATTTCGTCCAGCCTCAGGCGCGTGCCTGCCGTCTTCTGCCGGTTGATGAAGCGAACATCGGGGCGAACCAGATCGTCGATGCCGCTGATCTTCAGCGGATTGCCCCGCGCAACGACCAGTCCCAGTTCGCGGCACATGATCGGCGCCACGAAGTAGTGCGGGTCGGACCACAGGGCTTGCATTTCCGGCTGGCCGGCGAGCATTTCGGGAAGGTGGAACCCGGCCATGTCCGCCTTTCCGGCAAGCAGGGCGTCGATGGCTTTTTGCGAACCCATGTTGCGGATCTCCCAGCCGGGCAACAAGCCCGCCTCGACGCAATCCTCGATGACCAGGTCGTGGCTGCAGGCCATGCTGATCCGGCGCGGCTCCGGCAAGAAGATGGCGCGAAAGCCATTTTCGAAAGTGGCCTGTTCCTGCTTGGTAGCGTACTGGAGGCGCCGGGTCAGATCATCGACCAGACTTTTCAACTGCTCACCGATGACGCTGAGTTTGCTGCCGTGCCCCTTGCTCTTGACGATGATCTGCTGCCCAAGTGCGGTCTCAGCCGCCTCGAGCTTTCCCCACACGGTGCGGTAGGAAAGCCCCAGCCTCTGGGCGGTCGCGCGGACCGTGCCGGTCGCGGCAATGCCATCGAGCAATTGGGCGATCGCTGCCAGGTCGAGCGTTGCCCCGCCGATTTGCCAATCGAGTCCGATGCGAATTTCAAGAGTCATATATGAAACTATTAACTTATTGAAGTGTCAATATCGCTAGATTATATTGCGGCCGCGCCAACTATTGCCGAAATATCTAATCCGGCTGAACGATGCACAATAATGCATTGATATATGCAAACGGGAGACATATTGCATCATTCGATTTATACCCGCATACTGATTCCGTAGTTCATTTTTGCGCAAGGCTGATGAATGAATCTGGCCATCGGTCAGGATCGACCTCAGCAGTCTTCCCGGTTTCAAGCTGCGAGCTTGCGTCCAGAAATAATGCCTGGCCGCCCATCACACGAGAGGAGCACCGTTAAATGGTCCCGACACTGAAGGACATCATGGCCCGATGCGAAGCGCTATTCGAGGATCTGCATTTCAACGCGGTCAAGGAATGGAAGGCGGCAGTCCCCGGGCGCAAGGCGATCGGTTTCATGCCGGTGTATGTGCCACGGGAGATCGTGCACGCCGCAGGCATGCTGCCGGTCGGGATCTTCGGCGGCGGCGACCAGATGGAGGTGATCCAGGGCGACGCCTATTATCAAAGCTACATCTGCCGCATCCCGCGCTCGACCCTGGAAATGGGCCTGACCGGCCGGCTCGACTGCCTGGACGGCATGCTCTTCCCGTCGCTGTGCGACGTCATACGCAACCTCTCGGGAATGTGGCAGGTTCTGTTCAAGGACAAGTACGTCCGCTACATCGACGTCCCGCACAACTACCTCGATAGTGTCGGTGGCGAATTCTACATCCAGGAGATGCAGACCCTGCGCGAGGATCTGGGCAGGATCGCTGGCAAGCCGATAAGCGACGAGGCGCTGAATGCCTCGATCGCGGTCTACAACGAGAATCGCCGCGCGGTCCAGGACCTGTACGCCTACCGCGCCCAGAAACCCTGGCAGGCGCCGACCGCGGAGGTATACCTGGTGATCCGCGCCGGCATGGTGCTGCCGCCCGAAGAGCATACGCCGCTGGTCCGAGCTTACCTCGCGGCGGTCGACCTGGAGGATAGACCGAAGCGCGACAAGGCGCGCGTGGTCCTCACCGGTTCGTTCTGCGAGCAACCGCCCCTTTCCCTGATCAAATCGATCGAAATGGCCGGCTGCTACGTGGTCGATGATGATTTCGGCCTGATCATGCGCTGGCTGCTCGACGAAGTTCCCGCCGACGGCAACCCGCTCGAGGAACTTTCCAAGGCCTATCTGCACCGTTCGGCGCAGCAAGCCTCGAAGTTCGACGAGAAGAAAGAAGACAAGGGCAAGTATCTGCTGCACCAGATCAAGCAGGGCGGCGCCGAGGGCGTGATCTTCGCCGCCGCTTCATTCTGCGATCCGGCCTTGCTCGAGCGGCCGATGCTGCAGGACATCCTCAGCAAGCAGAAGATTCCCTACACCGCGTTCAAGTTCGCGGAAAACACCGGCCAGATGGCCCCGATCCGCGAGCAGGCCGGTACTTTCGCCGACTCGATCAAACTCTGGAGCGACGCATGAACACGACCATCCAAATGACGCCTGCCCAACCCGGCAAGAAGCCCGTGGCCGAGGTCCAGAAAGAGGACGCGATGTTGTTGCAGAAGGAGATGCTCAACGCCAACTACAAGGATCTCGCCAGCGCGCACGATCAAGGCAGGAAAGTCGCGGCGACCTTCGTGCCGGGCAATCTCAACGAACTGGTGATGTGCTTCGACTTCGCCCGCAGCCTACCCGAGACCAACGCGCTGCAGAACGGCATGCGCAAGAAGTCCGGCAAGTTGATCATGGATGCCGAGCGCGACGGCCACTCCGAGGACGTGTGCACCTACGTCAAGTCGGATCTGGGCATGATGCTCGGCGGCGAGATCGGCCCCACCGGAGAAAAGCTGCCCACGCCCGACCTGTTGCTGCTTTCCTATACCGGCTGCTTCACCTTCATGAAGTGGTTCGAGCTGATCCGGCAGAAATACAACTGCGAAACGGTGATGCTGCACACGCCCTACCAGGGCGACGGAAAAATCACCCAGAGCATGCGCGACTACATCGTCAAGCAGTTGAAGGAAACCGTCATACCGACGATGGAGCGCGTCTCGGGCGTGAAGTTCGACATCGACCGCTTGCGCCAGTACATGAGGGAATCGGCCAAGGCCGAGGACGACCTGGTGAAGGTTTTGCAATCGGCCAAGAACCGTCCCTCACCCATCGACGGCTACTTCGGCGCCGTGTATTACATCGGGCCGATCTTCACCGCCTTCCGCGGTTTGCCCGAGGCGACGCAATACTACGACGTATTGCGCCGCGAGATCGACGAGCGGGTGCGCAACAAGAAAGGCCCGATCACGCCGGATGGCGAAATGCTCGAAGAGAAATACCGGCTGGTGGTCGAAGGTCCGCCCAACTGGACCAGCTTCCGCGATTTCTGGAAGATGTTCTACGACGAGGGCGCGGTAGTCGTCTCGAGCACCTACGCCAAGGTCGGCGGGGTCTACGATAACGGCTTCCGCCACGACGCCGATCATCCGCTGGAATCGCTCGCGGATTACTGCCTGGGCTGCTACACCAATCTGAGCTTTCCGCAGCGCATCGACATGATCTGCAAGTACATGGACGAGTACGAGGCCGACGGCCTGTTGATCAACTCGATCAAGAGCTGCAACAGCTTCTCCGCCGGACAACTGCTGATGCTCCGCGAAGTCGAGAAGCGCACCGGCAAGCCGGCCGCCTTCATCGAGTCCGATCTGGTCGATCCGCGCTATTTCTCCGGCGCGAACATCAAGAACCGGCTGGAGTCGTATTTCCAGATGATCAAGCAGAAGCGCGCCGTTGCCGGCGTAGTCACTGCCCACTGAGCCGCCAGGAGACAGATATGCGTTGTTTCATCGGCATCGACCTCGGCTCCACCACGACCAAAGCGGTGGCGATCGACGAGCATCAAAACATCATCGGCCGCGGCATCACCAACTCGCGCTCGAACTACGACACGGCAGCGAAGATCGCCAAGCAGGAGGCGCTGGTCAACGCGCGCTTCTACCTGTTCCGCCAGGCGCTCTCGCAGTCCTCTGCGTTGAACGGCGCGCTGGAGGAATTCCTCGCCCAACTCGAGCGCGATTTCCGGCTGGAGCAATTCCTGGTGCAGTTCACCGACCTGGAAGCCACCTGCCAGCGCAATGCCGAGGGCGAGCGCTTCGGCGATGCCAGCAAGGCGGTGCTCAGCGCGCTGAGCGAATTGTTCCAGCGGCTGCGCATCGAGGCCCCGACGCTGTTCGCTCCGGGAGCCAAACGCCGGTCGGACTTCTTCCGCGACATTGCCGGCAGCCGCTATCTTGCGCTCGGCGAAGAGGTCGCCAAGGAGGGCGGGATACGCTACGACATGCTGCTCAACGTCTTCGACCGTTCCATTATCGAAGTCGAGAACCGCGACTATGGCAGCGCCATCAGCGCCAATCTGCTCGCCGCCCTGGACCGTACCTTCATTGCGCTGCCCGAGACCGCGAGCCGCGCCGACGCGATACGCGCGCCGATCCGCTCGGTGCTGGATACCGTGCTGGAAGAAACCTACGTCATCGGCACCGGTTACGGCCGCGCCCGGCTGCCCTTTTCCAAGGAGCACATCCGCTCGGAGATACTCTGCCATGGCCTGGGCGCGCACATGATGCACGCGGGCACCGCGACCGTGCTCGACATCGGCGGCCAGGATACCAAGGCGATTCAGGTGGACCAGCACGGCATCGTCGAGAGCTTCCAGATGAACGACCGCTGCGCCGCCGGCTGCGGTCGTTACCTGGGCTATATCGCCGACGAAATGAACATGGGCCTGCATGAGTTGGGCCCCCTGGCGATGAAAGCCACCAAGAAAGTTCGGATCAACTCGACCTGCACGGTGTTCGCCGGTGCGGAACTGCGCGATCGGTTGTCTCTGGGCGAGAAACGGGAAGACATCATGGCCGGCTTGCACCGCGCCATCATCCTCCGCGCGATGTCCATCCTGGCGCGCTCCGGCGGCATCCGCAACGAATTCACGTTCACCGGCGGGGTGGCGAAGAACGAAGCCGCGGTGAAGGCGCTCAAGGATCTGGTCTTTGAAAACTACGGCGAAATGACCCTGAACATCAATCCGGATTCCATCTTTACCGGGGCGCTCGGCGGGGCGACGTTCGCCTACCGCGCGGTGGTCGAAGAAGGCAAAACTGCGGAGGCACGCGAATGACAATTACCACGATAGGCATCGACATCGGCTCGGGCGCCGTCAAGACGGTTTTGTTCCGGCAGGACGGCGGCAACATCGAGTGGCTGGCCAAGCGCGTCGAGCGCATCCGCAGCCGCGACCCGCAGGAACTCGCGCTGGCGGGCTACAACGAAGTCCTCGAGGAAGCGAAGTTGAAGCCCGCCGACTTGCAGTATGTCGCCACGACCGGCGAAGGCGAGAACGTCAAGTTCGCCACCGGGCACTTCTATTCGATGACCACCCACGCCCGCGGCGCCATTTACCTCTGTCCCGAGGCCCGTGCCGTGATCGACATCGGCGCCTTGAACGGCCGCGCCATCTTCATCGACGAGCGCGGCAAGGTGCTCGCCTCGAAGATGACCAGTCAGTGCGCCTCGGGCTCGGGCCAATTTCTCGAAAACATCGCCCGTTATCTCGGCGTGGCGATCGAGGAGATCGGCCCCTTGTCGCAGTCCTCGAAGGATCCGGAAAAGCCCAGCTCGATCTGCGCCGTGCTCGCCGAGACGGACGTCATCAACATGGTTTCGCGCGGCATCGCCACTCAGGACATCCTTAAAGGCATTCATCTCTCGATGGCCTCGCGCCTGGCGAAGCTGTTGAAAGTCACCGGCATCAATCAGGGCACGGTGCTGCTCACCGGTGGGCTGGCGTTGGACACCGGCCTGCTCGCCGCACTCCGGGAGGAACTGGTGAACGAGAAGATCACCGGGATCGAGGCCCGGAACCATACCGATTCGATCAGCGCCGGCGCGATCGGGGCGGCCCTCTGGGGTGCGTTCCGCTTCGATCGCTTGCGCCAGTTAGAGCAACGGGCAGCAGCCTGACACTTGAGGATAACCCCAGTGGACAACATCAATACGCAACCAGGAAGCAACGTGACGATACGTCGGCTCACGGCGCAGGACTTCGACGCGGTCATCACCATGGATGCGGCGGCCGTCGGCCATCCGCGCACTTCCTATTTCGAGCGTCGTCTGAAGACTGCGCTGGCACAGCCCGAGCTGTACGTCCAGTTCGGTGCCGAGCGCGACGGCAGACTGATCGGATTCATGATGGCGCGCCAATTGCAGGGACAGTTCGGCCGCGCCGAACCGGCACTGCGACTCGAAGCGATCGGAGCGGCAGCGGATGAGCGCGGGCAGCGCATCGGTTCGGCGTTGCTGTCCAAGCTGGAAGACGAAGCAAGACGCCTGGCGATCGCCGAAATCCGCACCACGGCATCCTGGCGCGATCATACGATCATGCAGTTTCTCAATCGCGCAGGGTTCGAACTCGGCGGCGATCTGGCTATCGAGTGCCTGCTCGGTGAGCAGAGGTTGGAGACTGCCGACGCAGATCAAGTCCTTGCCCCGGCGCATCTCACGGGATTTTCGAGTACCGAGACCGATTACAGCCAGACCAGGGAAAATGATTTCGAGGCGCTCGCACGCGACAAGGTGGACCTGCGTACCTTGAAGGCCGAAGACCTGTACGACATCGTCCGCATCGACAAGATGATCACCGGCCACCGACGGGAGGCCTATATCTATGAACTGGTCGACGAGGCAATGGTCGATTCCGCCGTACGTGTTTCGCTGGTCGCGCGAGTCGATGGCCTCGCCGTCGGTTTCGTCATGGCGCGTGCCGACTTTGGCGATTATGGTCGCGCCGAGCCTGTTGCCGTGTTGGACACGATAGGCGTAAACCCCGAATATGCGCGCCAGGGTGTCGGCCATGCGCTGCTCTCACAGCTGTTCGTGAATCTCGATGGACTGCGTGTCGAGCGGGTCGAGACTGTCGTCGCGCGCCATGACTTTCAACTGCTCGGGTTCTTCTACGATCTTGGCTTCAAGCCCTCGCAACGGCTCGGCTTCGTCAAGCGCGTAGCTTGAGTCTGGCAGGGCTCTTGTGCCAGCGAAGTAGGCGCCAGGGTCTCTTGGCGATTCCGCTTCGCTCCCTTTAAAAACCTTGATGCACGGCCTCGCGCTCCCGCTCGGAAGCGCGCAGCCGCTTCACGACATCGTGCATTGAAGCCATTACCAGCGGCAACATCAACCGGCGCGGCTGAGGGTGATTGCCGCCAGGGAAATAAGATGCGCTGGTCATACACAGCGATCAATTTCCGCTGTTGGCGAACGATCCTGGCGACCTGCTGTTACCCTCGATGCATATGCCGGCGTCAAGTGCTGGATATGCAATTGCTGCCTTATTGAATTAGTGATGTTGCTCGACTATATTGCGGCTTCGTTAATTCCCGGGTGCCTGCAGGTATTGCATGACCGCATGCGTAATGGCGGAATTGCACGCCAGGCCATGAGGCACCTTCCTTTCGCTTTTTCCCATCATTGAACCGGTGAGAGATATCCCTGAAGCAACTACTTTAATAGGCACCCAGATGAAGAATTCGAATTACCGGAACGCCAGGCAACTGGCGATGTTGATCCCGGGCTTGCTCGGTGGAATGGCCTATGGCCAGGATACGACCTTGCCCACCGCTACCGTCGTGGTCACGGGCTCTTTGCTGAAGCCTGGCAACGAAGGCAGCGCTGAACAAGCCTATCGGGTCCCGTCGGTGTATTCGCGGGGCCCGCTGGGCTCGGCGAAACTTCAGGATATTCCGAATTCAATGATGCTTCTGCCGGAAGCCTTGATCGAAAATACGCAGGCGACGAGCGTCAAGGAAGCCTTGAAATATATTCCGTTGGCGCAGTTCCAGGAGCAGCAGGGCTCCGAGGTCCTGCGTCCGGCAACCCGCGGCATGCAGGGCAGCAACTATCAGAATACCCGCCTGGACGGGATGACCATCTTCGTGACCGGCGCCAATGCGCTGGAGCAACTCCAGCAGATCGAAGTTTTCAGCGGCCTGCCTGCCGCAGTCTACGGCCCAGCCAACCCCGCGGGCACATTCAACTTCGTGAGCAAACGGCCAACCAGCGAGCCTTTGCGCCGGGTGAATGTCGGCTACGATTCTTCCAGCATATTCACCGGCCACGCCGATCTTGGCGGCAAGCTTGGCGACAGCGATGTCGTCGGCTACCGCCTCAATCTGCTCGATGCCAATGGCACGGCCTTCGTCGCCAACAGCGAACTCGATCGCAAACTGGCGAGCCTAGCCGTCGATGTGCATCCGTCGCGCGATACCACGTTCGAGTTCAACCTCAGCAGTTATGACCTGACGCAACTGGGCTATCCGGGTTGGTTCACCTACAGTCAGGCCATTACCTTGCCGAATGCACCGGATCCGAAAAAGGTCGGCTATGGCCAGAGCTACGCCGGGGTCGATATGAGAAATCAATCCGCGAGCATCCGCCTGCTCCAGGACCTTGGATCAGGCTGGCGTCTGGTGCTGGGCGGCCTCAGCCAAGGGGTCGACCGGAACATCAATACGCCGGTGAATGTCATCACCAACAGCAACGGCGCCTATACCTCGTCGCTGGCCAACGGATTCGCGCCGCATTTCGGGACCACCAGCAATATCGCCTATCTAAACGGCGCATTCAAAACTGGCGAGATCGGTCACGATCTCACGCTGGGCAGCACCGGCTTCAGGGCTATCACCAAATCCGCTCTCAACACCCCGACTGCGGCAAACGTTCTGCTTGGCACCGCGAGCATTGCCAATCCTGTTGTCTTTGCGCAGCCCGCGGCTGGTTTCCCGGACGTTGCCGACCAATACAGATCCTCTATCGCGTCCCAACAGGGCATCAACATCAGCGACACGATCACTTTTTCCAAGGAATGGTCTGTCAAGCTGGCCCTCAGTCAGGACTGGATGAAGACCGCGAGCTTCGGCAAGACCGGTGCACAGACCTCGTACTATACGGCCAACGGTCTGAGCCCCATGCCCAGCTTGATCTATAAGCCCCGCGAAAACGTGACCACCTATCTGACTTATGCAAGCAGTTTGCAGCAGGGCGATATCGCGACCACCGGCCTCAATGCAAACCAGGGAATGCCGCCTTACCGCAGCAAGCAATGGGAGGCGGGTCTCAAGGTCGCCTTGTCGAAACTGGACCTGTCGCTGGCCGTGTTCCAGCTTGAGCGGCCCTTCGCACCGCTGGCTTCGTCAGGCAGCGTTGCTCAAACCGAATCTGGCCTGCAAGTCAACAAAGGCATCGAGGCCACCGCTGTCGGCGAGATCAGCGAGCACCTGGTCGTATACGGCGGCATCACGCTGCTGAATCCGATCATGGAGACCACCGGCAATTCGCTGACGAACAATACGCAATACGTCGGCATGCCCAAGGTCAAGTCCAATCTGCTGTTCGAATACCGCGTGCCAGCGACGCCGGGCTTGGTCGTCAGCTTCGATTGGCAATATACCGCCAAGCGCCCGGGCGACGACACCAACATGTTCTGGACGCCCAGTTACAACGTTGTCGATCTGGGCGCTCGTTACCTGACGCGCATCCAAGGCAAGGATACGACCCTGCGCCTTGCGCTGAACAACCTGAGCGACACACATTATTGGTCGACGATAGGTCCGAGCACCATTACCGGCGCCAATTCCGGCAGCATGACGGCGCACCTTGGCGCGCCGCGCATCCTGGCGGCATCGGCGTCGATCGACTTTTGAAGCAGGGAGAACAGCAAATGCTGAATCGAGTCTTGGTATTTGTCTTCTTGTATTCCCTGGCCTGGGCGGCGGCTGCCACGGAATCCTGCCAGCCTGGAAAGCCTCAGCTGATCATTTACCATCCTGGAAGCATTTCAGCCGCGTTGAAAGCTGTGGAGACTCTATTCACTCAACAGAGTGGTATTTGCATTGAAGACTATGCGGGTGGCAGCGTGAGTTTGGCGAGAAAGCTGACGGCCGGTGGCTTGATTAGCGATCTCTATGCCAGTGCCGACTACCAGATCATCGATAACATGTTGAAGCCAGCGGGTTTCGCTGACTACAGCATACGTTTCGCCGGCGGGGCTATGGTCTTGGCCTATACGACGAACAGTAAGTACGCGGCAACCATTGCCAAATCCGGCAGCAGGTTCAGTCCACCCAACGCCATTCCTGAGGCCGCTACGGACTGGTACGCACAACTGACCCAGCCAGGCGTCACGGTTTCCGGCTCGCATCCGTTTCTCGATCCCGGCGGGTACCGTGCTGACATGATCTTCCAACTCGCGCAGGATCACTACGGCGTGGCGAATCTTTATGACGAGTTGCTCTCGCACTATGCGATTTCTAATGCACCCGGTGGCCTCGGCAAGGTATTCGACTACCAATTCATTTACGAGCATGGAGCACAGGCGAGCTACAAGGCCGACAAGACGGGAACCTACCGCTATGTCAAACTTCCTGATGCGATCAACCTGGGCGTGCCCGGCCTGAACGACCTCTATGCCAAGCGTAGTGTCACGCTTCCCGGCCTCCAGAGTGCCGGTGCTGCGACAGCGGTCAACATTCCCGCCAGCCGCGTCACTTGGGGCATTACCCTGATGAAAGCCGCTCCGAACCGGGAAAACGCGCTTGCCTTCCTGGAATTACTTTTCAGTAGCCAGGGTGCGGCGATTTTGAGCGCCGTCGGGCCAGCCCCGCTCAGTCCGCCGATCGTCAGCAAACAGGACTTCGCGCTGCTACCCGCCGCGCTGAAGGCACTCGTGCAGTCGAAGTAGGTGTTTGCGGTTAGCCAGAGCTATGAACAGGGTCTTATTTCTTCAGCAACGGAATGTCGCCGGCCTTGGTCCCGGCCGGAATCGACGCCAAGTAGGCGTAGATGTCGGCCAGATCCTGGCTGCTGACGAATTTCTCGGGATAGCGCGGCATGACGTTGCGCGGATCGCGCATCTGGTTCTCGAAGGCGTCATAGGGGAAGGGCTGCGGCGCCAGCTTCGGTCCGGCTTTGCCGCCGCCCTGGCCGACCGTGCCGTGACAGCTGTAGCAGATATGTTTCATGTACAACTGTTTGCCCCGCTCAGTTGCTCCTGGCGAACTGGTCAATGCCTCGGAATCGGCTGCGCCGGCCGCGAATGCGAGCAGGCCTGCTGCCAGCAGCGTTATGCCCGTCAACTTTCTCATCTTCACTTCCTCCCCGTTAGCCGGCGCGGACAACTTCAGCGCGGCTGGCAGATGACGTCGACCAGGGCCGGCGCGCCGCTCTTGACCACCGCCAGCGCCCGCCGGATGGCGGCGCCCAGCGCCCGCGGATCGGTCACCGGCCCTTCGGCCCAGACGCCGTAGGATTGCGCCAGCCTGGCAAAGTCGACCGCCGGATGATTGATCTCGTTGCCGATCAGCGCGGCGTCGGTGCGCCGTCCGTGCAGGGAAGCCATGCGCTGCAGATGCATCACTTCCTGGTAGTAGCCGCGGTTATTGTGCATCACCATGAGCAGCGGAATCCGGTGATGGGCCGCGGTCCACAGCGAGCCCGGCTGGTACAGGGCATCGCCGTCCGGCTGCATCGTCACCGAGATCAGGCCGCGGGATTTGTTGGCCAGCGCGGCGCCCACCGCACCGGGCAGGGAGTAGCCGACGCCCGAGCCGCCGGAGCCGCCGAGCATCTGGTGGTATTCGCTGGCCGGCCACATCCGCCGTGCCCAATTGATGCGATCGCTGACCACCAGCGACCAGGGCTCATCCTTGACGGCGTCGAAGAGTTCCGCCGAGAGGCGGGCCGTGGTCACCGGACTGGCGTCCCAGCCGACCGCCGCGGCGGCGCGAACGCGCCGGCCCGCCGCTTCGAAGTCGCTCTTCAGCCTGGTCGCGCGCAGCGCCATGACCGCCCGGCGCGCGGGATCGGTGGCGGCGAGGACGCTATCGGTGAGTTCCGGCAGGCTCGACTGGACATCCCCGGTAATCGCCAGATCGACCGCCATGAAGCGCTGGGAATCCTGATAATTGGACTTCTGATAAACATCGGCAAAGGACAGACTGATGGTTTTGACGTTGGCCTTCGCCAGCCGCTGGTATTCGTGAAACGGATCGCTGACGTCGTTCAACTGGCCCCAGGTATCGGCCACTTCGAGCAGCAGGATCAGGTCGGCGTTCTTCACCAGCTGCGCGCGGCTGTCGCTGTGGTTGAGGTAGTGGGTGTTCGGGAAATTCATGCGCGCACCGAGATCGACCACCGGCGCATTCAGCGCTTCCGCCAGTTTCACCAGACGCCGCACGCCCTCCTGGTCGCGCGCCGCACGGTCGGCGATGATCACCGGCGCGTCGGCCGCGACCAGCATGCGCGCTGCTTCGCGCAGGGCGCCGGAGTCGCCCTGGGACGGCAGCGACGGGGAATACGGCGGTATCTTCAGGGCCGCCTGATGCTCGACCGGACGCTCCTGCAGGTCCAGGTCGGCGACCACCAGCACCGGCCCCTTCGGCCCGGTATTGGCGATCTTGTAGGCGCGCACGCTGGACTCGGCGAAATGCTGCAGCGACATCGGCGTGTCGTCCCACTTGGTGTAGTCGCGCACCATCGCCGCGGCATCCTGCACCGAGTGATACCACTCGGTGCCGGGACGGCGCGTGGTCGCATCGAGGCTGTTGCCGGCAAACATCATGATCGGCACCCGGTCGCACCAGGCGTTGTAGATCGCCATGGCGCTGTGCTGCAGGCCGACGGTGCCATGCACCATCACCGCCATCGGCTTGCCGGCCGCCTTGGCATAACCGTGGGCGATGGCCACCGAGGTCTCCTCGTGCAGGCAGGTGATCAGTTCGGGTTTGCTGTTGCCGCCGTAGTTGACCATGGATTCGTGCAGGCTGCGGAAGCTCGATCCCGGATTGGCGGCGATATAGTCGATGCCCAGCGTCTTGATCACATCGACCATGAAGTCCGAGCCGGGCCGCGGGATCAGTTTCTCGGCGCCCGCCGCGTCGGGCTCCTGCGCCTTCGCCCCGACCGCCGGAGCGCCGACCGCCGCCGAGGCGGCTGCCAGCATGCCAACGCCAGCCGTGCCGGCGGCCATGCTCTTCAGAAAATTGCGACGATCGACGCCGCCGTTCGGCGATTCCTCACTCATGGTCTCCCCCCGGCCGGATACCCGGCGCATTTATTACGGCATCTAATCACGTTTTCGGGAAAATCGAAAATATTTGAACCGGCATTCCGTATATCGGAACATTGCTGCCCTGCCGGAAAATTCCGGCAAATTGACTTTTGATTTTCCGGCAGGTAGCATCAGTCCATAGAAAGGAACGTTGTTCCTTATACAAGAACGATTCGACGGGAGTCAGGAAATGCCGCACGACAAGGACCGCAGTCACTGGCACGAACCGGCAGGCAACAAGAAAGCCGGCTTCGGCAAGTTCAGCAAGCAGCCGACACCCTACGACGCGTTCATGGAAGAGGAAGGCATTCCGGTGTTCCGCGGCATCGGCATCAGCAAGGTGCAGAACCTGCCGCTCGTTCCCTGGAAACGCGTGGGCGGGCGCGGCCACTTCATCCAGCTCTACGGCACCGAGGGCAAGTGGGGCTGCTACGTCGTCGAGGTGCCGCCGGCGGGCGCGCTCAACGTCGAAAAGCACATGTACGAGGAAATCTTCCTGGTCGTCGAGGGTCGCGGCACGACCGAGGTCTGGCAGGAAGGCGACAGCAAGAAGCATGTCTTCGAATGGCAGGCCGGCTCGATGTTTTCGATCCCGATGAACGCCCTGCATCGCATCGTCAATGGCAGTTCCGGCGGCGCCCTGCTGCTCGCCGGGACCACGGCGCCGAACGTGATGAACCTGATCAACAGTTTCGGCGCGGTGTTCAACAATCCCTTCGTGTTTCATGATCGCTTCAGCGGTGCCGAGGATTTCTACAAGCCCCGCGACGACATCGAGGCCGACCCGGTACGCGGACTGGCGATGCGTCGCACCAACCTGATCCCCGACGCGATGAACTGCGAACTGCCGCTGGATAACCGGCGCTCCCCGGGCTACCGCCGCGTCGAGCCGTTCATGACCAACAACTGCTTCTACTTCTGGATCGGCCAGCACGAAAACGGCCGTTATTCCAAGGCCCACGCGCACACCTCGGCGGCGGTGCTGATCTGCCTCAAGGGCAAGGGTTATACCTATACCTGGCCGGAGAAGTTCGGCGAGACGCCGTGGGCCGACGGCCATGCCGCGGAGGTCAAGCGCGTCGACTACGAGCCGGTCGGGCTGGTCTCGGCGGCGCCCGGCGGCGCGCGCTGGTACCACCAGCACTTCAGCGTTTCGGAAGACCCGTTCCGCCTCACCGCCTGGTTCGGCCCGCACAACCCCGGGCGCGACGCCGGGCCGCCGGGCGAGAAGCACACCGACTACACCGCCATCGACGTCGGCGAAGGCGGCACCGCGATTCCGTACTGGATGGAAGACCCCTATCTGCGCAATGAATACGCGGCGACGCTGAAGCAGAACGGGGTGACCAACCGGATGGATCCGAACTGGTATCTGCCGCCGACCTCGAAATAAGAGGCCAGGTCTTGAGCGAAGCCGCGGGCGGCCGGGTATTTTTCAGCAACGTCAGGCGCAGCCTCGAAGAGGAAGATGAGATCCGTCTGGTCAGTGTCGGCGTCGACATCGGCTCCGCCACTTCCCATCTGGTCTTTTCGCGCATCGTCATGGAGCGCCAGGACAGCCGCTATGTGGTCTCCCTGCGCGAGGTGGTGCACGAGTCCGAAGTGCTGCTGACGCCCTACGCCGACGACCTCTCCATCGACGCCGCGGCGCTGGGGCGCTTCATCGATCGTCAATATGTCCTGGCCGGGATAGACCCGCTGGTCATCGACACCGGCGCGCTGATCCTCACCGGCGTCGCGGTCAGGAGAGCCAATGCGCGCGCCATCGGCGAACTGTTCGCGGCCCAGGCCGGCCGGTTCGTCTCGGTGAGCGCCGGCGACGCCCTGGAAACCACCTTGGCGGCCTTCGGTTCCGGCGCCGCGGCGCGTTCGATCCGCGATGCGGCGCGGGTCATGAATATCGATATCGGCGGCGGCACCTCGAAGATCTCCCTCTGCGCGGCCGGCGAAGTGGTCGATCTGACCGCGGTCGACATCGGCGCGCGCATCGTCTGTTTCGATGACGCCGGGCGGGTTGCCAGGATCGAGGCGGCCGGCCAGCGCTTCGCCGACGAGATCGGGCTGACCCTGGCAGTCGGCGCCGTCCCCGATGCCGAAGGCCTGCAGCGGATGATTGCGCGGATGGCCGAGCGGCTGTTCGAGATCGTCCGCCTGCCCGCCGCCGAACTGGCGCCCGAAGCCCGCGCGCTGCTGCGCCTGGCGCCGCTGGCCAACGACGGTGCGCCGGATTGCCTGTGCTTCTCCGGCGGCGTCTCGGAATACATCTACGGCCTGCAGAGTCGCTCCTTCAACGATCTCGGCGCGCCGCTGGCACTGGCCGTGCTGCAACGCCTGGAGCGCTGGGGGCCGGCCATCGTCCGGCCGGAGCAGGGCCTGCGCGCCACCGTGGTCGGCGCCTCGCAATACACCATCCAGGTCAGCGGCAGCACGATTTACGTCGCGCCCCAGGCCGTCCTGCCGCTAAAAAATGTCGCCGTGATCACGCCCGACCTGCCCCTGGCGGCGGATGTGCTGGACGCAGCGGAGATCGCGGCGGCGGTGCAAACGGCACTCCTCCGCTTCGATCTGCAGCACGGCGAACAGCCGGTCGCGCTGTGCTATCGCTGGCAGGACTCGGCCACCTTCGCCCGCATCGACGCCTTCTGCCGCGGCGTCGCCGCCGGGCTGGCAGCGCTGCTGGCGCAGGGACAGCCGCTGATCCTGGTCGGCGACGGCGACATCGGCGGCCTGATCGGCATCCACTGCGAGGAGGAACTGCGTCTGGCCAATGCCATCGTTTCGATCGACGGCATCAACCTGAAAACCTTCGACTTCATCGACATCGGCGCCTTGCTCGACACCTCGGGCGCGGTTCCCGTGGTGATCAAGTCCCTGGTCTTTCCCGGCTCCGCCGCGGTCGGCTGGCATCCCGAACGAGCAGCCGCATAATCGGCTCCCGCATGCCACCCGTGATCCCGCTTGCCGCCACCGACGTCCATCGCCCCTGGCAGCAGGCGCGCCATGGGCGCCGGGCCCAAGCCCTGTATCCGGCGATCGAGCCTCACGCCAGCGGCTTCCTCGAAGTCGCCGGTGGCCACACGCTGTACTGGGAAACCTGCGGCAACCCCGCAGGCACGCCGGTGCTTTTTCTCCATGGCGGGCCGGGCGGCGGCTGCACGGCGAGCAGCCGGCGCTGGTTCGATCCGCAACGCTACCGCATCGTGCTCTTCGACCAGCGCGGCTGCGGCCGCTCGCGCCCGCTGGCGGGCATCGCGGAAAACACCACCGAGCATCTGATCGAAGATATCGAAGTCCTGCGCCGCCATTGCGGCATCGAGCGCTGGCTGCTGTTCGGCGGTTCCTGGGGGGCGACCCTGGCGCTGGCTTACGGGCAGCGCCATCCGGCGCGGGTGCGAGCGATGATCCTGCGCGGCGTGTTCGCCGGCACTCAGCCCGAACTCGACTGGCTCTATCGCGAGGGCGCATCGAAGCTGTTTCCGGAGGCTTGGGAACATTTCCGGCAATTCATCCCCGCGCCCCTGCACGATGATCTGATCGCCGCCTACCATGCGCGTCTGAACTGCGGCGATGCTCCAGAGGAACTGCGCGCGGCCCGCGCCTGGTGCGCCTGGGAAGACGCGCTGACGACGCTGCTGCCCCAGCCGGGGGAGCATGGCGACGCGCAGCAGCTCGCGCTGGCGCGGATCGAGTGCCACTATTTCCGGCAGCGCAGCTTTCTCGACGAGGGCCAGTTGCTCGCCCAGGCCCATCTGCTGCGCGGCATTCCCGCGGTCATCGTCCAGGGCCGCTACGATCTGGTCACCCCGCCCGCGACCGCATGGCAACTGGCCCGCGCCTGGCCGCAGGCGGACCTGCAGATCGCGCCCGATGCCGGCCATGCCTCATCGGAGCCGGGCAACCTGCGTCGCCTGCTCCTGGCCTGCGACCGCTACGCCGACGGTCAGTGAATTTTTGCGGTTCCTATATATAGAACATCGTTTCATTTAATGCGACAATGCGACGATGCGACAATTTGCGCTGTGGATCACTTTGGAGCGGGCATGAGTCATCCTGATGGATACGCCAAGCGGTACCTGAGACATTCTCGCGGCATCTGCCGCCGGCTGTTTTGCGCTGTGTTTTATGCTCTCGCGGCGCTGCTCCTGTGCCTGCCGCCGGTGCTCGCGCAGAGCGCGGCAGCCGCCAGGAACGATGCGCTGTATCTCTATCGTGGCGCCGATCGCAATCAACGGTTGCTGGAGAGGGCCAGACAGGAAGGCACGCTGACCCTCTACACGTCGCTCGCGACCACGGAATCGAGGCCGCTGGCGGCGGCATTCGAGAAGAAGTACGGGATCAAGGTCGAACTCTGGCGCGCTATCAGCGACAAGGTGGTGCAGCGGACGGTTACCGAGGGCCAGGCCAGGCGCCATGTCGTCGATGTGATCGAGACCAACGGCCCCGAGGTCGAGATGATCGCGCGGGAGAAACTGCTCTCGGAGTTCTACAGCCCCTATCTGGCCGACTTGCCGCCGGGCGCCGTCGCGCCGAGCCGCCTGTGGGTCAATGACCGGCTGGAGCTTTACGTCGTGGCCTTCAACACCAACAAGGTCAAACGCGAAGAACTGCCCAAGCATTTCGAGGGCTTCCTCGATCCGAAATGGAAGGGCCGGCTGGGTATCGAGGCGACGGATTCCGAGTGGATGGGGGCGATCGTCAAAAAACTCGGCAACGAGCGGGGCATGAAGCTGTTCGAGAAGCTCTCGGAGTTGCGCCCCGATGTCCGCACCGGGCATATCCTGCTCGCCGAGATGGTCGCCGCGGGCGAGGTGCCGGTGGCACTCTCGGCCTATCATGCCAACGCCGAATCGTTGAAGCGGCGCGGCGGGCCGATCGACTGGCTGCCGATCGAACCGGTGGTCGGTCGGCCTCAGGCGATCGGTCTGGCGAAAAATGCGCCGCATCCGAATGCCGCCCTGCTGTTCACCGATTTTGTCCTGTCGCCGGAGGGGCAGGGCCTGTTCAACACCATGGGCCGGGTGCCGGTCAGTCTGAAGGTGGCCAGCAATCTGCACAGTTTTCCCTACACCCTGATCGACCCGGCCACGGTGCTCGATGAAAGCGGCAAATGGGAAAAGATCTGGAATCAGCTGTTCCTCAGAAAACAATAAAGGAGCCCTCCATGACGGGTAAAGCCAAGCCGGTGAAAGCGAAGACGCGACTGTCCTCGGTGGCCAACGCGATTCGTCTGATCAAGGTGTTTTCCGACGACGAGTACGAAATCGGCATCAGCGATCTGGGCAAGCGGCTGATCCTGCCCAAGAGCACCGTGCATCGCCTCGCCAGCACGCTGATCGAGGCGGGGATGCTGGAGCAGAACGGTGAAACCGGAAAATACCGGCTGGGTCTGGCGGTCTTCGAGATGGGTGCGCTGGTCCGGCGGAAGATGGATTTTTCCAGCGAGGCCAAGCCCTTCCTGATGGAGTTGCGCGAGAAGACCGGCGAAACCGTGCATTTGGCGATACTCGATCAAGGCAGCATCGTCTACATCAATATTCTCGAGAGCAAGCAGGCGATACGCATGACCCTGGAGGTCGGGGTGAGGAAGGCCGCCTATACGACGGCGGCGGGCAAGGCGATGCTGGCGTTTCAGGGCGCCGAGGCGCTGGCCGCGATGCTCAAAGCCGGGTTGAAGGAGCGGACGGCCAACACCATCGTCGATCCCGAAGCTTTTCTCCACGAGCTCGCGGGCATCAAGAGCCGCGGCTACGCCACCGCCGACGAGGAAAACGAACTCGGCGTGCGCAGCCTGGCGGCGCCGGTGCGCGACAGTTCGGGCAACGTGATTGCCGCGACGAGCATCGCCGGGCCGGCGCAACGCCTGACCAAGAAGGTCCTGGCTTCCTTCGCCCCGGATGTCATCAACGCCGCCGACGCCATCTCGCGGCGCCTGGGCTTTCACCCTGCGCGTTCGGCGCGCTTCTCGTGATGGGCGATGCAGCGACGTACCAGATAACGCTCGCCGGCAGCGAGCAGCAGTACCCCTGCGCCGCGGACGACACCCTGCTGCGCGCCGCCCTGCGGGCCGGCATCGGCATGCCCTACGAGTGCAATGTGGGCTCCTGCGGCACCTGCAAGGTCGAGCTGGTCGAGGGCGCGGTCGACTCCAACTGGCCGGAGGCGCCGGGGCTCTCCGAGCGCGACCGCGGCCGCAAGCGGGTGCTCGGCTGCCAGTCGCGGCCGAGCGCGGACTGCGTCATCAAGGCGCGCACTGCGCCCCAGTACCAGAGCAGCTGCCGGCCGCAACGAGTGGCCGCGAGTCTGCGCCTCTGCCGCGACCTGACCCACGACATACGCGAATTCCGCTTTCAGCTGGCGCATCCGGTGAGCTTTCTGCCCGGCCAGTACGCTCTGCTCAGCCTGCCCGGCGTCTCGGGGCCGCGCGCCTATTCGCTGGCCAACATCGACCTGGGCGACGGCGACTGGCAGTTTCAGATCAAGCGCACGCCGGACGGCGCCGGAACAAAGGCGCTGTTCGACCGGCTCGACGTCGGCGCCACGGTGCACATCGACGGTCCCTACGGCCTGGCTTATCTGCGCCGCGACTGCCGCCGCGATATCGTCTGCATCGCCGGCGGCTCCGGCCTCGCGCCGGTGCTCTCGATCGCCCGAGGCGTGGCCGCGGATGCCGCGATGGCGGCGGTCAAGGTGCACCTCTTCTACGGCGGCCGCGGCGCCCGCGATATCTGCGGCGAACGCGAGCTGCAGGCGCTGCCCGGCTACGGCGAGCGGTTCTTCTATCATCCAATCATTTCGCTGCCGGACTCTCAGCCGGACTCTCAGCCAAACTCCCAACCCGGAGCAGCGTGGTCCGGCAAGGTCGGCTTCGTCCATGAACTGGCGCTAGAGGTGATGGGCCCGTCGCTGCCCGACCACGAGATTTATTTCGCCGGCCCGCCGGCCATGGCGCAGGCGGTGCAGGCGATGCTGATGGCCGCAAACGTGCCCGGCGAGCAGGTGCATTTCGACGCCTTTTATTGAACCAAGAAAAAGCATTTGCACCACCAAGGACACCAAGAGATTCAAAATCAAAATCCAGAAGGGTAGTTTCTTGAATTCCGGTTTTCTTGGTGTCCTTGGTGTTCTTGGTGGTGAATGCCTTTAAGAATTTAAGTTGAACATAGCCAACGTCACACTGGAACAAACCATGTCAGACTCGCAGGATCAGCCCTCTAAGCGCCGTCATCAACTGCTCGACCATCAGTACGGCGAGGAATTCAATCACGTCCATGAGGACGGCGACGACGCCGACCACGACCACGACGACTTCGAGGCCGCCGACGGCGCGCTCGAGGACAACCCGGTGTGGCAGCAGGATCATGTCTCGCTCACCAGCGTCGGCATCGACATCGGCTCGTCCGGCACCCAGGTGATCTTCTCGCGGATCAAGCTGCGGCGCATGGGCGAGGACCTGTCGAGCCGCTATTTCGTCGTCGCGCGCGAAACCCTGTTCCAGTCGCCGGTGGCGCTGACGCCATACCAGAGCGAGACGCGTATCGACGAAGCCGGCTTGGGCAGGATCATCGACCAGGCCTATCAGGACGCCGGCTTGCACCCCGACGATATCGACAGCGGCGCGGTGATCCTGACCGGCGAAGCCCTGCGCCGGGAGAACGCCCAGGGCATCGCCGCGGTGCTCGCCGAGCAGGGCGGCGAGTTCGTCTGCGCCGCCGCCGGCCATCACATGGAGGCCATGCTCGCGGCTTACGGTTCCGGGGCGGCGCGGGTCTCACACGATTCAGGCAAACGCGTGCTCAACATCGATATTGGCGGCGGCACCACCAAGCTGGCGATCGTCGAGGGCGGCAAGGTCCGCGGCACCGCCGCGCTGCATATCGGCGGCCGGCTGCAGGTGGTCGATGCCCAGGACCGCATCGTCCGCCTCGATCCGGCCGGCGCCTATCTGGCCCATGAGGCGGGTTACGTCTGGCAACTCGGCGATCAGGCGGCGCAGGTGGCGCTACAGGCCGTTGCCGACTGGATGGCCGGCGCCTTGATCGAGGCGATCACCTCGACGCACTTGCCCTCGGCCATCGAAGCCCTGTACCTGACCGATCCGCTGGCCGATTTCGGACCCATCGAGGGGGTGATGTTTTCCGGCGGCGTGGGCGAGTATGTTTATGGCCGGGAGACGCGCGACTTCGGCGACATGGGCCGCCTGCTGGGCACGGCCCTGCGCCGCAGGATAGATCACGGCGAACTGCCTTGGCCGTTGTTGCCGGCCGGGGAATGCATCCGCGCCACGGCGCTGGGCGCCTCCGAATACTCGGTGCAACTGTCCGGCAACACCACCTTCATCTCCAATCCGGGCAAGCTCCTGCCGCGGCGCAACCTGCAGGTGCTGCAGCCGGCCTACGACTGTTCCGGGCAGATCGATCCGGAGGGACTGGCGCAGGCGATACGCGGCCACTTCAAGGCTTTCGACCTGGTCGAGGGCGAGACCGAAGTCGCCCTGGCCTTCCGCTGGAGCGGTGCGCCCGCGTATCCGCGCGTCGCCGCCTTCGCCGCCGGCATCGTCGCCGCGATGCGCAACAGCCTGGCGCGCAAGTTGCCGCTGTACTTGATACTCGACGGCGATCTGGCGCATACCCTGGGTACCCTGTTGCGCGAGGAAATGGCCGTCGACAGCGAAATCCTGGTGATCGACGGGATCGTCCTGTGGGATTTCGACTATATCGACCTGGGCCGCATCCGCATGCCTTCGCAAACCGTGCCGGTGACCGTCAAGTCGCTGGTCTTCAGCCAGGATCCGCGCACGCCGCTGGGCAATTCGCGGCGCGACCTGAAGTACCGTCCGCATGTCCCCGGTCACGAGCACGGCCATGAGCATGAGCATGGCCACGGCGCGGGCCAGCACCACCACGGTCCGGCTGCGCAGTACAAGGTCTGATTCCGCTTGACATCGCGGCGCTGGAAAGGTAACTTCAGCCGTCTTTCTATGTAGACCGGTGGTCCGTATAGCGGAACAATAGGTTTGAAGCAAGAAATGGCTTGAAGCAAGAATTACCGGCCTGCCGCGAAGACAGCGGGACGAACGAAGAATCTGGAGACGCCCGTACATGGAAGCTGTTGGACAATTGCCGGCTACGACATCGCCCAAGGGCTGGCGCGAGTTCGATTTCAAATGGTTGATCATCGGCGTGAGCGTGTTGGTGGTCACCTATCTGGCCCTGATGCCGCTCGGCTTCCTGCTCTGGCAGAGTTTCTTCACGCCGCAGACCGCCACCAAGGCGGCGGTGTTTACCTTCGACAACTACATCACCGCCTATTCCAGCAGCGAAACGCTGAAGCTGTTCCTGAGTTCGGTGACCTTCGCCACCGGCACCTCGATCTTCTCCTTCACCGTCGGCACGGCGCTGGCCTGGATGAACGAGCGCACCAACACGCCGCTGAAGCCGCTGTTCTTCGCGCTGTCGATCATTCCCCTGATCATTCCCGGGGTGCTGTTCACCGTCGCCTGGATCCTGCTCGCCAGCCCGAAGATAGGCATCGTCAATCTGCTGCTCCAGGGCTTCTTCAACACCGACTACGTCTTCGTCAATATCTATTCGATCTGGGGCATGATCTGGGTCGATGGCCTGCATTACTCGTCGATGGCCTTCCTGATCATGAGCGCGGCCTTCCGCTCGATGGATCCCTCGCTCGAGGAGTCGGCGATGATGAGCGGCGCCAGCGTGCCGCAGATCGCCTGGCACATCACCCTGAAACTGACCTGGCCGGCGATTTTCGCCACCATCCTGATCCTCTTCGTGCGCTCCATAGAATCCTTCGAGGTGCCGGCCCTGCTCGGCCTGCCGGTGGGAATCCAGGTGTTCACCTCGTCGATCTACGAGGCCATCCACCAGTACCCGAGCAAGATCGGCCTGGCCTCGTCGTACGCGGTGACGCTGTTGTGCATCACCACCGTCGGCATCTACTTCCAGTCGAAACTGTCCAGCCAGGGCAGCAAGTACTCGACCGTGACCGGCAAGGGCTTCCGCCCGCGGGCGATGGACCTGGGCCGTTGGCGTTATGTCACGGCGAGCATCTTCCTGCTGTATTTCTCGCTGATCGTGGTCCTGCCCTTCCTGGTGCTGCTCTGGTCCTCGCTGCAGAAGTTCTACAGCGTGCCGTCGATGGAGGCGTTGCACAACCTGAACTTCGACGCCTATACCTTCATCCTCACCTATCCGACACTGATCAGCGCGGTGCTGAACAGCCTGTGGCTGGCGCTCGGCTGCGCCACCCTGGTGATGCTGCTGACCTCGGTGATCTGCTGGATCGTGGTCAAGACCAAGCTGCCTGGGCGCTGGCTGCTCGACAACCTGGCTTCCCTGCCGATGGTCTTTCCCGGCCTGGTGCTGGGCCTGGCGATCATGATCTTCTATCTCAACGTCGATGTCGGCATCTACGGCACGATGTGGATTCTGTTCATCGCCTATGTCACGCGCTTCATGCCCTACGGCCTGCGCTACAACACCACCTCGATGCTGCAGATCCACAAGGAGCTGGAAGAATCGGCGGCGATGAGCGGCGCGTCCTGGGGCACCACTTTCTGGCGGATCATCTTGCCCCTGCTCAAGCCGGGCCTCCTGGCCGGCTGGATCTACATCGTCATCGTTTCGATCCGCGAGTTGTCGACGTCGATCCTGCTCTACAGCCCGGGCACCGAAGTGGTCTCGGTGCTGATCTGGGAACTTTGGGAAAATGGCCAGTATGTCGAACTGTCGGCGCTCGGCGTGATGTTCATCCTGGCCCTGTTCATGCTGGTGTTGCTGGCCCAGTTCGTCGGCAAAAAATTCGGCGTCAAGGAAGATTAGGGTGAAATATCTGGCCAAGCGCGCCGTGTCATTTCCGAGCAAAGCGAGCTGGATAGTAGCCACCCCGCGAGGGGAGGACGGGAGGGGCGGGCCGATCTGCCCGCTTCTGAGGTGTTACGAAGATCCGCCTATTCATGATACAGCGTGGCTCATCGGAGCCATGAAAGTTAGCGTGGGAGGAGTCACCGCATGTTGAACGTCAATGCCCTGTACACGGAATACCCGAACGACAAGGGCGAAATCGTCAAGGCCGCGCAGAACGTCAGCTTCGAGGTGCCGGAGGGAAAACTGTTCACCCTGTTGGGACCCAGCGGCTGCGGCAAGACCACCACCCTGCGCTCGATCGCCGGTCTGGAACGGCCGCGCTCCGGCGAGATCAGCGTCGATGGCGTCGCCGTGTATTCGTCGGAGAAGGGGATATTTCTCGCGCCGAACAAACGCAATTTCGGCATGGTGTTCCAGTCCTACGCGATCTGGCCGCACATGAACGTGTTCCAGAACGCCGCGTTTCCCCTTCAGGTCGGCGCGCGCAAATACGGCAAGAAAGAAATCGCAGAGAAGGTCATGCGCGTCCTGACCGCGGTCGGCCTCGATCAGTACGCCGATCGCGAGGCCACCAAGATGTCCGGCGGCCAGCAGCAGAGGCTGGCGCTGGCCCGGGCGCTGGTGATGGAGCCGAAGCTGCTGCTGCTCGACGAGCCGCTGTCGAATCTCGACGCCAAGCTGCGCGAGCGGATGCGCTTCGAATTGAAGCGGATGCAGCGCGAGCTCGGCCTGACCACGGTCTATGTCACCCACGACCAAGGCGAAGCGCTGGCGCTGTCCCATGAAATCGCCGTGATGAGCGCCGGCCATGTCGTCCAGATCGGCTCGCCGCGCGACATCTACGAGCGCCCGCGGAACAAGTTCGTCGCCGATTTCGTCGGCCTGACGAACTTCCTCGACGCCACGGTCGTGGCGGCGGATGCCGCCCATGACGACGGCTACCGGGTCAATTCCTGTATCGGGCCTTTGAGCGTCACCTCGATGGACCAGTTCGCCAAAGGCGACGAGGTCCTGGTCTCGGTGCGCCCGGAAGATATCGAACTTTACGAACAGCGGCCCGAGGGACCGAACGTCATCGAAGGCAAGGTCGATTTCAAGGTTTTCCTCGGCGAGTACATGGATTATCAGATCATGATCGGCGAGCGGCAGGTGCTCGCGCGCATCCATCCCTCGTTCAAGTCCCCGGTCGGCGATACCGTTTACCTGCGTATGGATCCCAAGAAGTGCATCACCATACAAGACAACACTCAATATCGGAAGGCTGCCTGATCATGACCCAAGATGCCCTGTACCACAGCAAGAAGGATAGAGTTTTCGTTCGCGCCATCGCCGGCGCCTACAACCTCAAGGACGAACTGGCCCGGCTGCGCGCGCAGCCCAGGGTGCGCAAAGCATCCGAGATCAAGTTTGTCGACGGACCGCAGGCCTACAGCCGGCACTATGTCGAACCGAAGGACGGGATCACCCAGACCTTCCACCTGCACCTCGAGGAGTACGGCCCCGGCGGCAAGTCGCAGAAGCACGGCCACGTCAATGAAGCGGCCTTCTACATTCTCGACGGCAAGGGCTACGAGGTCCATGACGGAATACGCTACGACTGGAACGCCGGCGACGTCGCCATCGTGCACAACAACTGCGTCCATCAGCACTTCAATGCCGACACGGCGAAGCCGGCGCGAGCCCTGGTGATCAAGACCAAGCCGATGTACCTGTTCATGAACATGCTGTTCCAGTATCAGGTGGAGCCGCGCGAACCCAAGGCGGCGCCGGGCGGCGAAGATTTCGTGGTGCGCAGCGCAGAAGTGAATTTCAACCACGCCGAATAGCGGCAAGTCATGCTGCCATTGGTGGGTGGGTCGGGCTTTGGCCCGACTATCGGCCTAGGCGGCGAAGAGCGACGAATTACCGGAAAGGAGTAATAACATGGCATGGGACGAATCGAAAGCCTGGATGACGGGCACGGAAAACCAGCAGCTATACCAGGATCTGCTCGACGACGCGACCAATGCGCCGGCGCGCAACGCCAAGCGCAGGAAGGTTCTGCATCCGCAGGACATGCCCTGGGAAATGGCGCGCCAGGGACTGCTCAAGCACCTGCTCAACGAGCAGATGAACACGCGCATGGAGTCGGTCGACGCCTACATGCAGATCATCCCGCCGGGCAGCCGCTCGGGCAAGCACCGGCACCTCGCCGAGGAATGCCTGTACGTCCTCGAAGGGCGCGGCTACGACCTGCATCAGGACTGCGACGTGGAAATCACCGACACCTATCACTGGACGGTATCCGACGAGGTCAAGCGCTACGAATGGGAAGCCGGCGACGTGATCTACATTCCGCCGAACACCCTGCACCAGCATTTCAACGCCGATCCCGACCAGCCGGTGCGCCTGATCTCGGCGATCAACCGGATCTACGAGAAGTTCGGCTTGAACGATCTGGAGCAGTACGAGGATGCGCCGGAATACCAGCCCGGCGTGACGCTCAGCGCGGAGAGCGTGGCGCAGTTCCTCCGGAAGAAGTAGACAGGCAAACCTGGATCGCCACGCTGCGCTCGCGAAGACCCCCTAGGGTCTTTGCGAGGAGCGCAGCGACGCGGCAATCCAGTCGTTAAATTGCAAACTGGAAATCTCAATAGCAGGAGTTTCGAATGGCAAAGAACGCACTGGTTTCAGACGAACTCGCGAGCAAGTTCGCGACCGAGAAGGAAACACCTTATACCCGCTGGGTCGCCGCCGAGGGGCTCGACATCATCGGCGCGCACTACGTCCCCAGCCTGCACACCGTCGACCTGAAGCCCTGGGCGCGGCGCGGCGGCGCCGGGGTGTTCATCAACCACGAGGCGTCGCGCACCTCCAACGACTGCTATGTCTGCGAGATCCCGCCGGGCAAGCAACTGGAGCCGCAACGGCAACTGTTCGAGGAGATGATCTACGTGCTCAAGGGCAGGGGCTCCTCCACGGTCTGGAACGATGCCGGCCAGCGCGTCAGCTTCGAATGGCGTGCCGGGTCGCTCTTCGCCATTCCGCTCAACGCCCACTGCCAGCACTTCAACGGCTCCGGGCTGGAACCCGCACGCTTCGTCGCCGTGACCAACGGCCCGCCGGTGATCAATCTCTATGAAGACGTCGATTTCCTCTTCAACACCCGTTATGACTTCAAGAACCGCTTTTCCGGCGAGCCCGATTATTTCGACAACAAGGGCGAACAGAAGGGCCTGCTGCTGGAAACGAACTTCGTCGCCGACGCGGTCAATCTGCCGTTGATCTCCGCCAAGGAGCGCGGCGCCGGCGGCGGCCATATCCGCTTCAACATGGCCAAGGGCTCGATGAACAGCCATATCTCCCAGTTCCCCATCGGCACCTACAAGAAGGCCCACTGCCACGGACCCGGCGCCCACGTGATCATCCTCTCCGGCGAGGGCTACAGCCTGATGTGGCCGGAAGGCGAAGAGCCGAAGCGCTACGAATGGCAGGTCGGTTCGATGATCGTGCCGCCCAATCTGTGGTTCCATCAGCATTTCAACACCGGCACCACGCCGGCCCGCTACCTGGCCTTCAAGCACGAGACGGTCTCGATCCGCAACGCCCAGGGCGTGCCCAAGGCGTGGATCAGCCAGCGCGTGGGCGGCGACCAGATCGACTACGCCGACGAGACGCCGCAGATCCGCAATCTGTTCGCCGACGCGCTGGCCCGGCACGGGCTGGCGCCGAAAATGGCGGATGCCTACCAGGCGGAACTCGCCGATCTGCCGCCCCTTGTGGCGTAAGCGCAACACCCCGGCGGATTTGCTTGACAGGCTTCCGCCGGAATTGCTAGGATCCGGCGAACTGTTCCTCTTTGAAGACCGGCGTTCCATATAGAAGAACGCCAGGAGGGGCCGGGCAGGGGTAACAATAATTCACAAATGTTTTTTCCAGAGGAGAGAGACAGTATGTTCAAGAGAAAGATGATTTTTGCAGCAGTGGTCGGCGCCCTCGGCGCCGGCGCGACAGGCGCCTACGCCCAGGCCCCGTCAGGTGACGATCCGGCGCTCGAGCGGGGGTTGTCCGGTAACGTAGAACTCTACGGCTATCTCTACCCCGAGTTCACCATGATGAGCGCGACCAGCGGCACGCCGGCGGCTGTTATCCCGGCGGGTTCGACCAACCTTGGCAATCTCAGCGCTGCCCCGGTCGGTCTGGCGCTCCAGTCCCGCGCCTCGGTCGACGCCAGCAATTCCCGCTTCGGCTTCCGCGGCAAGGAAGACCTCGGCGGCGGCATGACCGCGATCTGGCAGCTCGAGAGCACGGTGCCGATCGATCAGGGCGCCGGCACGCTCGCCTCGCGCGACTCCTACGTCGGCCTGCGCGGCGGCTTCGGCACGGTCCGGCTGGGCTTCATGGAAACCGTTTACAAGACCATCGGCGACCCGATGAAGTTCATGAACCTGGGCAGCGGCAATTTCATCTCGGCGAGCAACATCCTCTCTGCGCGCCAGCCGTTCAACATCGGCGGTGCCGCCAGCAGCGCCGGCAGCTTCCACCTGCGTCAGCCGAATTCGCTGCTCTACAATTCGCCCGATATCGGCGGCTTCCAGGCGAGTGCGCTGTATTCGCCCGACGAAACCAAGGTCGGTACGCGCAACGCCAACATGCAGTCCTATGGCGTGACCTACAAGACCGGCGGGCTGTACCTGGCCCTGGCCTACGAGGTGCATAACGACTTCTTCGGCGGTTCTTCGAATCTTTCTTTTGGTGGTACGGGTGTCGCTAACGTGTCAGCCGCGCAGTTGGCCGCCGGCACCATCGGCAACAACCATTCCAAGGACACCTCGCCGCGCGCCTCGGTGATGTACTCCTGGGACAAGAGCCGGGTGTCCTTCGATCTCACGACCATCGATTTCAAGGAATCCGGTCAAGCGGCCGGCAGACATTTCCAGGATTACAAGAACACGCGCTACAACGTGTCCTGGCAGCAGGTCTGGGGCTCTGATGCCCGGTGGCGGACCATGGCGCAATACACCAGCGCTGCGTCCGGAACCTGCACCTTCTCCGACGGCTCTGTTTGCGACACCACCGGTCTCAATGGCAACATGCTGGCGCTGGGCGGCGAGTACTGGTTCTCCAAGCGTACAGCCCTGTTCGCCCTGTACGCCAAGCTGAACAACGGCAGCACCGCTTCCTACAACAACACCGCGAACGCGAAGACCCTTTCGCCGGGCAGTGACATCACCCAATACGCGCTGGGCGTCAGAACGACGTTCTAACCGCGTTGGGCACGGATGCGGCAGCGCTGAGGTCGGTGCTGCCGCATTTTTTTATAATCTTGTTCAGGCGGGAGTTGTCCCTTCATGGCTATCCGCAATCTTCACCGCTGGGCCCTGGCCGCGCTGTCTTGCTGCGCGCTGTTAGGGCTGGCGCCCGCCGCCGAGGCGCAAAGCAGCAGTCCTCAGGGTAGTCTGGAGGCGGCCACCTACAAGGGTGCCGACCGCCAGCAGCGCCTGGTCGCCGCCGCCAGGAAGGAAGGCAGCCTGTTGCTGTACACTTCCGCCCCGCCGGACGATGTGGCGATTCTCACCAACACCTTCGAACAGAAATACGGCGTCAAGGTCAGGGTCTGGCGCGCCAGCGCGGAGAATATTCTGAACCGCACCGCCACCGAGGCCCGGGGAAACCGCTTCGAAGTCGACATCATCGACACCAACGGTCCGGAAATGGAGTCGCTGCATCGCGAGAAACTGCTCCAGGCGGTCGACTCGCCCTATCTCGCCGACCTCATTCCGCAGGCCATCCGGCCGCACCGCGAGTGGGTCGGCACGCGCCTGAACATCTTCGCCTTCGGCTACAACAGCAATCTGGTCAAGAAGGCCGATCTGCCGAAAACCTACGAGGATCTGCTCGACCCGAAATGGAAGGGCAAGCTCGGTGTCGATGCGACCGACGATGACTGGTTTTCCGCGGTCGTCGGCGTACTGGGCGAAGCGCGCGGCCTGAAACTGTTCCGCGACCTCGTTGCGAAGAACGGCATTTCAGTACGCAAGGGCCATACCCTGCTGACCAACCTGGTCATTTCCGGCGAAGTGCCGATGGCTCTGACGGTCTACAACTACAAGGCCGAACAGTTGAAGAACAAGGGCGCGCCGATCGACTGGTTCGTGATTTCGCCGGCCATTGCGCGGTCCAACGGCGCTGGCGTCCTGCGCCGCGCGCCGCACCCGAATGCCGCGGTGCTGTACTACGATTTCATGCTGACCGATGCGCAGTCCATCCTGCTCAAGCGCGATTTCGTCCCGACCAGCAAGAAGGCGGACACCAAGCTGAACAGGATGCCGCTCAAGTTCATCGATGCGGCAGTCGTCCTCGATGAAAATGATAAATGGAACAAACTATTCGACGAGATCTTCGTCAAACAAGCGAAATAACTCGGACTGCTACAGAGAGGAATACCCATGGGCAAGGAATCGCATTACACCAGCAAGAAGGACCGCGTGTTTTTGCGCGGTATCGCCGGACACTACAATCTCAAGGACGAACTGAACCGTTTGCGCGCCATGCCGCGGGTCATCAAGGGCACGGAACTGCTGTTCTCGGACGGTGCGCAGTCCTTCAGCAAGCACTTCGTCGAGCCGGTCGACGGCCTGACCCAGACCCTGCACATCCATCTCGAGGAATATTCGCCAGGCGGGCGCACCCAGAAGCACGGTCATGTCAATGAGGCGGCGTTCTACATCATCGACGGCACCGGCTACGAGATCCACGACGGCATCCGATACGACTGGGATGCCGGCGATGTCGCGATCGTGCACAACAACTGCGTCCATCAGCACTTCAACAAGGATCCCCTGAAGCCGGCGCGTGCGCTGGTGATGAAGCCGAAGCCGATGATGATGTTCATGAACCTGCTGTTCCAGAAGCAGGTGATCCCGAAGCCGACCGAACCCTCCGAGGGCGGCGTCGGGTTCGAGCCGCGCAACTTCGAAGAAAACTACAACCATTGAGATGAAGGCGAACGCCGTACTGCAAGGCCTGCTCCTGGCGGCGCTGGCGATTCCGCTGCCGGTCCTCGCCCAGGACGCGTCGCTGCTTACCTATCAGGGTGCCGACCGCGCCCAGAAAGTGCTGGCAGCGGCGAAGAAGGAAGCCACCCTGACTCTCTATACCTCGATTGCGGAAAAGGATCTCCAGCCCCTGATCACACCATTCGAAAAGCAGACCGGGATCAAGCTCAGGGTCTGGCGCGCCGGCAGCGACAAGGTGCTGCAACGTGCCGTGACCGAGACCAACGCGCGGCGCTACGAGGTCGACGCGATCCATATTTCGGCGCCGGAAATGGAAGCGCTGCGTCTGGAAAAGGTCTTGCAGCCGGTCGCCGATCCGCTCTTCAAGGACCTGCTCGCGGGCGCCGTGCCGGCGCACCGGGAATGGGTGGCGACGCTGTTGACGGTGTTCGTCCAGGCCTACAACAGCCGCGACCTGAAGAAGGAAGATCTGCCGAAGAGCTTCGAGGATCTGCTCGACCCGAAATGGAAGGGCAAGCTCGGCATAGAAACGGAAGACTTCGACTGGTTCGCCGCGACGGTCACGGCGATGGGCGAAGCCCGGGGCGTGAAGCTGTTTCGCGACATCGTCGCCAACAACGGCATTTCGGCGCGCAAGGGCCACAGCCTGCTGACCAATATGGTCGGTTCCGGCGAAGTACCGCTGGCGCTGACGGTCTACAATTACATGCCCGAGGCGGCGCGCAAGAAGGGCGTGCCGATCGGCTGGTTCGCCCTGGAACCGGTGATCGCCCGGGCCAACGCGATTGGCATCACTCGCCACGCGCCGCATCCCAATGCCGCCTTGCTGTTCTACGATTACCTGCTCTCGCCGCAGGCGCAGCAGATCCTGGCGTCGCTGGACTATGTGCCGACCAACGCCGCGGTCGACTCGCCGCTGAAGAAGATGAAGTTGCACATGATCGATCCCGCTGTGACGCTGGGCCAGATGGAAAAATGGACCAAGCTCTACGACGAAGTGATACTGAAGCGCGGCAGCAAGTAGTTCCGGATTGGCGTACCCAGCCCCCTCCAGCGAAGAAACACCATTTTTACCACCAAGGACACCAAGTTCACCAAGAACTGCAAGACCTAAGCTTTGAAGGTTTTCTTGGTGTCCTTGGTGCCCTTGGTGGTGAATGAATTTTGCATTTGGAGAATTTCATGAGCAGCGCCGCCATGCCCAGTCCCTCCGAAAAGAAATCGTTTCGCGATGTCTGGCTGATCTCCATCGGCCACGCCCTGACCCACTGGTACCCGGCCACGTTCTATCTGCTGCTGCCGCTGATCGGGCGGGAACTGGGCATGAGCTACAGCCAGATCGGCCTGGTCATGACCTGCCAGTACATCGCCGGCGCGATTTCCAATGTCCCCGGCGGCATGCTCGTCGACACCGTCGGCAAAAAGGGCCTGCTGATGGCGCTGTCGCTGTTCTGGGTCGGCTTCCCCTACCTCTTGATGAGCTTCACCCATAGCTATGTAATGCTGCTGGTCTGCGTCTCCATGGTCGGCATCGGCAACAACCTCTGGCATCCGACGGCGATCCCGACCCTGGCGGCGAGCCATCCGACCCGGAAAGGCCTGGTCCTGTCGCTGCACGGCATGGGCGGCAACGCCGGCGATGCGCTTGCGCCCCTGGTCATCGGCGCCTTGCTGGCCACCTTCACCTGGCGCCAGATCGTGGTGATGAATACCATCCCCGGGGCGGTCATGTCCCTCTTGATCCTGGTCTACCTGGGCACGCTGCAGTTCGGCCGGAAGAACAACAAGGCGGTCGCCGCCGAGCCCGCGGGCCAGGGCCTGGCCGAATACGCCCAGGGATTCCGCAGCCTGTTCAAAAACCGCATCCTGATTCTCCTGGCGGTCAGTTCGGCCTTCCGCGCCCTGACCCAGACCACGCTCCTGACTTTCCTGCCGGTGTTCCTGGCCTACGAGATGGGCTATTCGCCGCTCTGGGTCGGCGGCTGCATGTTCGCCCTGCAGGCCGCCGGATTCGCCGCCTCGCCGATCGCCGGCCACCTCTCCGACACCATGGGCCGGCGACGGATCATCATGACCAGCATGGCGATGACCGCCGTGGTGCTGGTCTTCATGGCCTTTGCCGGCCGCTCCCACGCCTTCGTCTTGTTCATCGCCTTGCTCGGCTTCTTCCTCTACGCGATCCGCCCGGTGCTGCAGGCCTGGTTGCTCGAGGCGACGCCGAAGAACATGGGCGGCACCAGCATCGGCCTGCTCTTCGGCCTGCAGGCTGTGGGCTCGTCGATCGGCCCGGTGATCGGCGGCGGCATGGCCGACCGCTACGGTCTGATGAGCACGTTTTACTTCCTCGCCGTAACCATCGTCATCGCCAATCTGTTCATCTTCCTGGTTCCCGCGCAGGGCACGGCGGCCGACGCAGGCGCCGCAATCTGATCGATGGGTGAATGGCTGGCACTGCTCTCGGCGTGCTGTTTCGCCGCATCGAACGTGACCATCACCATGGGCGCCGACGCCAAGGCGCAGGATAATGGCGCCTTTCTCTCTATCATGCTCACCGCGGGCATCGCCGGCGCGCTCTGGCTGGTGCAAGGCGTGGGGCAGGGCTGGCCGGCGCCGAATCGGGCCGGCGTATTGTGGTTCGCCGGTGCGGGGATACTCACGATCTTCGTCGGCAGGGTGTTTTCCTACGCCTCGATCCAGCATCTGGGCGCGGTTCGGGCCTCGGTCGCGAAGAGGCTGATACCGCTGTTCTCGATCGCGCTTGCGGTGCTGTTGCTGGGCGAGACCTTCGATTTTGGCATGCTGATCGGGATGCTCCTGATCGGTTCCGGCTTCGCCGTGCTGATCGTCCAGGCCTTGCGGACGCGCGACCTCGAGCCAGCGGAGGGGCAAGTGCCCACTTCCTGGGCGGCACGCTTGGGCAGCCTGGGTTTCTACTACGGTCCGGTGTCCTCGCTGGCCTACGCCGTCGGCTATATCGCGCGCAAGCAGGGCTTGAACGTATTGCCCGATCCGGCCTTCGGCACCATGCTCGGCTCGCTGGTCGGCGGTCTGGTGTTCGTCCTGGTGGCGCAGTTCGTGGGAAGCTACCGGGCCGCCCTGCGCAACACCTTCAGCGCGTTCAAGCCGATGCTTTTCGTGGCCGGTCTGCTCAGCAGCGCCGGTCAGTTGTTCTACTTCGCCGCGATTTCCCACAGCACCATCTCGCGGGTCGCCCTGATCAGTTCGCTGGAAGCCTTCGTGACCATCTTCCTCACCGTCGCGGTGACGCGCTCGTTCAAGCAGTTGAACGGCCCGATACTCCTGGCCGCGACCCTGGGCGTGGCCGGAACGGTGTTTCTTATCCGCTAGGGCTCAATCCACCCTGACGCCGGATGCTTTGACCACCGCTGCCCAGCGACTGATTTCGCTATCGATGAGCTGTGCAAACTCTTGGGGAGTGCTGGCCTCGGGCGTGGCGCCCTGGGCCACCAAGCGTTCCCTGATCGAGGGTTTGGCCAAGGCCTTGACCACTTCCTGCTGAATGCGTTTCACCACGTCCGCAGGCGTCCCGGCCGGCGCCAGCAAGCCGAACCAGGTGTTGACCACGAAATCCTTCAACGGACCGGCTTCAGCGACCGTCGGAATGTCGGGGAATGCCGGGGAGCGCTGGGCGCTGGTGACTCCCAGCGCCGCGAGTTTACCGCCCATGACTTGCGGCATGGCCGACAGGGGGCTGTCGAACATCACGTCCACATTGCCGCCGATCAGGTCGAGCAAGGCCGGGCCCGAGCCGCGATAGGGAATGTGCGACAAGGACAGGCCCGCCATGCTGTTGAAGAGCACGATCGCCAGGTGCGACGACGATCCGTTGCCGGCGGATGCGGCGTTGATCTTGCCGGGGTGGGCGCGGGCGTAGCCGATGAAGTCCGCCACGTTGTTGATGCCCCTGGCCCTGGCCTGTTCGGCGTTAACGACCATGACATTGCTCAGTTTCGCCACCAGCGAGATGGGCGCAAAATCCTTCTGCGGATCGTAGGGCAGATTGGCGTACAGGGATTTGTTGATGGCATGCGTGCCCACCGTGCCCAGGACCAGCGTGTAACCGTCATTGTTCGCTTTGGCAACGGCGTTGGTGCCGATGTTGCCGCCGCCCCCGGTGCGGTTTTCGACGATCACCGGCTGGCCGAATGCGCGCCCGAGTTCGGCGGCCAGCGTGCGTCCCAGGACGTCGCCGGGGCCCCCGGCGGCGAAAGGCACGACGATTTTCACCGCCCTGGTCGGCCAGGCCGTCTGCGCAAGTGCTGGGGGCGCTGCCAAAAGCATGGCGCCAGTCGCGATGGCGGCTATGATCGCCAAGGCGAATCGCCGTGGCTGGATTGGCATCGTCATAAGAGAAATACTTCCTGGACATAACGGGTGTGGAAATTTCCCTGCTGGAATTGTTCTTGTTCCAGCAGGCGTTTGTGAAACCCTAGCGTCGTCTTGATACCCTCGATCACCATCTCGTCGAGCGCACGCCGCATGCGAGCCAGGGCTTCTTCACGAGTGCGGCCCCAGCAGATCAGCTTTGCCAGCAAGGAATCGTAATACGGCGGCACCGTGTAACCGGAAAATACATGGCTATCCACGCGCACGCCCGGTCCTCCGGGACTATGGTAGCGGGTAATCAATCCGGGGCAGGGCAGGAAATTGTTCTCGGGATCTTCGGCATTGATGCGGCACTCTAGCGCATGTCCATTGATGCGGATCTGCTCCTGGCTGATCGCCAGCGGTTCGCCGGTCATCATTTGAATCTGGCATTTGACGAGATCGAAGCCGGTCACCATTTCCGTCACCGGGTGTTCGACCTGAATGCGCGTGTTCATTTCCATGAAGTAGAACTGTTTGCTCTCCTCGTCGAAAATGAATTCTATGGTTCCGGCATTGGTATAGCCTACATGTCGGCACAAACGCAATGCCGCCTCGCCCAAACGTGAGCGCAACTCCTCGGTCAGCGCCGGCGAAGGGCTTTCTTCGACGAGCTTCTGGTTGCGTCTTTGAATCGAGCAATCCCGTTCGCCGAAGTGCAGCACACGATCGCCGACGCCCAACACCTGAATTTCGATGTGGCGGATTCTGGTCAGATATTTCTCGACATAAATGGCGTCGTCGCCGAATGCGCCTTTGGCTTCCCGGGCCGCTTCGCGAAAAGCCTCGGCCAGTCCGCCGGCATTCCAGACGACGCGCATTCCCCGCCCGCCGCCGCCTGCGGAGGCTTTGAGGATCACCGGGTAAACAATCCGCTCGGCAACGTCCCGGGCTTCGTCTATGCCGGACACATTGCCGTCCGATCCGGGCGTGATCGGGATGCCGGCCTCCTTGGCCAGTTTGCGCGCCATGGCTTTGTCGCCCATGGCGCGGATGACCTGCGCACTCGGGCCAATAAATATCAGGCCATGCTGTTCGCACATCTCGGCAAATGCGCCATTCTCCGAGAGGAAGCCATAGCCGGGATGGACGGCATCCGCCTGGTGCATCAATGCGGCATTGACCAGGAACGGGGCATTGAGATAAGTGTCGCCGGAGTGCGCCCGGCCGATGCATACCGAACGGTCCGCGAGCTTGACCGCAAGGGAATTGGCGTCCGCTTCCGAATAGACCTGGACCGTTTCTATCCCCAGTTCCCGGCAGGCGCGGATCACCCGCAGCGCAATCTCGCCGCGATTGGCGACCAGTAGGCGGCGGATCGGCTTATTCATGGATCGACGACGATCAGTGTCTGTCCGAACTCCACCGGCTCGCCGTCGGCCACCAGGATGTGCGTCACGACGCCGGAGTGACCGGCCTGGATCGAGGTCATCAGTTTCATCACCTCAATGATGCACACCGTGGTGTCGGGGGTGACCCGCTGGCCCACCGAGACAAAGGGCTGGCCGCCTGGCTCCGGGGCCCGGTAAAAGGTGCCGACCATGGCCGACTTGATCAGACATGCGCCGGCCGGGAAGTCATCGGAGGACAAGGTGACTGCGGATTCTGCCGCTTCCTGAACTTGGGCCGGCACATGAGGCGGTAGCATGGGCACAACTGGGTTCCTCGCCGCCGAGGGCGCAGCGCCCTGCTTGCGCAAATCGACTTCGACGTCGCCGTACTTCAGATGGAATTCGCTGAACTGCGACGATGATTCGAACACTTTGACGATCTGCAACAGCTCTTCGTAGCTCAAGTTCCTATCAGTCAAAATTCGTCTCCATGATTCTGGTTGAAATGAAATGAGCGCACTTACTCCATGCTCAGCTGGAGGCCACCCTTGTGGATCCGGACCTGCGAAAGGCCCGACATCCTGCTTAATTCATCGAGCAGGGCGGGCAGCGGCATGCGGCCGTCCAGGCTGCGCTCCGAACGCGGCGGAGCGGCCCGCAATGCCGCCACTGCTTCGTTTCCGGCCAGGTAGCGGAGCAGCAGTTCGTCGTCGCCGATCCCGGCACCGCCGAATTGCGCTCGCACTTCTGCGATCGAGACTTCCGCCGGTTGCCAGCCGGCCAGTTCTCTGGCCCGGGGACTGGAGAGTATCCTGTCGCGCACGTCAGGATTCACGGCAGCGCTTTCCGCCTCGCCCCAGAAGCCCAGGGCGTACTGAATCACCTGATCGCTGAGTTGCTTGTAGCGCTCGCCCGCGATCACGTTCAGCGTCGCTTGAACGCCGACGAATTGAGAGTAAGGCGTGACCATGATAGGAAAGCCCAGGTCCTCCCGGACCCGGACGATTTCCTCAAGCACTTCGGGCAGGCGCTCGAGCATCTTGATCTGCGCAAGTTGGTGGCGCAGGTTGGAGATCATGCCGCCGGGGACCTGATGCGTGAAGTGGGACTCGGTATACTCCAGAGGGATTCCCAGCGGCAATCCTTCGCGCTTGGCGACTCTGGTGAAGTGTTCCGTCACCGGCCTCAGGGCCTGCACATCGATCGTCGGCGCAAACCCCAGGGCGAGCGCATTCTCCGCGATGTTGAACACGGACGGATTCGATGAGCCGTTGGCCAGCGGCGGGATGGCGGTATTGATGATGAGTATCCCGGCCTTGATCGCCTCGAGGGCGCAAAGCGGGCCCAGACCGGTGTTGCAGTGGGTATGGAACTCCACCGGGATTTCTTGGGCCTCGCGCACCACGATCGGCCCGAGCACCCGCGTCCGCTCCGGGGTGAGCAGCCCGCCCGGATCCTTGAGGCAAATCCGATCGACGCCCAGCTTGACCGCCTCTCGGGTGAGCTGGGTATAGTAGTCATCGGTGTGCACGGGCGAGATCGAGAATATCAGGTTCAGTATCGTCTTCAGCCCGACGCGATGGGAGTCGCGCACGCGCTCCGCCCAAATTGCCACGGTATTGGAACTGTCCGAGATGCGGACTTCTTTCACCCCGTTGGCCACCAGACGCTCCAGATAGAGATTGGAGACCGAGGCCGGGGTGAATTCGAAAGCCGCGGCGGTCCGGCCCATGATCGCCCGCAACGGCGTCCGGGGGGTGAGGGCGGCGACCCGGCGCAGGCGTTCCCAGGGGTCGTCGCGCAGTTCGCGCACCATCTTCTTGAAGAAGGCGGTGGCGACGATCTCTATCGCCAGAAAGCCCACCTGGTCGAGTTGCGCGGCGACAGGAAGGATTGCATCGGTACGCATACTGCCCGCCCACAGGCTGGCATTGCCGTCGCGCAGCGTGGTGTCGACGAAGTGTACCGGCCGCACCGGCGTTGCCTGCTGCATGGAATTTCCCGCACCTTGCCTGCTCATCTAGCCGCTCCCTGGTTCGTCGCCGTCATGCTGCGGGCTTATCGCCGGCATAGACGATAGACTCCTGCGCCATCCTGCCGATGAAGCCACCCGCAGGCCGCTGCTGTTCCTCGCGGATGTGGCCGACGATGCCGGGCGTGCGCGAGATGACCGCGAATCCCCGCATGATTTCGGCGGGAACGCCGATTTCTCCGAGCAATGCCGCCATGCCGGCGGTCGCGTTGATGGTGAGGTGCTTGCCCAGCACCTGGTCGACCGCCCGGGACAGCGAGCGCAGTGCCGCGATGTGTTTGCCCGGCACGCCTTCCTGCTCGGCCACCGCGAGCAGCTTGGGCGTGCGGGGATCCTCGGGACGAAAATCGTTATGGCCGAATCCGGGCAAGGGCTGCTTCGCCGCCCGGTAAGCCTTGACGATCCCGAGTGCCGTCGCTTCCGGGTCGGGCGAAACGATGATCTCATCGAGGTGTTGTCCGACCTGCTCCATCACTCCGCCAAATTGACTGCCCATGCCGAGTATTCCCGCAGCGACCGCGCCCTGGATGGAATCGGGCGCACCCCGGTAGACCATTCGCGCGCTCACCGCGCCGAGTATGCCGTGATCGACAAGCGTCACCAGGATCGCATCGAGGATTCTGGTTTGCGCGGGCGTCGGCATGCGTCCGAGGATGTAGAAATAAATCATCTGGGTGAATGACACTTCGCCGATCAAATCATCGACCAGGTTCTTCCCGCGTATCGTCGAGCCGTGCTCGTCGAATGTCGAGAGCAGCGTCGTAGGTTTTTCGTTGCGCATAGTTGCCTTATCGAAATATAGAGTCTCAAATAATGCCGTCGCGGGCCATCGCCGCTATCGTTTCATCGCTGAAGCCGAGTTCGCGCAGAATTGCTTCATTGTGCTCGCCGAGCATCGGCGGCGGCAGGGAGCCGGCATCGCGATCGCCGTCGAAGAGCACCGGGCGGCGCACCTTCATCACTTCGCCCTGAATGGGGTGGAACAGTTTCTGAAAGATCGCGTTGTGCTGAACCTGCGGATCGGCGCATACCTCGTCCAGCGTCGCCACCGGCGCGTGCGGCACGTCATGCGCGGTCAGTCGCTCCAGCCAATGCGCGCGCGGCTGCTGGCGAAAGACGCTCTGCAGTTCGGCGGTCAGGGCAGCGTAGTTCGCCGCACGCAATTTGCTGGAGCCGAAGCGCGCATCGGCGGCCAAGTCAGGGCGTTCGATCGCCACGGTGAGCGACTGAAAGAATTTGTCGACGGCGGCAAGATGCAGGGCAATCAGTTTGGCATCCGCGCACGGCAGCGCATAGGACTGCGAAACACTGGGCCGGGTCAACGGCCCGGGATTCCTGCCCGTGGCGAAGTAGCCTGCGAACGGTGCAGTCCCGAAGGCGATGAGGCTATCGAGCATCGCCACTTCGACATGACGCCCCTTGCCGGTGCGTCCCCGCTCGACCAGCGCGCCGAGAATGCCATACGCCGCGTACATGCCGCTGATGGCGTCGGCCAGCGCCGGGCCGACCACCCGCGGATTCTCCGGGTCGACGCCCTGACTGAGATAGCCGCTCAATGCCTGCGCCACGGTGTCATAGCAAGGGCGATCCGCGTAGGGACCGGTGCTGCCGAAACCGGTGATCGAACAATAGACCAGACGCGGATTAAGTTCATGGATGCGTTCCCAGCCGAAGTTCATGAGATCGAGCACGCCCGGGCGGTAGTTCTCGACCAGCACATCGGCTTCAAGCACCAGTCGCTCGAATACCTCGCGCGCCCGGTCCGTCTTGAGGTCGAGCGTCAGGCTGCGTTTGTGGGCGTTGTAGGCGCGGAATTGCGGGCTGTAGAGTTCTCCCTCATAGCTGCGAAAGGGATCGCCCTTGCCCGGCTGCTCGACCTTGATGACGTCGGCGCCGAGATCCGAGAGCAGCATGCCGGCACAGGGGCCGGTGATGAAGGTGCCGAGCTCGATTACGCGGGTGCCTTCAAGGACACGTACCATAGGGGTCTCCTTTATTTCCTCGGCTGATACAGGCCCAGGTCTTTCAGCGCGGCGGCGACAAAAGAGTGGTCGATGACTTCCTCGACCGTGATATTGCCATCGATCATCTTGCGATCCCTGAAAAACTGCAGGTCCTTCTTAAGGCTGTCCTCGAAAACCTTGCCGTCCGGGTTGACGCCGTTCGGCGTAATGGACCGATACACGTTCGGATCCTTGATCGAGGTTTTCTCGTTGAGTATCGCGATGATTTTTTCTGCGTCCGGTCCCGTCAGTTTGCCATCCTTCAGCGCATCGTTGTAATCGCGGGCGGCCCTGATGTAGGCGCGCATGAATTTCTTCGCCAGTTCCGGCTGGTCCTTGATGAATTTGTCGCCATACAGCAGTACCGCCACTTGCTGTCTTGGGTATATTTCATCGCCCATGCCGAAACGTACCGCGACCCCGCGTTGCACCGCCAGGGTTGCCGATGGCTCGGGGGTGATGCTGGCGTCGACGGCGCGGTTCTGCAGCGCCATCACCTGCTGAGAGAATCCCATCGTGACCACCTCGGCGTCGCCCCATTTCAGGCCGCCCTTTTTCAAGGCCTCATTGAGCAACGAATCCGCGGTGCTGCCAACCGCCGTTATGGCGACCTTCAGGCCTTTCAAGTCTTTCAAGTCTTTGACCTTGCCGCTGTCGATCAGGTCCTTGCGCACCAGCAGTTGAAAGAATCCGTAGGGCGGCGGCATCGAACCCTTGTCGGCGACGATCTTGATGCCAATGCCCCGCGCGACCGAGTTGTACAAGCCGGCAGAAACTCCGCCGCCACCAACATCGAGGTGCCCGACGCCGAGCGGGGCGATCATCTTGGCTGCGGTATCGAAGGTGACAAACTCCGGTTGGATATCTTCCTGCTTGAAGTAGCCCCGCTTCTCGGCAATGTACATCGGCGCATCGCTGCTACTATTGACCACCCCGATGCGCACCGTAGCCGCTTCAGCCTCGACTCCTGCAACGAAGCCCAGCGAGAGCAGGCCGCCCAGCACAACGATCAATCGATTTCCGTAACGCCACATGTCTCTTCCTCGCCCCGGTTAGGCCGTGCCTTCCTGACCTGCTGAACAAGCCACAGCCACATCATACTGTGGTTTTGCTTCGGCCATCGTCCAGCGTCAGTCTTGACCGCAGCGGCTTGGCGGGCCTATATTTGCGCTGCTGCGAGTCTACTCCGGGGGATAAGACGCCATGAGCAATCCGTCACGCCAGCGATCGACACCACGCTTCGATTCCATCCCTGCGGCCGCAGATAATGGCTTGCTCGATCGAAGGGAATTTTTGCGCGGGGGCGTCGCGGTAGCTGCCGCCATGACCGGGTTCGTCGTAGCCCGATCGGCTTCGGCTGAAGCGCTCACCGACGCTCCCTGGAGCCAGCGTGCCGGCGGCATCTCGAGCGCGGTGGAACGCCGCTCGCGCTTCGAGGAAAAGGTCGTGCGAACCTTGAGCAATCCCAACGGCGAACCGCGCACCCAGCATGCGCGCACTCCGCACCATCTGCTCAACGGCACGATTACGCCGAACAGCATGCATTTCACGATTGTGCATAACGGCACGCCGGACATCGATCCGGACAAGCACAGTTTGGTGATCCATGGCATGGTCAAGCGGCCGCTGTTGTTCTCGCTCGATGCACTCTCGCGCTACCCCATGGAGTCGCGCATGGCCTTCATCGAGTGCGGGGGCAACAGCGCGCCCCTGTTTTCCCCGAAGCCCGTCAAGGGCGGCGTGCAGGATCTGCATGGACTGGTTTCCTGCGCCGAATGGACCGGGGTGCGGCTGTCCACCCTGCTCGACGAAGCCGGCGTCGATGCCAAAGCCAAGTGGCTGATCGCCGAAGGCGCGGACATGGCGGCCGTCAGCCGCAGCGTGCCGGTTGCCAAGGCCATGGACGATGCGCTGGTGGCGTTGTATCAGAACGGTGAGCGTCTGATGCCTGGCAACGGCTATCCGATGCGCTTGCTGCTGCCCGGCTACGAGGGAAATATGAGCGTGAAATTCCTTCGCCGTATCAAGCTGATCGACCAGCCGGCGATGACCTACTACGAATCGAGGAACTATTCGCCGCTGCTACCCAGCGGCAAGGCCTATCAGTTCTATTTCGTGCAGGAGGTCAAGTCGTTCATTACCCATCCTTCTCCGGGGCTCGCACTCCAAGGCCAGGGCCTCTATGAGATTTCCGGCATCGCCTACTCCGGCAACGGGCGCATCGCCCGGGTCATGGTGTCCGCCGATGGCGGCCGCAGTTGGGCGCAGGCGGCGCTGCAGGAGCCGGTGCTAAGCAAGGCCTTCACGCGATTTCGCGCGCCTTGGCGCTGGAACGGCGGACCGGCGATCCTGCAAAGTCGCGCCTGGGACGAGGCGGGCAATGCGCAACCCTTGCGCGCCCAATTCATCGCCGAACGGGGCGAGACCAAGACCGTTCCTTCGGTGAATGGATTCCCCAATCAGCATTACAACAGCATCACCAGTTGGGCCATCGACAGCAATGGCGAGGTGCTACATGCCTACGCGTAACTTCCTCCTGGCCCTGTTTCTGGCCTTCGCCGCTGGCGCCGTGTTCGCCGACTCGCCCAATCTCGGCCAGGCGATCTCGGAGGCCGATATCAAGGCGTGGGACATCAGTGTGCTGCCCGACGGATCCAATCTGCCTCCCGGTAGTGGCAGTTTCGCGCTCGGCGCACGCCTATACGCAGAGAAATGTGCCGGGTGTCACGGTCCGGGAGGCAAGGGCGGAGTGAACAATCAGCTGGTCGGGGGAGAGCCTCTCAATTCGCGCATCGAAGCCACCAAGACTATCGGCAATTTCTGGCAGCAGGCCACCTCGGTTTTCGATTACATCAGGCGCGCGATGCCGTGGCCGAATCCGCGGTCACTCACGGACGATGAGGTTTATTCGCTGACGGCCTATCTGCTGGCGATGAACAAGATCATCGCCGAGCAGGACGTCATGAATGCGCAAACGCTGCCGAAGGTGCGCATGCCGAATCGCGACGGTTTCATCATCCGCTTCCCGGAAAAAATATAGCCGTATTTTCATGCGATCCGCTTTCTGTTGCAGCGGGCGGTTGCTCTGCTTCGCCGCGATTGCCCACAGCACCATCTCGGGCTGCCCTGATCAGTTCGCTGGCGACCTTCGTGACCATCTTCCTCGCCGTCGCGGCGACGCGCCCGCTCAAACAGCTGATGCGCTCGTGACGAGCCGCTGAGGCCGTGTCTTCGTCGGGCGGATGGAGGCTGCGGAACAGCGCGAGTGTGCTCAACCAATAGAACTTTATTCATAGAGGCGAAGTCAATGTATCATTGCGCGATCATAGACATAGATCATGGTTGCCGCCGACCATCGGGCGGTGTGCACCGGCCGCGGTGCGCGATCATGAAAGTGGCCACATCGCGCGCATCGAGTGGGCTTTGCTGTTCAATTGCGGGAAGCAGTATCAAGAAGGAGGGGATCATGTTGGCAAATCTCAGGATAGCGACGCGCTTGGCGCTGGCTTTTGGCGTCATTGTCGTCGTGGTCGTTGTTTCAATGGGCATCGTGATGCTGCGCCTGGCCGACGTCAACAAAGAATTGCGGATGATCGTGGATCAGCGCTTGCCTATTGCCGCCAAGATCAACCAGAGCGCGCTCGCGCTCGCCAACGCCCAATTGATCCAGCGCGATTCCATGCTGACCGGCAGTCAGGCCGATGTCGACAGATATGTCGAAGCTTCCAAGCGGACCAGGGCACTCAGTCAAGTAAACATCGAGGCCATCGGTAAATTGGAGAATACGGCCAAGGGCAAGGATTTGTTGAACCATATTGCCGACGTCAGAAAGGGCTATGTCGACATGACGGAAGAGCTCAAGAAGCTGATGAATGACAAGAAGATCGATGAGTCGAAGCGCTTTCTATCGGAGACGGTACGCCCGAAACTGATGGAGTACCAGAATGCGCAGACCATGCTCGCCGAGTATCAAGGCGATTTGATCAGGGCGGCCACGGAGACGTCGGCGCAAGCCTATCAAAATACCCAGGCCGTTGTGCTGGCGCTGACGCTCGCCTTGCTGCTGCTGATCGTCATCGGCGGATGGCTGATCGCCCGCAGCATCACGCGCCCCCTGGGCGGCGAGCCGGATCAGGCGAAGAGAGCCGTGACCGAGATCGCAGGGGGCAACCTGAGCATCAACATCCCGGTGCGCCCCGGAGACACGGACAGCCTGCTCGCGGCACTGCGGGACATGGGTCGGCAATGGCTCATTTAGCGAATAACGTGGCTGGCTCATCTAGCGAGCCTGTGGAAGTGGATACTGGTTACATAGCGCACGGGCGCTGGAGCCAGGAGATGCAAAATGAGGACGAGAGAATTGGCAAGGCTCATCGGGACATTGGG
>CAILCO010000111.1 GCA_903832735.1 uncultured Sterolibacterium sp.
CCCCTCAATGCCTCCAGGCCGACCTTCGCCTTGAACTCAGGCGAGTGAACCTGCCGATGCTTAGCTTCCTTCATATCTTCTCGTTCCTCATGACAGCGGACAGCTTAAACCACTGTCTTGAAAACGGGGGCCACTATAGTTTTCTCCGATTTCAAAAATGAGTCGCGAAACGTGAGGAGTGGCAATAGCCACCGATCAGTTGCCAGCTTCCGCGGCGCGGATTTCACTTTGCCACAACAAAGGCGCGGCATGTTTCTCCGGCGCGATTGGCGGCAGCGGGCCGATTACCACGCTCAACTCCAGAACGATTTGCCGACGAGCTTGTAGCGATGCAAATTGCGCAAGGGTTGCCCGACTCGGAACAGTTGCGCAAAGCGGTTAAGGACGACTTGGTGGGCCGCGAAATCATTGTGCAGGAAACCCAGAAGAAGGGCTATGCGAGGAGCGCCTTGTCGCTCCGTGCGGAAAATGGTGCCGGCAGGGCTATATTCGATGAAACATTACGTCGGATCGATGCGCAGGAGATTTGGAACCTCGATTTGGTATCGAGTCTCCATCCCCGCGCCCCACTTCCACAGACGGAATGCCTGCCTTGCCTACCGCCTCGTCGGGCAGAACTCCTCTGAAGATAAGTTTTCTTTGACACGAGGGGTGGACCATTCCTTCCGGTGATATCCACGACTCGGTGCGGAAAATGTACCGCTTGCCGATGTCGAGGCTATCAATGTCCATGCAGAGCTGATCCTTGTTTCTAGACGGGGAGGCCGATTACAGGGCTTGATTATACGGCCTCGCTGACAGGGATTTGACTCAGAAGGTTCACCGCCGACCATCCTGGACATGCTGCTCTGCGGCAATACACGGTGCCACCGGACAAAAGCGCGTTGATCTGCTGCGTCGGCCGTTCGATCACGGCTAACGGAATTCTGAGATTACATTAACCCAACATATCAAATCGCAGTGATTCTAACGAACTTTACATTATTTCCGGATGCGCTAAGCTTCGCACACCAAACAATAAGGAGCCGCGTAAAGCGACGGCTTCCGTAACAGCTAATCACCCATCCAGCAGCCCGATGGGATTGAAGAGTGCCGAGGATTACAAACAGGGGGAGGCAATCGCATGTCGACAGCGGAATCTGTGAGCGCGGCAGGTCAGGTTGTGCGCAATTCCGGGTGGAGCGACCTCTACCTAAAGGAGGATTGGTGGGCGATTTGGATTGGACTGGGCATTTTGGCGCTCGATGTCGCGCTGTTCAATGGCGGCAGCAATCTTTTGAAGTCCCTGGCGATCAATCCCGGCGGCCTGAAGTGGTCATCCTTCGATCAACTCGCCAATCACTTCTCGCAGAATGCACAGCTATATTTATTCCAGTTCGTCGCCTGGTTGCTGATCTTCGGCGTGAGTTGCAGGGTGATGGGCATGAAGCTATCAGAGTTCATCCCCTCTTTCGTATTTCTCTATGTCCTCTCCCTCATCATGTTCTCCGTCGCCGGGTGGGTGGATGCCACGAAATACAACCTCGAGCCGCCACTAGTCGCCCTGGTCGTCGGACTGGTACTGGCAAACGCAGCAAGACTTCCCACGTGGATGGACACGGGCTTCCGTGTCGAATATTACGTCAAGCTCGGTATCGTACTCCTCGGCGCGACCTTCCCGATCGCCCTGGTCCTCTCCGCAGGCCCCGTCGCCATCGGGCAGGCAACCGTCATTTCACTGGTCACCTGTCTGGTCATTTTCTTTGTCGGAACCCGGGTATTTGGACTCGATAAGAGGCTATGCGCAGTCATCGGTGTCGGCGGATCTGTTTGCGGCGTCTCGGCTTCAATGGCGATCGCCGCGTCGGTAGGAGCCAAGAAGGAGGACCTGTATACTTCCGTGACTCTGGTGGTGGGCTGGGCTCTGGTCATGATCCTGCTCCTGCCATTCGTATCTAAGATACTTGGCTTACCCTCCGGCGTGGCAGGCGCCTGGATCGGCACCTCAGAATTCGCTGACGCGGCAGGCTTCGCCGCAACCAGCGCCTACGGCAAAATGGTCGGCAACGAGGACGCCGCAATCAAGGCATTCACTTTGATGAAGGTCATCGGAAGGGATATGTGGATTGGCATTTGGTCCCTCGTTTTTGCGCTCATCTCCACCCTGGTGTGGGAAAAGAAGGAAGTGGGTGCTAGACCGGGCGCCGGCGAGATCTGGCGGCGATTCCCGAAATTCGTCATCGGTTTCTTTATCGCCTCCATTTTCATGAGTCTCGTCATCAGCGGCTATTCACCGGAGGAACTCAACAAGACCGTGAAGCCCAGCCTGATACTACCTCTCAACTCCCTGCGCACCTGGGCGTTCATCTTCTGCTTCCTGAGCATAGGCCTGACGACGCGTTTCCGGGATCTAAAGGCAATAGGGTGGAAGGTCTTTACGGCATTTACCATTGGCGTCCTCGTCAATGTTGTACTCGGCTATATCCTCTCGGTCGAAGTGTTTGGCAGTTACTGGGCGAAGATCTAGGCGAATGGAAGGCAACACCTGCGAGAATTGCCTATTCTTTGTCGGCGAAGGTCGTGATCTGGAAAGAGAAATGCCGGGGCTAAGCATCCTCAGTTCGGCTTTCTCTACTACGCGGGGAGACACGGCCTTCTGCCGCTTACACGATGTTTTCTTTGTTCCAAGTGCTGCTTGTTCCTGCTACCGTCCGAACAGCGGCTGACCGGCATTTGCAATTCCTGCAGCGCCCAAACCATCTCACGCTGCCCCCCACTCCCTCGGCAACATAGCCCAGAGCAACCGCTCCAGCGCCAACCGCAACACGTCATTCACGGTACTTCTGATTATGCCCTCGCGTTTCGCGATCTCGGCAGTATCGACCACCGCGTCGGTATCGAGCAGATGCTGCCAGTAATGTGCGCGACCCAGTGCGCGGAGCAGCACGGAGTCGTGCGATGGCGCAATGACGGGCGCAGTACACCACGTCACAGCCTCGCCTATGCCATCGGGCGCAACCAGTACCTTCTTGATACCGCGCTTATTGAACCGCAGTGGCACGAACGTCGTGATCTTGACGCCGCCGTCGGCAAGGGGATGCCGGCGCTCATGAGGTTCACCGGCAGGCACCAGCTTCTTGGCACTTCGATTCACGCGGCCTCCATCTCCAGCATCTCGGCGCCGATAGACTCCGGCGCCAGTTCGCCGGCCAGTTCCTTCCAGCCCACCTCGCGCCAGACGATGTCGATGCCGTCGGACAGCCGAACGACGCGATCAATCAGCAGGTTGACCAAGCGGCCTCTGAAAACGGCAGAGACGATCACCGCCCAGGAAGTTTTCCAGCGGCCGGTCAGGCCGCTTACGAAAAGCTAGGCGCCCGGACCGTGCCAAATGGCGCCTCCCGACAATTTTCAGCCCTGCCACTAGGCGCTGGAACCCTGCGCGCCGAAGCTGACGCTCTCGATGCGCGGTCATCTAATCGAAGCTGATCTTGGGCGAGAGTTGCACAGGCTAGTAACCAGCCCTGTGCCGTCAGACAGAGTTTGTGAAAGAGATATCGGGCTAACAAATTCGCGAGTCCACTCCCCTTTACGCTCTGGGTTCAAACTAGGCTCGGCACAATTTTGGCTGACGGGATTAATTTTGATTAGCGTCTACACCGCCGAAGCCAAGATAACTTTCGATGACTCTGGAATCCCCGGCCAATTGCGAGGCAGGGCCCTGCATAGTGACTTCGCCAAGTTCCATCACATAAGCGTAGTCGGCCACCTGTAATGCTGCGCGAGCGTTTTGCTCAACGAGAAGGATTGCGACACCATTTTGGCGCAGTACGGTAATGATTTGAAAAATTTCACGAACAATGATTGGAGCTAGGCCAAGACTCGGTTCATCCAGCATGAGCAGTTGCGGCCGCGCCATCAAGGCTCGCCCCATGGCCAACATCTGCCGCTCACCTCCGGATAGCGTGCCAGCCATCTGACTACGCCTTTCCCTGAGTCGCGGGAAGCGCCCGAATACGTCGCCGATGCGTTGGTCGATCTCGCGACGAGCGCAACGATTCGCGCCGAGAATCAGGTTGTCCCGTACAGACATGGTGGTGAATAAGTCACGGCTTTCCGTCACGAGGCTCATTCCAAATGAAAAGCGCTTCTCGGTGGGACTCCGTGATATCGACTTGCCTCTGAACGTCACCTCCCCTTGGGCCGGCAACAGGCCCATGATTGCATTCAAGAGACTGGTCTTCCCGGCACCGTTGGCGCCAATCACCGTCACAATGGAGCCCGGTGTGATTTCCAGCGAAACGCCCTGCACGGCCTGAATCCTGGCATAGGCGACAGACAAGTCCGACACGGTGAGAAGGCTCATACGACGCCTCCAAGATACGCTTCCAGTACGATTGGGTTCTTTCTGATTTCGGCTGGCACGCCCTTGGCAATCAATTTTCCGAAATCAAGGACGACGAGGTGATCGGTCAGCCCCATCACGAATTCAACATCGTGTTCAACAAGCAGAATGCTCATGCCTTCCGCTCTCAGCTTGTTCAGAAGCGCCGCCAGTTCGCGCTTTTCCAGATGGCGCAGGCCGGCGGCCGGCTCGTCGAGGAGCAATAGAGCCGGATCGAGAGCAAGGGCGCGTGCTATTTCAAGTATGCGCAATTGGCCCAATGCCAGGGAACCCGCGGGCCGATGCATATATTCGCCAAGCCCGACCCGTTGCAGCTGGCGTGCAGCCTCACCCAGTAGGCACTTCTCTTCAGCACGGTCCAGACGCAGCATGCCCGCCAGCAATCCGGCAGAACCGCGGATGTGCGCACCGATCGCCACGTTTTCCAGCACGGACATTTCCGGCGCCAGTTCGACGTGCTGAAATGTGCGAGCGATGCCTAGCGCGGCTATGTCGCGTGCTGGCATGGCATCGATCCGGCTTCCTCGAAAGAGTACCTCGCCGCCGGTCGCCCTAAGGAGGCCGGTGACCAGGTTGAAAGTCGTACTCTTGCCGGCGCCGTTAGGACCGATCAGGCCGACAATTTCCTTTGCGCCCACGAGGAACGTGACATCATTGACTGCGACAAGTCCGCCGAAGGACTTGCAAATGCCGCGAACATCGAGAACGGGGACGGCGCCGCTTTTCGGCATGGCTCGCTGCGCCAGGGAATCGTCAGACGGCACCGGCAATTTTTCCGGCCCGGCCGGAAAAGCATTGATGATCAAAGGCCATAGCCCATTTCGCGCGCTTTGCAAAATCACCACCAGCATGAAGCCGAACACGATGGTTTCGTAACTCCCTTGACCGCCGATCAGTTTGGGCAATATATCCTGTAGCTGATCTTTGAGGATGGTGACTATCCCGGCGCCCAGCACCGCGCCGAAGACATGACCCGCGCCGCCAACGACGGCCATCAGCAAGTATTCGATGCCGATGTTGATACCGAATGCGGTCGGGTTGATGCTGCGCTGCAAGTGCGCATAAAGCCAGCCTGAAAGGCCTGCCAGCACCGCCGCGTAGACGAATACGATCAGTTTCACCTGTGCCGTGTCGATGCCGAATGCCTCGTTGGCGATCGTCCCGGAGCGCAGCGCGCGGATGGCGCGACCTAACCGGGTGTGGAGCAGATTGGTCGTCAGAAACATTGCCGCCAGCACCACCAGCCAGACGACCGGGAAGAAGGCGCGGCCATCAAACAGATCGTGGTGACCGATGCGCAGTGGTGGAATGCCGTTGATGCCGTCGTGTGCGCCGAGGAATTCCAGGTTGCCGAAGAGATAGAAAAAAGCCAGGCCCCAGGCCATCGTGCCTAGTGGCAGGTAGTGGCCGGACAAGCGGACGGTGATGCTGCCGATGGCGAGTGCAGCCGCGGCCGTCAAGACTAGCGCTATCGGCAGGGTGAGCCAGGGTGATATGCCGTAGGTGGTGGACAGTACGGCCGTCGTATAGGCGCCGAAACCGACGAAAGCCGCCTGTCCGAACGAAGTCATGCCGCCAACTCCGGTGAGTAGGACTAGCCCCACGGCGACCAATGAAAATAGGCCGATGTTGTTAAGCAGGGAGATCCAGTAATCCGGGATGGGCGCGAGAGGAATGGTCAATATGACGAGGATCAGGATGACGGCGACGACTCCTGGATGTTTTGGATTCATTCGTGATGCTCGGCGGGAGGGCTGAACAGAGAGCGCCAGAGTAGTACGGGGATGATGATCGTAAACACGATGACTTCCTTGAATGCACTGGCCGAGTATGACGAAAAAGACTCTACGGTGCCGACCAGGAGGGCGGCCGCGGCTGCCAGCGGGTAGCTGTTCAGGCCGCCCAGAATCGCGGCGACAAAGCCTTTCAAGCCAATGATGAAGCCGGAATCGAAATAGATAGTCGTCAGCGACCCGATCATCAGCCCTGATACGGCACCAATCATTGCCGTCAGTGTGAATGCCAGATAGCCAGTGCGGTCTGTCGAGATGCCGACCAGCCGGGCACCGCGGCGGCTGATTGCCGCCGCCCGTAGCGTTTTGCCGCTTACCGTTCGTTCAAAGAAGATATACAGGGCAATGAGTAGTGCCGCAGTCGTCGCGACCACCCAGAGGCTCTGTGCGCTGACTGTCATGATTCCAAGGTCGAATACCGTTTCCGAGAACGCGCTGGTCTGATAGCCCTCGGGCCCAAAAAATACCAGGCCCAGACCTGTCATGCCCATATGCACGCCGACGGCTACTATCAGCAGGACGAGGATGGAGGATTCCGCCAGGGGTTGAAAGGCGATACGGTACACAAAAGGTCCGAGTGGAACGACTAGGGCCAACGTAAGGATCATTTCGGGGATCAAGCCCAACTTCATCGGCGCAACCCACTGGACGATCAGCAACATCACAGCGGGCAGGCCGATATCGGTGATGATGATGCGGATCGCTGTTGTCAAGCTCAGTGCATGGCGCAGGCGAAACAGTGCCACGACGGCTGCGACAACGCCGACACCGAGCAGCAGCCAGGCAGTTCCCGGCACGCGTCCGGCCTCTAGGGCTGCCAGTGTCAGTGCGCCGTAAGTAACAAACTCACCCTGAGGAATAAACAGGACTCGCGTCACTGAAAACACCATGACCATGGTCACGGCAAGCAGCGCATAGATGGACCCGCTGATGAGGCTGTCCTGCCCCAGCAGGAGCAGGGTTGTGGCGTCCAAGGTGATTACCTGATCAACTTGAAGGCGCCATTTTCGACCCTGACCATCACCCTGGCCCGGTCGTCGTAACCTGAGTGGTTGGTCGGCGACATGGACAGTATGCCGTTGATCAGGACCACCGATTTCGCACTCTCTAAGCCATCGCGAAGCGCTGCGCGGAATTCAGGCGTACCCGGTTTGGCAACGTTGAGCGCTGCCGGAACCGCATCCGAAATCAAATGAACACTGTCAACGAGGTGCGGACCGAATGCGGCATAGGGTATCTTGTTGAGCGCTTCGTAGCGCTGGATATAGTCGAGAGCCAGTTTCTTGATCGGATTGCTGTCGGGAAGTTCACTGGCGGCGATGATCGGTCCGGCCGGCAGTATGGCCCCCTCCACAAATTTTCCGCCGACGCGGATGAAATCCATCGATGCGACGCCGCTGGTATGATAAATCTGACCTTTATAACCGCGCTCCTTCAATGCCTTTTGGGGCAGAACGGCCGGCGTTCCCGAAGCGCCGACCCAGACGGCGTCCGGTTTGGCTGCGACGATTTTTAGGATTTGGCCGGAGACGCTGGTATCAGTGCGGGTGAAAGATTCCTTGGCGATGATCTTGATGCCGCGCTCATTCAGCGTCTTGACCGCCGCAGCGTACCAGTTCTCGCCAAACGCATCATTGAATCCGATGAACGCTACGGTCTTGACGCCATTTTTCGCCATGTGTTCGGCGATTCCCTTGGCCAGGAGGGTATCGTGAGGCAGGATCTTGAACACCCACTTGCGCTTTTCGTCCATCGGTTCAACCAGACCTGTGGCCGGATTCATCACGATCAGCGGGGTCTTGGTTTCGGCAGCAATGTCCACTAAAGGAAAAGTCGTCGGGCCGATCGATGAACCGATCAAGGCGTCCACATGCTCCACAGTGATGAGCTTGCGCGCGTTGGACACTGCCCGGGTGGCATCGGAAGCATCGTCAAGCACTATGTACTGAACCGGCTGTCCGGCAATCGTTGGAGGCAGCAAGGCCACGGTATTTTTTGCTGGAATGCCAATTGCGGCTCCCGAACCGGTCGCGGATATGGTGATGCCAATCTTGATATCCGCCATCGCGCCACTTCCCCAGAACATCCCGAATGCGAAGGTCAGCGGAATGATATTTCGGGGTATCTTCATGTCTTTCTCCTCAGGAGCCTTATGATGCCCAACCGGCCGGTCGGTATTTATCGATCCGTATATTGTCTAACTCCATCGTATCGGTCAAGTGCTATTTGCTGGCCAAACTGATTGTTGTGGGTAAGTTTGGTAATTCTTTCTGGCGAGGGGCATTTCTAGCAAGGGGGCACTTGACCAAGGGCTTAAAGAAAGATAAAGTTGGCTATAACCGAACGTTCGGTAGGTAGCGGTAACGCTCGACCCAGCTTAGACCGACTGTAGGTATCCATGGATTGGCCAAAAATAGCAGTTTGGGGCGACATCGCAAGGCATAATGCCGCGGTTTTTCCGGACAAACCCGCCTTCGTGAGCGGCTGTCGCGCACTCGCCTATGCGGAAGTCAATTCACGGATCAATCAGTTAAACCACGCTTTTACAGCGCTTGGCCTGGCTCCGGGCGATAGAGTTGCTGTCCTCTCGCGCAATCGAACTGAGTACTTCGAGATCTATGGCAGTGCCAAAACTGGCTTGATCACTGTGCCCTTGAATTGGCGTTTGGCAGCGCGCGAACTTCTTTTCACACTCCTCGATAGTCGTCCGGCAGTGATTGTTGCTGAGCCTGACTTTGTCCCTACCATCGACGCCATGCGCCCAGAGTTGCCTGGCGTTCGACACTACATCGTGCTTGGCGAGGCCACGGCGGCCTGGATCGCATATGAAACCATGTTGAGTGGATCATCCGTCGCTGAGCCACAATTGGCGGTGCACCCTGACGATGCGCTTTGCCTGATTTATTCGAGTGGCACGACCGGTGCGCCAAAGGGAGCGGTCATGACCCATCGCCGCGCCATTAATACTTGCAGGGCGATTGCCGAGGACATGCTTCATCTGACTTCAGAGGACGTCGGCTTGTCCGTGATGCCCTGGTTTCACGCAGGTGGAATGTGGTACCACCTGCTGCCAAGTTTTGCCTCAGGCGGAACCACGATCGTGCTGCCGGAGTTTGACCCGTGCGCGGTATTGAACGCCATAGCGGCTCACGGCGTCACTCAGATCCATCTCGTGCCCACCATGATCAGCATTCTCCTGGACCAGCCGGAAGTGCAGAGCATGGATCTGACGCGCTTGCGCGCCATCAAGTACGCTGCATCGTCGATCCCGCTCAGTGTGCTCAAGCGAGCGCTGCAAGTGTTCAAAGGCTGTGGATTCGTCCAGTCCTATGGCTCGACCGAGATGGGAGCCGTCACGGCTTTACTGCCTGAGGACCATATCGCCGCGCTCAAGGATACGTCGAAGGAAAATTTGCTGTTGTCCTGCGGACGTCCTATGCCTGGCGTCAAGATCGAGATTCGAGATGGCGAAGGCCGGCCCCTGGATCCAGGCGAGATTGGCGAGATCACCGTGCAGGGCGACAGGGTCATGGTCAATTACTGGGAAAGACCCGAGCTGACGGCGACAGCCTTGGTCGAGGGCTGGCTATACACCGGCGACCTGGGCTATATCGACGGGGCAGGTTACCTGTATATCGTCGACCGCAAACACGACATGATCGTCACGGGTGGCGAAAACGTTTTTCCCCGCGAGGTCGAGGACATCCTCTATGAAAACCCAGCCCTCGCCGAAGTGGCCGTCTTTGCAATTCCCGATCCCAAATGGGTGGAAAGGGTGGCGGCCGCAGTTGTCCTCAAGAAAGGCCACGCCACGACCGCCGAGGAAGTGCGTAGCCGCGCCGCCAAGCGACTGGCCCCCTACAAATGTCCGAAGACAGTTCTGTTTGTCGATAAGCTGCCGAAGAATGCGAGCGGGAAGATCCTGAAGAAGGAATTGCGCCGTGAATATGCGAATTTCCTGACTGCAGCACCCGGGAAATGAAAACCCTGCGAAACCGCGCAACTATCTCAGGTCAGTGGCTATGAACTTATATTTCGATGAGGATCTGGAGCAGTTCCAGCACAATCTGGCACGCTGGGTCGATGAGCGCCTGGTGCCACAGGCAGAGGCACTCGACCAGAGCACGGCATTTCCGCGAGAGTTGTTCAAGGAATTGGGCGCACTCGGATACTACGGGATCATGTATCCGGAAGCTTATGGCGGCCTGGGCCTGGAGAAGCCGTACCTCTATTACACGGTGTTGTGCGAAGAGTTGGCCCGAGGCTCAATGGGCTTTGCCGCCATCGTGGGGATGCACGGTTCGGCGGCCACCTACGCGGTGCACACCTGGGGTAGCGAAGCATTGCGACAGCGCTATCTGGTGCCGGCGCTACGCGGAGACATGGTCGCGGCCTTCGCAATCACCGAGCCGAATGCCGGCTCGGATGCTGCCGCCATTCGCACCCGTGCGCGCAAGGTGGATGGAGGCTACCTCCTCACGGGGAGCAAGGTGTTCATCTCCAACGGCTGCAATGCAGACTTCATCACCGTTGCGGCGACCACGGATCCACAGAAGCGCTTGAAAGGTGTGGCATTGTTTTTGGTCGATGCCAAGACTCCCGGGTTTTCCGTGGCACGGCGCCTCGACAAGTTCACCACCCATTGTTCGGATACGGCTGAACTCGTGTTTGACGACGTCTTTGTCCCAGATGAATGCAGACTGGGCAGCGAGGAAGGCGGATTCCTGAATGCCTTCAAGTCGCTCACCGTAGATCGCATATTTACGGCAGCATTGGCCATCGGGACCGGACGCGCAGCCTATGATGCCGCTCTGAAATACGCCAAGGAGCGGCAACAGTTCGGCCAAGCCATAGGCAAGTTTCAGGCAGTGCAATTCAAGCTCGTCGACATGCTGGCCGAACTGGAACAATGCCGCCTATATACCTATCATGCGGCAACGCTGGCCGATCGTGGCCAGCCCATCACCATCGAAGCGGCACTGGCAAAAATCATCGCAGCGGATGGGTGCAACGAGATCTGCCAGAAAGCGCTGAATATTTTTGGCGGCTACGGGTTGATGAACGAATACCCCGTGCAACGCTATCTGCGCGACTCCTACTTTCCGATGATCGGTGGCGGCACCAGTGACATCATGCGCATGCTAGTAGCGCGCCAATTAGATATATAGGGTAGTGTTACTGTCAATTTTTGACCACAGGAGGTGAGAATGGAAGCTCAGACAATTTTCTCGTTGGCGCGCTGGCTGACCTGCGGCGTCTGGATTGGGGCCGGCATCTACAAGGCATTTCACTATAGGCAAACCATAGGAGAAATGACCCACAACGGGATCCCGTTTGCCCAGCTTCTGTTGATCCCTGTCCTTGTCCTGGAAATGTTCGGCAGCTTGTTTCTAATCGCTAACACCTATGTCTGGGCAGTTGCGGCGGCATGGATTGCATTCCTTATCCTGGCCACGCCTTTCTACCACTTCGGCTGGTATACCAAAGATCGAAAGTTTGTTTTCCCGCAGATGGTACAAACCACCAAGAACTTGTCCATGATGGGTGGCCTGCTCTGCCTGATCCTGCTCGATCCGAGTACGCCCGCGTATCTCGTCTCGAACATCAAGTAGCCAATCGGCAAGACCCGAGACATTGATTAATTTTGATGCATCATTTAATGACGGAGATGTGGATGACTAGTGCGCTGTTTTCCCCCTTGACCCTACGCGGCCTGACGCTGCCCAATCGCGTCGCGCTCTCGCCCATGGGCCAATATATTGCAGAAGATGGTGCCGCCAATGACTGGCACATCGTCCACTACGGTCAATACGCCATGGGCGCGGTGGGTCTGGTGATCACCGAGATGACCAACGTCAGTCCCGAGGCCCGGATTACCCTGAACTGCGCGGGGCTCTACTCCGATGTCCAGGAAGCCGCGGCCAAGCGTGTCGTAGATTTCTGCAAGAAGTTCGGGACCGCCAAGATCGGCATACAGATCGCCCATGCCGGCAGAAAAGGCTCCGCCAACGTGCCCGCGGCAGGCGGCAAGCCGCTGACTGCGGCTGAAGGCGCCTGGACGACGGTGGCTCCATCGGCCCTGCCATTTGCTCCGGACTGGCCGGTACCCGAAGCGCTGACCAAGGCTGGCCTGGAGAAGATCAAGGCAGACTTCGTCGCAGCGGTCAAGCGCGCCGACCGGGTCGGCTACGACCTGATTGAGTTCCATGGCGGCCACGGCTACCTGATTCACCAGTTCCTCTCGCCACTGTCCAACCAGCGCACTGATGAGTATGGCGGCAGCACAGAAAACCGGATGCGCTTTCCCCTAGAGACCTTTGCCGCGATGCGGGCTGCCTGGCCTGCCGAAAAGCCCATGGGTATCCGTGTCTCAGCAACCGACTGGGTCGAGGGTGGCTGGACGCCGGAAGAGACCGTCCTGTTCGCCCGCGAACTGAAGAAACTCGGTTGCGACTTTATCGATGTCAGTTCGGGCGGACTCGACCCGCGCCAACAGGTCCCGCTCGCGCCCGGCTACAACGCCCAGTTCGCCGCCAAGGTGAAGAAGGAAGCGGACATTCCGACCAGCACGGTAGGCTTAATCGTCGATGCCAATCTGGCCGAAGAAATCATCGCTTCGGGCCAGGCCGACATGATTGCGATCGGCCGCGGCGCCATGTGGGATCCGCGCTGGTCTTGGCACGCCGCACTGGAACTTGGCGCCGAAATCAAGTATCCGCCGCGCGCAACGCCTTGCATTCCGGCGCTGCGTCCGCAGATTTTTGCGACGTGACTGCGAAGGCTCTAGATTGAAACAGGCCGGCGACCGTATTTCCTGCAGATACGGTCGCAGGTTATGAGAGCAAGCCCTTCATAAAGATATCAACGATGGTTCTGGCCGCTTCCTCGCCGCTTTCCGGTCGAGAATAATCGAACCAGAAGACAATCCAGCTTGCGCTGCCAAGCGCTGCGAAGGTCGCAAATGCAGGGTTAATGTGTTTTGGGCAACGTCCCTGCTCCTGTAATTCCACTATGGCTTTTTGCAGGACGCCATAACTGCGCCGCCATACGCCACTTATTTCCTTGTAGTGCTCCGGCGACATGCGTCGCGCTTCGCTCAGCAAAACCGTCGCAGTCGGCTCGCGCGTGAGTTGCCGCGCCAGATCGTAAAGATAGGTTCTAAGGCGGGTTTCCGCGTCGGTGATTTGTTCCGCTTTTTCGATCAGAGGCAGCAGATTCTTTTCTACTGACTTCTTGTGCACTGCATAGAGGATATGTTCCTTGTTCTCAAAATGATGGTAGATACCCGCTTTGGTCAGACCGACTTCTTTCGAAATGAGCGACATCGGGGTATTGTCGTAGCCTCTTTCAAGAAAGAGTTTCAGGGACAGTTGAATGAGTTCATCAACCCGGTCCAGTTCTGCGGGTTCTGGTTTATCCATGACGTTCGTAAAGACCGATCCTCAATTATCGAAAGATTGTCCCGCCAACCATGCAGCGCCCCGCGCATATAAACGGTCCACCGCCGGGCCCTTGAGCATCGGCATTTCACGCTTGACGGTAAAGCCGATCTTGGTTTGCAGGTAGGCGAGATGTCGGTAGACTGCCCAGTCTTCGATGACCTGTCGCACGCGCAGTCGTTCTAGCATATCGTTCGTCATCGTCGCAGTTTCTTTGCTATTCAGAATGGATAATGTTGCGGCGTTGATTCAATCGTGATCCAGCGCAGTTCGGTAAATTCATCGATGACCGCACGGCCGCCGAATCGGCCATAGCCACTCGCCTTGGTGCCACCGAAGGGGATTTGCGCCTCGTCCTGCACCGTCGCGCCGTTAACGTGGCAGCTGCCCGATTCGATGCGCATGGCGACCGATAAGGCTCGGCTGACATCGCGTCCGAAAACCGCGCCAGACAAACCATAGGCCGAGCTGTTCGCCAGGCGGATGGCATCTTCGACGCCACGGGCGCGAACCACGCAGGTCATGGGTCCGAAGGTTTCTTCGTCGTATACGCGCATTTGCGGCGTCACATGATCAAGAATGGTCGCTGCCATGAACGGTCCGTTGACCTTGCCGCCGGTAACCAGCTTTGCCCCTTCCTTCAGCGAATCCGCTATGAGATTCTCGAGGCGTAAAGAGGCATCCGGCGTAATCAGGGGGCCGATCACGCAGGCTCCCTTGCGCGGGTCTCCGACAGGTAGCGCAGCTGCTCGCGCCACAAACTTCTCGACGAATAGGTCAGCCACAGTCTCGTCGACTATGATCCGTTCGGTAGACATGCAAACTTGGCCTTGATACACGAAGGCGCCGAAAATAGCTGCGTTCACCGCTTCATCGAGATCGGCGTCGTCCAGGACCAGTAACGGCGACTTTCCGCCCAATTCCAGCAGTACCGGTTTGAGGTGACGTCCTGCTGTCTCCGCGATGATCCGACCGACACGGGTCGAGCCGGTGAAATTCACCCGTCGAACCGCGGGGTGGGCGATCAGCGCGCTGACGATATCACTGGCGTCTGCCGGGTCGTTGGTGATCACGTTCAGGACACCTTTCGGTATCCCCGCTTCGCACAGAACCTTGGCGATGAGAAGATGCGTTCCCGGACTTAATTCGGAAGCTTTAAGGACGACGGTATTGCCGCAGGCAAGGGGATAGGCAATGGCGCGCGTTGCCAGAATCACCGGGCCGTTCCAGGGGGCGATGGAGAGGACCACGCCCACCGGCTGGCGTATCGTCATCGACAAGGTGCCGGGTTTGTCCGTGGGGATTGTTTCTCCCTGTATCTGTGTCGTCAGCGAAGCCGCCTCGCGGAGAATTCCAGCGGCGAGATGCACGTTAAACCCCGCCCAGCCTGCTGAGGCACCCACTTCACCGGCCATTACTGCAGCAAAATCGGCGGTGTGCGCTTCCATCAAGTCTGCCGCTTTCAGGAGCAGGCGACGTCGCTCTGTCGGGCCGGTTGCCGACCATGCCGGCAATGCCGCGGCAGCTGCATCGGCAGCGGAGATCGCGTCTTCGACCGTGGCGGCAGATGCCCGCGTGGCTACTTCATTGCTTACCGGATCATGCCTGAGATAGGTAGCGTCCCCTGTGGCAGCAACGTCTTCGTTGTTGATGAACAGTTTTGTATCCATTTGCTATCCCTTCATTTAAGTGGGTGAGCGGCTAGGTAGTCAGCTTTCTCGCTTGTAAGCGCCGAGTCCGGGCTTAAACGTTTTTGTGTCGAGGAACTGGGTCATGCCTTTTTCGCGGCCTTGCTCCGGGTCGGACGCATAAGTTTCTCCCGACTTGGCGTATAGGTAGTCCTCCGAGACATCCCAGCTCATTTCCTTGACACGTCTATAGCTGAGCTTGATAGCGCGGACGACGTGGAGATTTTTTTCCATCAACTTCAGGGCCAGCTGTTTCGTACGTTCGCGCAATTGGGCTAGCGGCACAGCCTCGTTGACCAGCCGGGTTTCGCTGGCCTTCTTGCCGTCAAAGGGCTCGCCGGTCATGAGAAAATAGAGGGCGTCGCTGGTGCTCATTTTCTCTGCCACTGCCCGGACGACGTTGCCTGCCGGGATGATGCCCCAATTGACTTCTGACAGGCCAAAAATGGCTTCTTCTGCGGCAATGGATAGATCGCATGATACGAGTGAAGTGAAAGCGCCGCCGAAGCACCAGCCATTCACCATGGCGATGGTCGGCTTGGGGTAAAACATCAGCCGTCGCCATTGCCAAGCCATTGAATCGCGGCGTATTCTCATCACCTCGATGGGTGTCGCATTGTCGGTCTCGCGGAAGTATTCCTTCAAATCCATGCCCGAGGAATAGGATTCGCCGGCTCCGGTCAATACCAATACCTTGCAACGATCGTCTACTTCCAGTGCGTCCAGCACCTCGATCATTTCCCTGTTCAGGCTTGGGCTCATGGCGTTGCGCTTTTCCGGCCGATTGAGGATCACCCAAGCAATGCCGTCTTCGAACTCGACTTTGATGTTCTTGCCCCAAGGTTCCAAGTTATTCCCTACGGACGCATCTTTATCGACTATCGACATAAATTTAGCTCCATCATCTAGCGCTGCTCTGGTATTAACCAGGAGGTGTATGTTCTGAGGTTCTCATTAACCTACCGATCGTTCGGTCAGGCATTGGACTCTATGTGATTTCGGAGCATGCGTCAAGACATAACTTGTTTAGCGTCAGATAGAAGACCGGATCGAGTCCCGATTACACGACTGCCACCCCATCCAGTGTTTACGCCCCGGATCCCGTCCGTAATAGGCATAGAACCGAAGCTGTGTTCCAAATGGGTTCCCTGATATTTCCTGATCGGCCTGTACCTTATTTGGGAAGCCTCTTTCCAACTAGGCGAACTTCGCCGATCAGATCTTCGATGGCCTTCAATACAAAATTGATCGTTGTCTCGTCAGTCAACTTTCCATCGACTATCTTCTGGTTGACCTGAGCGATGGCGACATGCTGTCGTGCGATCGGACGTGCCAAGGCTGCGCTTAGCACTTCGCGAATCTGGTATTGCGCGCGGACGCCGCCCGCCGTGCCAGGCGACGCGGTCATAATCAGCGCTGGCTTACCTTTTAGAGGCGACTGGAAGTTTGGACGGGAGGCCCAGTCCAGAGCGTTCTTCAGTACGCCGGGCATACCGTAGTTGTATTCCGGCGAACAGATGATTAAGCCGTCACTATGTTCAATCGAACTCTTAAGCGCGCGCACCGCATCGGGCGGTGAGTCGCCGTCTAAATCGGCGTTATAAAGGGGAATGTCGTTGAGTGGAAAAATCTGGAGTTCCAGTTCCTCGGAAAGGAGTTTCGCGATGGTTTGCAATACCGTCGAATTGTAGGACTCCCGCCGGATGCTACCTGAGATGCCAAGAAGTTGTATCGGCGAATGGCTGGCTTTTTTCATAATCCTGTTTCGATAGGTGGTATCGGCAAAAAACCTCTGAGATGCTCAATAGGAAGACTCTGAAAGGAGACCTCACATCCAGCACTTTTCAAAATAATTACTTCACATCTGCTTGTAGATGACATCGTGCTGATCAAAACAACAATCGCAAATGTCGGACTTCTAGGGCAACTCCGGTCGCAGGAACTCTCACTTTATTAGATCATACTGCTTCTCTAATTGCGCTGACGCGACTCCGAACCAAGAAGAAGTAATGGGACCGATCCAATGTCCGGTCCCCAGTATGATCGTAGCGCAAGTGTCCCGAATGGAGAAGGGGCGGCCAGAGGCAGGAACTGGGCGAAAGCTGAGTTCGCCAAAGGCGGCTGCATGGAACCGGGAATCCAATAGCCAAGTTTGAGGTCAGGCGTCTCGCAGAACACATTTGCCGTTGGAAATGGCCAGGCGGCCGTTTTCCTTTATCCGCGCCTGAAAAGAAATCGTATTCCCATCACGCCACATTTCCACAATGAGTATTTGACCAGGAAGCACGGGCGAGCTAAAACGCCCCTGATGACTGGCGATGCGATCGGCATCGAACTCGACGTACGTTTCGAGAATTGCCCGACAGGTAATGCCGAAGCTGCACAGTCCATGAAGAATAGGTCTGTCAAAGCCTGCAGCCAGAGCCGCTGCCGGTTCTGCGTGTATCGGATTTCGGTCTCCAGTTAGCCGATAGAGCAGTGCCGAATCTAGTCGGGTTGGCACCTCGATCGAACCGTCCGGCGCGCGGCTTGGCACTGTATGGGGTGGTGACGGGCGAGTTGTCGATCCGCCGCATCCGCCTTCGGCACGACCAAAGCAAGTGGTGGTAAGCGTTGCAATCGGCTGGCCATTGGCAATGTCGGTAATTTCGTGTCGTGTGACAACGATGGCGCCGCTGCCGCTGCCCTTATCGAACACATCGACGACGCTACCTTGTACTGAAACCTTGATCGGAAAGCTGATGCGATGGTGGAGTTCGATCCGCTGCTCGCCGTGCAGCGCAGTGACCGGATCAACGCCTAGCTGCTCGAACGTCGGCTCGGCAATCCAGGCTAGCACAGTCGGGAACGTCGGAACAGCCTTGAGCGCCTGCTCATAGACAAATGGCAGTGCGCGGGGATTGAGAGGATCATTTCCCAGACCTAACGCCAGCGCATAAAGAATCGAATCGCTCTCATCCCACTCCCAGATCTGAGGGGCACTACGATGGTTGAGAATCTCGGGATAGTGGATAGTCATCGGTCGTCCTATTTGCTAAAGATCAGTGGTGCATACCAGCCAGACAACAGGCTACTTGAGCTCCGGAAAGTCTTCTTCAAAGAATTCCCATTCACTTCGGGCACCCTTGCTGCGTTGCTCCTCCTCGCGGGCACGTAACTGCACGCGGCGAATCTTTCCCGATATAGTTTTAGGCAGGTCGGCGAACTCGATGCGGCGGATTCGCTTATAGGGAGCAAGCTTGCCTCGCACAAAAGCGAAGATGTCGCGTGCAAGTTCACGGCTTGGCGCCGTTCCCTGAGTCAGTATCAGGAATGCTTTCGGTACCGCCAGACGCACTGGGTCGGGACTAGGCACAACGGCGGCTTCGGCGACGGCCGGGTGCTCAATCAATGCACTTTCCAGTTCGAACGGACTGATTCGATAGTCCGATGCCTTGAAAACATCGTCGGCGCGACCAACATAGGTAATGTAACCGTCAGCGTCGCGATTTGCGACGTCTCCGGTGTGGTAGTAGCCGTCGCGCATCACGTCAGCTGTCTTTTCGGCGCTATCCATGTAGCCGACCATCAGCCCCAGTGGGCGGGGATTCATTTTTAGGCAAACTTCACCTTCAACGGCTTCATTCCCATCGGCATCCAGCAGGACCACCTCGTAACCAGGAAGCGGGCGGCCCATCGAGCCTGGCTTAAGTCGCTGGTCTGGCGAGTTGCCGATCACTGCGGTGGTTTCCGTTTGTCCAAAGCCGTCACGCAACGTCAGACCCCAGGCATTCTTGATCTGATCGATAATTTCCGGGTTGAGCGGTTCGCCTGCGCCCACCAGTACGCGGATCTTGAGTCGGCTGCGATACGCGGCGAGATCCTCCTGGATCAGCATCCGCCAAACGGTGGGTGGCGCACACAGGGAGGTCACACCACAGCGCTCCAGTACCGAGAGCATGGTGTTGGCATTGAACCGGGAATAGTTGAATATGAATATGCAGCAGCCTGCGTTCCACGGTGAGAAGAAGCAACTCCAGGCATGCTTGGCCCAACCCGGCGACGAGATGTTGCAATGGATATCGTCTGGCTGCAAGCCTATCCAGTACATTGTCGATAGATGCCCGACAGGGTAGCTTTGCTGTGTGTGCAGAACCAGTTTTGGCTTCGAGGTAGTGCCTGAGGTGAAATAGAGCAGTAAGGGGTCGGTGGCGTTGGTCGAGCCATCCGGATTGAACATGACGTCGAAATTGTCGGCATCCGAAAATGAGTGCCAACCGGGAACAGCCCCCCCCACGGAAATGCGCGTGTAGTCTCCGGGGAGTGACGCGAACTTGTCGGTATTCGCATTGCCGACCACGACATGTCGAACATTCCCGCGCTCAAAGCGGTCGAGAAGGTCGTCGGCGGCTAGCAGCGTGGTTGCCGGAATGATGACCGCGCCTAGCTTCATGGCCGCCAGCATGGTTTCCCATAGCGGAACTTCGTTGCCCAGCATCATCAGGATCCGATCACCACGCGCGACCCCGAGCGAACGTAGCCAGTTGGCCACTTGATTGGAACGTGCCGAAAGCTCGGCAAATGACCGCTTCTGTTCGCTGCCATCCTCGTCGATGATCCATAGCGCCGGCTTATTGTTACCTACAGCGTAAGCATCGAAATAGTCGAGCGCCCAGTTGAATCGAGTTAGCGTGGGCCAATGGAAACCGCGGGTGGCGGCATCGTAATCGCCGCGATGCTGAAGTAAGAAGTCACGGGCTTCAATGAATGGTCTTGCATCAGACATGTCGATTCCTCACGCTACGCAGAAAAACGAATTATCGAATGAATTGACGTTGACGTAAACGTCAATGCCTGCGAGGCGTGGCCGTCGAGCAGTCAAATCCGAGAGGCGCACAGATCATCGGCAATAATTCTGGTACGGGTGTTCTGAATGAATGGCGGCAATCAGCAAGCCGGCACCGACCATTAAGAAGATGCGTTGGTTAAGGCCTTGAATGACTGGTTGTGGCCTATGTGTTGAAAAACGCGCTTCGCAGGCGCGGCAAACGGTCGAGCAAAAACAGACTTCTCAGCTCGCGCCAGGATCGACGCTCGTCATGTCGCCAAGGGTCAGATGACCCCGGAAAATGCTTGCCAAGAGGGTCACGCCGAGTTTTTCAACACAATCGTCCGACTACCGGCTTTGGTGCGTCGTACCTCATACCGGGTACTGAAAACCGTCTTTTATTTTTAGTGGCAGCAATACGGAAGGCTCCGCCACAGGCGGGACCCGGCTATTTGCTGTCACAGGAGCAACTTGTAACCGGTCCCTCAGCGAACGAGACTCTCGGACCTAAACCGACGCTGGCACTGCTTAGCTTAGCTTAGCTTCGCTTCTTGCCAAAAGAAGTGCTAAGCAAATTGAACAACAGTGGAGGGGGTAAGCCGTCCAGATAGTCCGGAAACTCAGCGAACCACAATCGCATTTCGAATTCGGCTTGCCAGATCGAGCAGTGGCTTATTCAAGTCACGAACGAAATCCTGCGCTGCCACATCACCGCTCGTGCTCATATTGAGCACGTAGATTGGATAATCAGGTATGACGATAGGTGTCGCAATCGCCACGACTTCGGGCTGCCAGGAAGCACAGCAGTAACCCTGCTGACGAACTTGCTCGATGGCCGAGAGGATCTCGCGGGAAAGTGCGGTCCAGCGAGAAGACCGATGCGCGCGAAATTGAGCAAACAATTCCTTGCGCCGGTCTTCGGGGGCCGCAGCAAGATAAGCTCTGCCGAGGGAGGTCAATTCCATCGGTACGCGCTGGCCGGCGACCACATTGCGCCATGAAACACGCCCACTGTAGCGAACCGACTCGAGGTAAACCATTTCATCACGGTCGGCGGCGGCTAGCCCCACATTGACCTTACGCCTTTCCGCTTCCTTGCGTATGAGCGGGCCGGCGGCAGCTAACACCGGCGAGCCTGTGCGCATCGCGTGAGCGAGCGATAACACGAGTGGGGCCAGACGATAAGCTCGCTGTCTTCGGTCGCGTTCGAGCATGCCGCAATCGACCAGCGTCTGCGCAAGGCGGCTGACCGTGGCCCGTGATAGCCCCGTGCGTTCGGCCAGTTCACCATTGCCGTGCAGATCGGAGCCTGGCCTGAAAGCTTGCAGAATCTCCACTGCGCGATGAAGAGAGCGGTTGCGGTTACCTGAAACGATTTGTGATTCTTTCAATTGGGTATCCTCGCCTCGGGGGAATAGAGTTCTGGCGCAAATTATGCGCTTTTCAATTTCCAACAGATGGAATTTTGTGATTTCCACATTTGGATATCACCTATAACCTTCGGGTCAAAGGTGAAACCGTTACGACTGGGCGTCCGCCAGTAGTGATCTAATTTCAAGGAGGATGCAATGGCAAATATCTTTAATCATGTAGTCGCAAGAATCGTTATCGCGATGGCCATTTTGACGCTGCCAGCGGGATTGGCCTTCGCCGCCTATCCCGATAGGACCGTGCGGGTAATCGTGCCCTTTGCCCCGGGAGGAGGAACCGACACTATCGCCCGCGTCCTTGGTGCGGAAATGTCAAAGGAACTGGGGCAATCAGTCATCGTCGAAAACAAGTCCGGCGCGGGCACCATCATCGGTACCGATGCTGTGGCAAAGAGCCAGCCTGACGGATACACGCTGCTCATTGCGACATTCGCCCACGCCGTCAACCCCAGCTTGCAGTCGAAGCTGCCTTTCGCTTGGGACAAGGCATTCGCGCCCGTGATCCTCATCGGGCGAGGCCCGAACGTGCTCGTGGTGAAAGCAGGTAGTCCATACAAGAGCGTCAAGGACGTGATCGCAGCCGCAAAAGCGAAGCCTGGGACGCTCACCTACGCTTCTTTTGGCAACGGAACCTCCGCGCATCTTGCCGGAGAAATGTTCACCAGCCTCGCAAATATTGAGATGACCCATGTTCCCTATAGAGGTAACGGCCCTGCCATCACCGACGTCCTCGGGGGGCAGGTGGATATGATATTTGGTACGGCCGCAGGGGTTTCGGGATTCGTAACCCATGGTTCACTGCGCGCCATTGGCGTCACCTCTGCATCGAGATCCCCGGCGTTGCCGGCAGTTCCCGCTATCGCCGAGACCGTACCGGGTTATCGAGTGGAAAGCTGGTATGGCATCTACGCACCGGCCGGTACGCCGCCGGCGGTCATTGCCCGACTGAATTCCGCAATCGGCAAGGCTGCAAAAGCCGACAAAGTGCGCAAGCAGCTTGAATCGGAGGGGATCGCCATCAGCACGGGCACGCCCGCCGAGCTCGACGAATATGTACGTGGTGAAGAGGCAAGATGGCGTGCAATCGTCAAGAAGAACAACATTAAGCCGGACTGATGCTACGGCGGGAGGCAAGGATGAATAACGACTTGATATGCTTGGACGTGCAAACCGGTATCGCAACACTTGCGTTCAACCGGCCGGAAAAACGCAATGCAATGAACGACGAGATGCGCGCCGAGTTCATCGCCGCCCTCGAACGTGTCGCCGCCGATAAGGCAATCAAGGCACTCGTCGTTACTGGAAATGGCAAGGGGTTCTGCGCTGGCGGCGATATCGCCGCCATGGAGCGGCGCATGCAGGCGCCAACCGGGGAGATTGCCATCAATGGCTGGCACCGTCAGCAACAAGTACATCATGCGCAGATGCTGCTGCACACCATGCCCAAGCCCACTATCGCCGCGGTTAACGGTGCCGCCGCGGGACTGGGGGCGGACACGGCGCTCGCCTGCGATTTCATCGTCGCCAGCGAGAGGGCCAGTTTCGTCTGGTCCTACATTCATCGCGGTCTCATTCCGGATGGCGGCGGCATGTATTTCCTGCCCCGCCGCGTTGGGCTAAGCAAGGCGAAGGAGTTGATCTTTTCAGGCCGGAAGCTTGAGGCTCAGGAAGCGCTGCAACTGGGTATTGCCGACCGTATCGAGGCGACCGATGCTCTGCTTGCCGCCGCACGGTCCTGGGCTGCCGAGTTGAGCCAGGGTTCGAGCGCGGCACTGGCCCTAGGCAAGGCGATCCTCAATCAGAGTTTTGAATTGCCTGCGAACCAAATCTTCGCCATGGGTAGCCAAGCCCAGGGTATCTGCTACACGAGCACGGAGCATCGCGATTCCGTCATGACTTTCCTGGAAACAAATGCAAACAAGAAAACAGGCAAGAGTGCGTAAGTGCCGATTTATTGGAGGGAGTAACCATGGATGCCGTTACCCAACATTTGAAGCCATGCAGTATCACAATCCAGCCGGAACCTGCTGAACCAATCCAATCCATAACCCGGAAAGACAATTTGGCAGGCGCTGCAAAAAATCATTGGTTGCGACGGGCCTTGTCCTTCTCGTTGCTGCCACTAACAATCCTCCTGTCAAATGTAGTGTTCGCAGCCGACATTCATGTCTTGGCAACGGGGGCGTTGTCAGCGGCGCTTAAGCATCTCGGCCCGGCGTTCGAACAGGCAACTGGCCACCGGCTCGTCATCGCATGGGGGCCTTCCTATGGCGCTTCGCCCGATACGCTGCCGATGCGAATCAAGAATGGTGAAGCGATGGATGTCTGTTTCATGATAGGGGCGGCACTTGACGACCAGATAATGCAGGGGAAATTCCTTGCCGATAGCCGAACTGATCTCGCTGAATCGCGGATCGGCGTGGCTGTGAGGGCGGGATTGCCCAAGCCCGATATCAGTACTACCGATGGCCTTCGCAAAGCGCTGCTTGCTGCTAACTCTGTCGCATTCTCCGAAGGCGCCAGTGGCACCTACATTATCGGCACCTTGTTTCCGAAGCTAGGTGTCGCCGACGGGATGAGAGCAAAGAGCGTCCTGATTAAGGGACGGGAGTTGGTCGGTACCGCCGTCGAGCGCGGCGATGCGGAGTTGGGATTGCAGCAAATCAGCGAGCTGCGAGCAATCCCGGGGATTCAGTATGTCGGTCCACTGCCGGAAGAGTTGCAGAAGGTGAGCGTTATTTCCGCAGCGGTAGCAACAGGCGCCAAAGAGCGGAAGGCTGCCGAGGCACTCATAGCCTATCTGAAGACCCCTTCTGCCGCAGAAGAGTTTGCGAAGACCGGACTTGATCCGATCAAAGCCCAATAGCCGCCGAGGCACACCCGGCGCAGCAAGGAGTGGCCATGATGACTTGGCTGGATAGGAACTGCTCGCCGCTACGTTCGCCCCATGTCGGCTAAGACGCTCCGCGAAGAAGCGCCTGAAGGATCATCCATAACGATGTATGAGAGCGCCACTTTACGGATCATATGAATGAATGCTATTTCCCGACTCTTCAAGCCGCGCAGCGTAGCCGTCATTGGCGCCTCCGCAGATGCAAGCAAAACCGCTGGTCGCCCCGTGGCGTACCTGCGCAAACACGGGTTCACCGGTGAAATCTACCCCGTCAATCCTCGCGTGGAGAACATAGCCGGATTGCGCTGTTATCCAGACATTGCTTCTTTGCCGGCCGTGCCGGACGTGGCCATAGTCGCACTCGGCGCCGAGCGCGCAAATGTGGCCGTTCGAGAGCTTGCGGCAAGAGGTACTGCCGTTGCGATCGTACTGGCAAGTGGATATGGCGAAACAGGTGATGTGGGAAAACGGCGGCAAATGGAATTGATCGAGGCCGCAGGTCGGATGCGCCTGCTCGGCCCCAATACGATCGGGCTGGTCAACCTGACCGACAATATTCCCTTGTCGGCCAGCGGCGCCCTTGAAATGGATGAGTTTCCGGTCGGCTCCATTGGCGTCGTGTCCCAAAGTGGCGGCATTCTTGGCGCGCTGCTGTCGCGCGCAGCAGCAAGGGGAATTGGCCTGTCCAAGCTGATTTCCACCAGCAACGAGGTCGATCTCGAACTGGCCGACTTCATCGATTATCTCAGCGATGATGATGCCACCCTAGTCATCGCCTTGTACGTCGAAACAATACGCAATCCACTGAAGTTTCGTGCCGCCTGTTTGAAAGCGGCGCGCGCAGGAAAGCCGATCGTTGCATTTAAGATAGGCCGTTCCGAGGCCGGCGCCCGTGCTGCTGTTTCTCACACCGGAGCCATGGCAGGAACTGACCGCATGTATGACGCTTTGTTCAGAGAGGCTGGCGTGATCCGCGCTCAGACCTTTAGTGACCTTCTGGATATACCTGCCGCCTTGTCGAGCGGTCGCGTATTGTGGGGCAACCGTGTCGCGATCCTTACTTCGACTGGTGGCGCAGGTGCCTTGATCTCTGACGCACTTGGAATGTCCAATTTTGAAGCACCACCGCCTGATGCCGAAACTGCAAACCGACTGCGCGCCCTTCAGACCGGAGACGAAGCAGCACTTGATCGTAATCCGATCGACGTGACCTTGGCAGGTTTGAAGCCAGACCTCCTTAGGGGAGCGATCAACACGCTACTCGATAGCCCCAGCTACGACGCGTTGGTCATCATCGTAGGTTCATCAAGCTTGGTGATGCCGGAACTGATGGTCGGTGCGATCAAGGATTGCATGCCCAATAGCGACAAACCCATCCTGGCTTATGTCAGTCCGCATGCGCCGGAACTGGCGGCCCTCCTCAATCGGCGGGGAGTACCAGCCTATATGGCGCCAGAAAGCTGTGCCGCCGCGCTTGGTTCCATGTTGCAGGTTTCGCGCTGGAAAGAACCGGATTCAGCCGGACATGCCACGCCCGTAGTTTCCGTCGCGGATATTCCCGTAGGTTCTTTGAACGAGGCGCAGGCGAAAGTACTGTTCTCGCGCTTCGGCGTACCCAGCGTCCGCGAGAAGATCGTATCCACGCCACAACAAGCCGAACAGGCGGCATTTACGTTTGGCGCGCAGATCGTATTGAAGATTCTTTCATCGGAAATCACCCATAAGAGCGATGTCGGCGGCGTCGCGGTGGCGGTTCCGGCCGCGCAGGCCGGGCAGCGCTTGACCTCCATGGCCGCTGAGGTTACAGCCAAGACGGGTGTTGTCCCGAATCGGTTCCTGGTACAGGAAATGGTAGTCGGTGGTACCGAGTTGATTCTCGGCATGCACCGTGATTCCTTGGGAACTGCTGTGCTTCTTGGGATGGGAGGCGTCCTGGCCGAACTCTTCAAGGATACGACCATGCGCCTGCTTCCCCCGCAAGGCAGCCTCAGCCGGGAAGAAGCGCTAGGCATGGCCCACGAACTGAAGACCTGGCCCCTCCTCGACGGTTTTCGTGGGCGACCCGAAGCGGATGTGGACGCCTTGGTCACGGCGATCGTTGCCTTTTCCTGGATGGTTTCGCAGATGGGGGACCGATTGATCGAAGCCGAAATCAATCCGCTATTCGTCTTGCCTAAAGGCCAGGGCGTGAAGGCTGCGGACGGTATCGCAGTGGTAAGGGCCTAAAGATAGGAAGTTTATGAACTCCCCAAGAGGAACCCGGACAATTGCAGCCGGTCGTGGGTACCTGCCGTCAGTAGGGCAGTACTCTTTCGAGCTTGAATGCCTCTTCCTAGCCGATAGTTGCCTACCATCGCTGTGCCGAAATAAACATTAATCGCGTACCCTTCATGGCGAGACAGCGCGCCAGGGGCTCTTCCAATTTGGCCTAGCTCTTGGCATTAGGGACGATTCGCTTTCACTGCGACGCCTAGGACATGCTGCTTCGATTGACGCCGGCACTCCGACCAAAAGCGGCACCCCTCGGGGCCTCATCCTCGTCCTGCGTCACGGGTAGCGACGGACCTCATAAACGGGCCGCTGTTGCATTTTCGGTGACCGGTTGACGGAAGGGTATCGCCTCGCCTCATATAATCTCGTGGCGGCCTTATAAACCACCCCAGGGATCCGATGTGCATGCCATTTGATCAGGCTTTGTTCCACTTCGACCAGTCCCTCGGCGTTCAGGACTTAGCGGCCGCTATGGGACTAAATCTACATAGCCATCATTCTGATAAATTGCGCCTCGAAGTCACCGGCAAGACGTCCTGAAAGCCGAAGGAACGCATATCGGTCATCCGCATCGGGTAGAGGATACCGTCCAGATGGTCGCACTCGTGCTGCACGACCCGGGCGTGGAAACCTTCCACTTCGCGCTCGAAGCGCTGGCCCGTAAAGTCGTAGCCGGCATAGTGCAGTCGCTTCCAGCGCGGCACCCTGCCGCGCAATCCGGGCACCGACAGGCAGCCTTCCCAGTCTTCCTCCTGCTCATCGGAAAATGACAGGAACTCCGGATTGATCAGCACAGTCAATGGCACTGGTTCAGCTTCTGGGTAGCGCGGGTTGGCGCCGAAGCCGAAGATCACCACCCGCAACGCCACGCCGATCTGAGGTGCTGCGAGGCCGGCGCCGTCGAGATGATCCATGGTGTCCTGCATGTCCGCCAACAAGGCAGCGAGTCGGGGAGAATCAAAGTCATCGACAGGTTCCGACCGTGCGAGCAATCGGGGATCGCCCATGCGCAGCACCTCGCGAATCATGAGCAGTCCTCGCACAAGCAGCCGATCACCTGGCGCACCCGGACCATAGCCTCCTGGAGTACGGCCTCGAGAGTCTCGAAGCGTATCTCGCTCGCGCTGTCGCCCCGTCCCGCTGCCCAGTTGGCAACTACCGTCAGAGCCGCATAGGGCAAGCCGGCTTCCCGTGCCAATGCCGCCTCCGGCATGCCGGTCATGCCGACGATATGGGCGCCGTCGCGTTCAAAGCGATCTATTTCGGCGGCGGTCTCGAGCCGCGGTCCCTGACTCGCCGCATACACAGCGCCATCGACAAGGGGTTCATGGCCGCGCGCCGCCGCCGCGAGCAATTCTTGCCGCAGATCCTGATCATAGGGATGGGTAAAATCGATATGCACCACCTGCTCATCGCAGCCCTCGTGAAATGTCATCTGCCGCCCCCAGGTGTAGTCGATGATCTGATCGGGAACAACCAGCATGCCGGGACCGAGATCGGCACGGATACCGCCGACCGAGGCGACCGAGATTATCCGCGTCGCGTTTGCGGCTTTGGCCAGCGCCCAGATGTTGGCACGGTAGTTGACCCTGTGCGGCGGTATCGTATGGCCGTAGCCGTGGCGTGCCACGAACACCACCGCTTGCTTGCCGATGAGGCCGAAGGTAAGCGCACCCGAAGGCTCCCCATAAGGGGTGCGCACCACCTGCTGGTGAGATATTTCAAGACTGGAGAGTTGGGTCAGGCCACTGCCGCCGATGATTGCCAGCATGAGTCTTTGCACCCGTTGAAAATGAGCTGAATTCTAGCATGCGGCTCTTAAGCAAGATCCGCCGGGGCTCGTCATGCTATAATCCCGCCCCCAATTGTGCACTGCAAAAATCCATGTCCCGCTCCATCCGCAACATCGCCATCATCGCCCACGTCGACCATGGCAAAACCACCCTGGTGGACCAGCTGCTGCGCCAGTCCGGCACATTCGCCGCTCACCAGCACGTGACCGAGCGCGTCATGGATTCGAACGATCTCGAGAAGGAGCGCGGCATCACCATTCTGGCCAAGAACTGCGCCATCGATTTCGAAGGCACCCACATCAACATCGTGGATACGCCGGGTCACGCGGACTTCGGTGGCGAGGTGGAGCGAGTGCTCTCGATGGTGGATGGCGCGCTACTTCTGGTCGATGCCGTCGAAGGGCCGATGCCGCAGACGCGTTTCGTCACCCGGAAGGCGCTGGCATTGGGGCTCAAGCCGATTGTCGTGATCAACAAGATCGATCGTCCCGGTGCGCGTCCTGACTGGGTCATCGGCCATACCTTCGACCTGTTCGACAAGCTCGGCGCCACCGAAGAGCAAATGGATTTCCCCGTGGTCTTCGCCTCGGCCTTGAACGGCTATGCCATGCTCGACGCGGCACACCCCGGCAGCGACATGCGGCCGTTGTTCGAAGCGATCGTGAAGCATGTGGCGCAGCCCAATGTCGACGTCGATGGACCGCTGCAATTGCAGATTTGTTCGCTCGATTATTCGAGCTACGTCGGCCGCATCGGTATCGGCCGGATCACTCATGGACGAATCAAGCCGGGCCAGGAAGTCGCGGTGATGTACGGCGACGAGGCCAAGGGTCGCGCCAAGATAGGCCAGATCCTGGTATTCAAAGGGCTGGAACGCGAACAGGCGCAAGAAGCCGAAGCCGGCGACATCGTCCTGGTCACCGGCATCGAGCAGGTCGGAATCGGCGTCACCATTTGCGACACCGATAATCCGCAAGGCATGCCGCCGCTGAAAGTCGATGAACCGACGCTGACCATGAACTTCCAGGTCAACACCTCCCCCTTCGCCGGCAAGGAAGGAAAATTCGTCACCAGTCGCCAGTTGCGCGAACGGCTGAACAAGGAACTGCTTGCCAACGTCGCCCTGCGCGTCGAGGAGACCGAAGATGCCGACATCTTCCTGGTTTCCGGACGCGGCGAACTGCACCTGACCATCCTGCTCGAAACCATGAGGCGCGAAGGCTATGAACTGGCCGTGTCGCGGCCGCGCGTGATCTTCAAGGAAGTGAATGGCGAAAAGCTGGAACCCTACGAATTGCTCACCGTCGATATCGAGGAAGTCCATCAGGGCGGCGTCATGGAAGAACTCGGCCGCCGCCGCGCCGACTTGCAGGACATGCAATCGGACGGCAAAGGTCGCGTGCGTCTCGAGTACCGCATCCCGGCACGCGGGCTGATCGGCTTCCAGGGCGAGTTCATGACTCTGACCCGGGGAACCGGCATGGCCAGCCACATTTTCGACGATTACGGCCCGCTCGCCGGCATCATGGCCGAGCGCAGAAACGGTGTCCTGATCTCCGCCGAGAACGGCCCGGCAGTGGCCTATGCATTATGGAAGCTGCAGGATCGCGGCCGGATGTTCGTTTCCCATAACGATCCGCTCTACGAGGGCATGGTTATCGGCGTGCATAGCCGCGATAACGATCTCGTCGTGAACCCGATCAAGGGCAAGCAGCTCACCAACGTCCGCTCTTCCGGCACCGACGAAGCGGTGCGCCTGGTTCCGCCGATTCAGATCACGCTGGAATCGGCTGTGGAATTCATCGCCGACGACGAACTGGTGGAGATCACGCCCAAGTCCATCCGCATCCGCAAGCGCTACCTGACCGAGCAGGATCGCAAGCGGGCCAGCCGCGCCGCGGCGTAGCCCCCCGCCCGACGCGAGACCTACTTGGGGAAACCCGCCAGGTAAGCGGTGAACTCTGCGCCGACTTCGGGATGGCGCCGGCCGAGGTCCACCATGGCTTTGAGGTAGCCAATCTTGGAGCCGCAGTCGTACCGCTCGCCGTCGAAACGGTAAGCCAGCACCTGCTGTTCCGAGAGCAGCGAGGCGATGCCGTCGGTGAGTTGGATCTCGCCGCCGAGACCAGGCTTGACCCGTTTCAGGTGATCGAAGATGCTCGGCATCAGGATGTAACGGCCGATCACCGCCAGCGTCGACGGGGCAACCTCCGGCTTCGGTTTTTCGACGATGGCGCTGATCAACTCCACACGCTCCGACAACGGCCGGGCGGCGACGATGCCATAACGTCCGGTCTCGGCGGCAGGGACCTCTTCAACCCCGAGCACCGAGCAGTTGTAGTACTCGAAGGCATCGACCATCTGCCGCATCACCGAGGGCGTGCCTTGCAACAGATCGTCGGCGAGCAGCACCGCGAAAGGCTCGTCATTGATCACCGGCTGTGCACAAAGCACGGCATGGCCGAGTCCCAGCGCCTCGGGCTGGCGGATGTAGATGCAGTTGATATTCTTCGGCAAGAGATTCTGGACAAACTCAAGCAACTCGATCTTGCCGTGGCGCTCAAGCTCGCTCTCCAGTTCGTAGGCCTTGTCGAAATGATCCTCGATGGCGCGCTTGCTCCGGCCGGTGACGAAAATCATGTCGGTGATACCCGCGGCAACCGCCTCCTCAACCGCAAACTGGATCAGCGGCTTATCGACGATCGGCATCATTTCCTTCGGACTGGCCTTGGTCGCGGGCAGGAAGCGGGTCCCCATGCCGGCCACCGGGAAAACGGCTTTTGTCACTTGTTTCATGTCAAGAGATCCAAGAGTTGAGTTTCGTTGATGACACTGAGCCCCAATTGTTGCGCTTTTTCAAGTTTTGAACCAGCTTCGGCACCGGCCACGACATAATCGGTCTTCCTCGACACCGAGCCCGCCACCTTGCCGCCTAGGCTTGCTATCAGTTCCTTGGCCCGCTCACGCGTCAAGTTGGGCAAAGTGCCGGTCAGAACGAAAGTCTTGCCGGCGATGGTTGAGTTTGCCATGGGCAGGGCTTCGCCTTCACGCCAATGCACGCCCCCTAGTTGCGGATCGCGAAGTTGCGCGATGATCGCCATGTTATGCGGTTCGGCGAAAAAACCGTGGATAGCCTTGGCCACCACCGGCCCGACGTCCGCCACCCGGAGCAGCGCTTCCTCGTCCGCGCCCAGTATGGCGTCGAGGCTGCCGAAATGTCGCGCCAGATCACGTGCGGTGCTTTCGCCGACGTTACGGATGCCCAGCGCAAAGACGAAGCGGGCCAGCGTGGTTGATCGGCTGTGGCGGATCGCCTCAAGCAGATTGGCTGCCGACTTTTCGGCCATGCGACCGAGATTCGCGAGCGCGGCAAGATCGAGCCGATAAAGATCGGCAGGGGTATCGACGAGTCGCTGGTCGACCAGTTGATCGACCAGTTTCTCACCGAGTCCTTCGATGTCCATCGCCCGCCGCGAGGCGAAGTGCAACAACGCCCGTTTCCTCTGCGCCGGACAGTAGAGGCCGCCGGTGCAGCGCAGGACCACCTCATCGTCCAGCCTCTCGACTTTCGAGCGGCACACCGGACAGGCATGTCCGATCGCCTCGAGCAAATCGTAGCGCCCCGAGGATGGCGGCCGGGAGTCCGGCACGACCGCGACAATCTCGGGAATCACATCACCGGCCCGGCGCACGATCACGGTGTCGCCGATGCGCACGTCCTTGCGATCAATTTCGTCCTGATTGTGCAAGGTGGCATTGGTCACGGTCACGCCGCCGACGAACACCGGTTCCAGGCGAGCAACCGGCGTCAGCGCCCCGGTGCGGCCGACCTGTACCTCGATCGCAAGTAACCGGGTAGTCGCTTCCTGGGCGGGAAACTTGTGCGCGATGGCAAAGCGTGGCGCACGCGATATGAAACCCAAGCGCTCCTGGTCGGCCAAGCGGTTCACCTTGTACACCACGCCATCGATGTCATAAGGCAGTTGGCCCCGTGCGGCACCGATCCGGGCGTAGTAACCGAGCAAACCCGTGAGCCCATGCACCACATCGCGCTCGCGGGCAACGGGAAAGCCCCAGGCGGCGAGCTGGCTCATCAGGGCATCGTGGCTGGCCGGCGCTTGGTGCGTGGTCTCCGCCACTGCGTAGGCGAAAAAGCACAACGGCCGTTGCGCGCTGATCCTGGGATCGAGTTGGCGCAGGCTGCCGGCGGCGGCGTTACGGGGATTGACGAATTCCTTGGCCGCGACAGCGCGCTGCTGGGCGTTCAGGCGCTCGAAGTCCCGGCGCAGGATCAGGACTTCGCCGCGCACTTCCAGGCGCAGGGGAACCTCCTCGCCGACGAGGCGTAGCGGGATGTTCTTCACGGTGCGCAAATTTTGCGTGACATCCTCACCGGTGTTGCCGTCGCCGCGCGTGGCACCCTGGACGAACAATCCGTTCTCGTAGATCAGTGTGACCGCAAGGCCATCGAATTTCGGCTCGACGGCATATTCGATTTCAGCCACGTCCAGCCCTTCCCGGCAGCGGCGGTCGAACGCGGCGGCTTCTTCCTCGGCGAAGGCGTTGTTCAGGGAGAGCATGGGCACGCGATGCGCTACCTGGCCAAAGGCCGGCAAGGGTGCGCCGCCGACGCGCTGGGTCGGCGAATCCATCGTGAGCAGTTCCGGATGCTCGCTTTCCAGCGCTTGCAATTCCTTGAACAGTCGGTCGTATTCCGCATCCGGAAGCGTCGGCTGATCGAGGACGTAATACGCGCGGTTATGGCGCTCGATCTCGGCGCGCAAGTCGCTGGCGCGGGAGGCAGCGGACATCAGCTTGTCAGGAATATAGCCGCAAGGCGCGCCGGCCCCCGGCGGGTATGTCCTGGGCCGCCATCTTCGCCTGGAATTCGCCGATCTTGGCGCGGATCGCGCCCAGGGCGGCATCTCCCAGCGGCGCACGCTGATCATCCACCAGCATGGCATCGGCAGCCGCCGTCAGATCCCGGGCAAACACCAGCAGGCGGTCGAACGCGGCGACGCCGTCTTCGACTCTGGGCACATCGATACTCAGGGTCAAGCCGGCTATCGGCAGTGCCTCGTCGCCAGCAAGCGGCAGGCCGCCCAAGCAGGCTAGCGTCAATTGCGGCTGTCCGCGCTGGTCACGGGCTTCATACAGGCCGTCATCACGCCTGGTGAATCCGGCCGCCTCGACCAGGTAAACGAGACGCGGAAAGTCGATGGCAGAACCGCTGCGGCTCAGTACATTCAAGCCTAGCCGCCAATCCACGCTGGCACAGAAGGTATCGATTTCCTGGGCGCGGGCGAGAACGCCCGCGGCTTCAGGCAATTCGAACTCGGCCTGAAATTTTTCGGCCAATTGGCGAATGGCCGAGAATAGTCCGGCGAGTTCGACTTCGCCCAGCGGGCCAGTTCGATCAGCGAGTAGCAATGCCCCGATGAGACGATGACAGGTCGCGCCGTCATGGGCGGAGATCTGACGCCAATTCCCCGCATGCGCCCCGATCCAGCGCAGGCGTCCCTCGAAGGCGGCCAGAAGCGGCCATTGCGCAGCCCAAAACAGGGAGGCTACGACCGGTGTGGCGAAGCTCAGCGAGACCAGACAGTCGATGTCGGGATCGGCGAGTTCCAGCAGCGGTTTGATGGGTAGATCCTCCTCGCGTCCGGCGGCGGACGCCGCCTCTTCGGCTATCCTCTCCTCAACTGGCTCCGGCATGGCAGGATCGATCCGGTCATAAGGGTCCATGGAGCCATGGGCCGCGTCAGCCTCATCGGTCTCATTGCCGGCATAGGCCAGATCGGACTCAGCGGACTCAGCGGACTCAGCGGACGGATGCGCAGCGGACTCGCCGGAGGCGCCACCCTCGAGCAGTACGTCGGCATGATCGGCGCCGAACATCCGCTGCGCCAGTTTGCGCTGTCGGGCCTCCTGCCATTTGTTGTAAGCCAGGACCGCCACCACCCCGGCCGACCCGAGAGCAATCAGGCTCAATTGCAGATCGCTTGCTGTCCAGAATGTCATTGCGCCGCGACCTCCTCGCTCATGCGCAGCGCCTCCTCCATATCGACTTCGACCACGCGGGAGACGCCCTGCTCCTGCATGGTCACGCCGATCAGCTGCTGCGCCATTTCCATGGCAATCTTGTTGTGGCTGATGAATAGAAACTGCGTATGCTGCGACATCCGTTTGACCAGGGCGCAGAAGCGCTCGGTATTGGTGTCGTCGAGCGGCGCATCGACCTCGTCCAGCAGGCAGAATGGGGCCGGGTTCAGCTGGAACATCGCGAATACCAGCGCCGTCGCGGTCAGGGCCTTCTCGCCGCCCGAGAGCAAATGGATGCTGCTGTTCTTCTTGCCCGGGGGCTGGGCCATGACCTGTATCCCGGCGTCGAGGATTTCCTCGCCGGTGAGGATCAGCCTGGCTTCGCCGCCGCCGAACAGCTGGGGAAACAGCGCGCCGAAATGGGCATTGACGCTGTCATAGGTCTGCTGCAATTGTTCCCGCGTTTCCCGATCGATGCGGCGGATGGCATCCTCGAGCGTGGCGATGGCTTCGGCCAGATCCTCCGACTGGGCATCCAGGTAACCCTTGCGCTCCTTCGCCGTGTTCAATTCATCGAGTGCGGCGAGATTCACCGGGCCCAGGGCCTCGATCTCCTGATTGAGGCGGAGGATATCCGCCTGCAGAGCCGACTCCTTGAGACCGGGCACAAGATCGGTCGCCAGATCCGCTTCGGCGGCCTCGGTATCGATCTTGGCCTCGGTCAGGCGCATCGCGAACTGCTCCTCATTGAGCTTCGCCGCCTGCGCCTTCAAGCGCAGATCGTTGATGCGCTCGCGCAAAGGGTGCAATCCCTGCTCGATGACCAGCCGGTTTTCATCGAGACCGCGCAATTCGCCGGCGGCTCCTTCGAGCGCGTTGCGTCGGCCAGCCAGCAGCGTCTCGCGTTCCTCGCGGGCGGAGAGCGCCGCCTGCAGCCTGTCCTGCAGCGCCTCGTCGCTGATGCCGGACTTGTCGGCCTCGGCGGAAGCACGCTCCGAGGCGACGCGTTGCAGTTGACTCTTCGCCGTCGCGAGCGCTCGGGCGTTGTCCTCCAGCTTGGTGATGCACTCGCGCTCGGTGAACCGCACTTCCTGGGCCTCGCGAGCCAGCGCCTGTTCCTGGCCGCGCGCCTCGCGCAGCGCCGTATCGCAGGCGCGCTGCTTTTCCATGGTCAGGTCAAGCTGCGTCCGAGTCACCTCGACCTGCTCGCGGAAGCGGGTCGCCTGCTCTTCGGCACGCGCGAACTCCAGTCCTTCCGCGTCCTCTCCTTGTATGATTTCGCCCAGATCGCGGTCGATCTTGGCGGCATGTTCGTCGAAGCGCGCCTGCGCCTGACGCCGGGTCAGCGCCTCGACTTCTGCCGCATGGAGGCGGCTTTGCAATTCCGCGACAGTCCTGCGCGCCGCCGCGAGTCCTCCTTGCAGATCGGCCAGCGAACCTTCCGCTGTCGCCACGCCTTCGCGCGCGCTGCTCTCCTCCTGCTCGCGCTGTTCCAGCACGGCTTCGAGTTCCTCGATTTCGCGCTGCCGTTCGATCACGCCATGGATGCGGGCATCGGGCACGTAGAGCAGGAGGCTGGAACGAGAACGCAGATGACCCTGGCGATTGACCCAGAGCCCCTCGCCGGTGATCTCGGCCGAGGCCAGATCGTCGCTGACGAAGACCTCCGCGAGCCATTCGTCGAGCACTGCGGCCCAGCGCGGATCGTCGCAGGCCACCCGGGCACGGAGGGACGCGGCAGCAGCAGCCGGACTGCCGGCGCTGGCCGACAAGGCCAGAGCAAAAGTCTTAGGCGGCGGATCGGCAAGCGCCGCCTGGAGCGTCGCGGCATCCGCCGCCAACGCCGCCAGACGCTCGCGCAACACGGATTCAAGCGCCGTTTCCCAGCCCGGCTCGACCTGGATTGCGCGCCACATCGGCTCGCTGGCCGAGAGACCGCGGCGCTTCAGCCAGTCGCCGATTTCGCCGCTCTGTTCGACGCGACGCTGCAATTGCTGCAAGGCATCCCGCCGTGCGCGCGTTTCGGTGAGCAGACGCTGGCTGGCTTGCAATTCGTCGCGCCCGCGGCGCAACTGACTCTCCACCTCGGGCAACCGTGCCTGAGCCGCCGCCAGATGCTCCTGCTGGCCGGCCAGCGCGACTTCTGCCACAGCGACTGCTTCCTCGGAGGCGGCCAGAAGCGCCGGATCCGGTTCGACCAGCGCGGCGCGCTCCTGCTCGGAACGGCTGCGACGCTGGGCCAGACCTTCGAGGGCGCGCTGGGCATGAATACGGTTGGCCTCGCCCAGCCTGGCCCCCTGTTCCGCCTCATTGAGCGCACGCCGTGCGGCGCTGGCAGCCTCCTGGGCGGCATGGACGGCATCCTCGGCCAGGGGCAAGCGCGCCGCCGCTTCCTCGTGACGGGCAATGCTGCTCTCGGCACGCTGGCGGGCATTGTCCAGCATCGCCTGCCAGCGCGTCTCGTCGCGCTCGAGTTCGACACGCTGGCTGCCCCAATGCGCGTCCTCGGTGGCCAGTTGCGCGATCCGCGTCTCCAGTTTCTGGCGCGCATCGCGCAGGTGATGTATCTCGCTCTCGAGCCGGCTCACTTCGGCATTGGCCGCGACCATCTCGCTTTGCGCGGCATGCATGGCATCGCTGGTCGCGAAATGAGCTTCGCGCGCGAGCTCGATGCGCGCTTCCAATTCGCGCAACTGGGCCGATTCCGCTTCGAGCCGGATCGCCGACTTGTCAACCTCCCGCGAAAGACGCAGGTGGTCGGCGCGGGCATCGTTCCTCTTCTTCAGCCACAGCAGGTTCTGCCGGCGGGACAGGCGGGCGTGAGCTTCGCGGTACTGTCGCGCCACCTCGGCCTGGCCCTCAAGCCTGCCCACCTGCGCCTCCAGTTCGCTGCAGATGTCATTGACCCGAGCCAGATTATCTCCCGCGTCGGCCAGGCGGTTCTCGGTCTCGCGGCGCCGCTCCTTGTACTTGGTGACTCCCGCCGCCTCCTCCAGGTAGAAACGCAGTTCCTCCGGCTTGGCTTCGATGACCCGCGAGATCATGCCTTGTTCGATGATGGCGTAAGCGCGAGGCCCGAGGCCGGTGCCGAGAAACAGATCGATCACGTCGCGGCGGCGAACGTGAAGATTATTGATGTGGTAGCTGGAATTTCCTTCGCGGTCGAGCACGCGCTTCACGGCGATTTCGGCGTACTGCGACCACTGGCCTAGGACGCGGCCCTCGGCGTTGTCGAAAATCAATTCGACGCTGGCCCGGCCGACCGGCTTGCGCGTGCCGGAACCGTTGAAAATCACGTCCTGCATCGACTCGCCGCGCAGCGCGGTGGCCTTGGATTCGCCCAGAACCCAGCGTACCGCGTCGATGATGTTGGATTTGCCGCAACCGTTGGGCCCGACCACGCCGACCAACTGGCCGGGAAACAGGACCGTGGTGGGGTCGACGAAGGACTTGAATCCGGCGAGTTTCAGCTTGGTCAGGCGCACGTCTGTGTTTGCTGCATCATCTTCGATTGATAGTACGGAAGCTACTGAGCCGGGCGGCCACCCTGCGTTGCCGGCATTATAATGGAAACCTTGTTCGTTTCCTTAGCTCGCCCCCTCATGCCCAGCCGACCCGCCAAAACCCTGGAAACCTTCGCCAATCCTGCGGTTCACCGGGATTATCAGATCCACATGGAGATTCCCGAATTCACCTGTCTGTGCCCGATCACCGGCCAGCCCGACTTCGCGACCTTGATCCTCGATTACATCCCGGACAAACTCTGCGTCGAACTGAAAGCCCTCAAGCTTTATGTCTGGGCTTTCCGCGATGAAGGGCACTTTCACGAGGATGTCACCAACCTCATCCTCGACGATCTGGTCAGGGCCGTGAAGCCCCGTTTCATGCGCCTGACGGCCAAGTATTACGTGCGCGGCGGGATCTTCACCAACGTCATCGCGGAACATCGCAAGAAGGGCTGGAAGCCGCCGCAGAAAATCGACCTGTTGAGTTTCGAAGGACAGTCGAATATTCGCAACTGAAGCTTCAACTCTGGCGACAGCCTATAATCCGCGCACCCAAAATTGAATCCCCAGGCCATGAATCCCCAGCTCGCCCGACTCCATCCCTACCCCTTCGAGAAGCTGCGACAACTGGTCGCCGGCCTGGACGCGCCGCCCGGACTGACGCCGATCAAGCTCTCGATCGGCGAGCCGCAGCATGAGACGCCGGCGTTCATCAAGCGGGCGCTGGCAGAAGGACTCGCCGGTCTGGCGAGCTATCCGACGACCCAGGGGTCGATCGCCTTGCGCAGCGCCATCGCCGCCTGGATAGCCCGCCGCTACGGCGTTCCCGTACCCGACGCCGAGACCCAGGTACTGCCGATCAACGGCTCGCGCGAGGCGCTGTTCGCTTTCGCCCAGACAGTTATCGACGGCAGCCGGCCCGGCGCGCTGGTGGCCTGCCCCAATCCCTTCTACCAGATCTACGAAGGTTCGGTGATCCTCGCCGGGGCCACCCCGGTCTTCGTCAACACCCTGCCCGGCAACGACTTCGCAATGGATTTTGCGGCGTTGCCTGAGGACGCCTGGCGCCGGGTGCAGATGGCCTATGTCTGCTCGCCCGGCAACCCTACCGGCAAGGTGCTGGACCTGCCGGCCTGGGAGAAATTGTTCGCCCTTTCCGACCGTCACGACTTCGTCATCGCCAGCGACGAGTGTTACTCCGAGATCTTCTTCGATGAGGCGAAGGCGCCGCTGGGCGCCCTGGAGGCGGCACAGCGGCTGGGCCGCAGCGATTACCGGAATCTCTTGGTGTTCTCCAGCCTGTCGAAGCGCTCGAACGTACCCGGACTGCGCTCCGGCTTCGTCGCCGGCGACCGAGCCCTGATCAAGCAGTTCCTGCTCTATCGCACCTATCAGGGCGGCGCCATGAGCCCCGCGGTGCAGACCGCCAGCATCGCCGCCTGGAACGACGAAGCCCATGTCGTGGACAACCGTCGTCTGTACCGGGAAAAGTTCGCCGAAATCACGCCGCTGATCGCCCGCCATCTCGATACCAGCCGGCCGGATGCCGGCTTCTATCTCTGGGCATCGGTTGCCCGATACGCCATCAGCGACACGGAATTCGCCCGCGAACTGCAGCGTCAATATAATGTGGCGGTGCTGCCGGGCAGCTTTCTCGCTCGCGAGTCGGATGGCATCAATCCCGGCGCCGGCTTTTTGCGCATCGCACTCGTTCCCGACATCGCCGAGTGCCGCGAGGCGGCACGGCGTATCGCCGATTTTTGCAGCAAACTCTGACAGGAACCAACATGCACCAGCATCTCAAAGTGACCATCGAGCAGGCATGGGAGCAACGCGCCGAACTCAAACCCGGCAGCGCGCCGGCAAAGATTGGCGAGGCAGTCGCCACCATCATCAACGAGCTCGACGCCGGCAGGCTGCGCGTCGCCGAGAAGCAGGACGGCGAGTGGGTGACGCACCAATGGCTGAAGAAGGCGGTATTGCTGTCTTTTCGTCTCGAAGACAACCGCCTGATGGAAGGCGGCGCCACCAAGTACTTCGACAAGGTGGATAGCAAGTTTGCCGATTACGACGCCCATCGCTTCAACCAGGGCGGCTTTCGCGTCGTGCCCCCGGCGCATGCCCGGCGCGGCAGTTTCATCGGCCGGAACGTCGTGCTGATGCCCAGCTATGTAAATATCGGCGCCTATGTCGATGAGGGCAGCATGGTCGACACCTGGGCCACGGTCGGTTCCTGCGCCCAGATCGGCAAGAACGTGCATCTCTCCGGCGGCGTCGGCATCGGCGGCGTGCTTGAGCCGCTGCAGGCCAATCCGACCATCATCGAGGACAACTGTTTCATCGGCGCGCGCTCGGAGGTGGTCGAGGGCGTCATCGTCGAGGAGAACTCGGTGATCTCGATGGGCGTCTTCCTGGGCCAGAGTACCAAGATCTACGAGCGCGCCACCGGATCGATCAGTTATGGCCGCATCCCGGCCGGCTCGGTGGTGGTTTCCGGCAACCTGCCTTCGGCCGACGGCCGCTATAGTCTTTATTGCGCCGTCATCGTCAAGCGCGTCGATGCCCAGACGCGCAGCAAGGTCGGCATCAACGAACTTCTGCGCGGCGACTGAAGCGCCGGCCGAACGGGATCGAGGCGCATGATCTTCGACCAGCTTTTCCTGTTGATGGCCGAGAAGCGCGCCTCGGATATCTTCGTCACCGCCGGCGCCCCGATCCATATCAAGATCGAGGGTACGGTGATCCCGATCAACCAGCAGATCCTGGACCCGGCGACCATCAAGAGAATGGCCGATGAACTGCTGACGCCTCAGCAGTTATCGCACTTCGAGGAAGCCAAGGAAATCAACGTTTCCTTCGGCGTTCGCGGCGTCGGCAACTTCCGCATCAACATGTTCTACCAGCGCAGCAGTGTCGCCATCGTGGTCCGCTTCATCACCAGCGAAGTTCCCAGACTCGAGGATCTCGGCCTGCCCAAACGTCTCTCCTCCCTGGCCATGGAGCAGCGGGGACTGGTGCTGGTGGTCGGGGCGACCGGCTCGGGCAAGTCGACGACCATCGCGGCCATGATCGACCATCGCAACAGCAACCGCTCCGGCCACATCCTGACCCTGGAAGATCCGATCGAATACCTGTTCCAGCACAAGAAGTCGGTGGTCAATCAACGCGAAGTCGGCGTGGACACCCTGTCGTGGGCGGATGCCCTGAAGAATGCCATGCGCCAGGCGCCGGACTGCATCCTGATCGGCGAGATCCGCGACAGGTCGACCATGTCGCTGGTATTGGCCTATGCCCAGAGCGGCCATCTGTGCCTCGCGACACTGCATGCCAACAACAGCTACCATGCGCTGAATCGGATCATCAACTTCTTCCCGCTGGAAAATCGCACCGCGCTTCTGCTCGATCTTTCGACGAGCCTGCGTGGCATCGTCTCGCAGCGCCTGGTCAAGAAGCCCGACGGCAAGCGCCTGCCGGCGACCGAGATCATGCACAATACCCGGCATATCCGGGAGCTGATCGAAAAGGGCGAAGTCACTGCCATCAAGGAAGCGATGGAACAGAGTCTTGCACCCGGTTCGCAGACCTTCGAGCAGGATCTTTTCCGCCTCTACCGGGAAAGCACGATTACCCTGGACGAAGCCCTGGCCAACGCCGACTCCCAGACCAACCTGTCCTGGCTGATCAACAACGTCCAACAAGGCAGCAGTGAGCCGCTCATGCCGCCGGAAGCGCTGAAGAAGCCCGAGACCAGCAGCGCTTCCTTTTCCGAATTCACTTTCAACCTGGAATAGCCAGCTCCGCCATGACCCGAAACGAAACCCTGGCCCTGGCTTTGCAACTGATCGCGCGCCGCTCGCTGACTCCCGATGACGCAGGCTGCCTCGATCTGATCGCAGAGCGGCTCATCCCTCTGGGCTTTTCCTGCGAACGCATCGACGCTGCGGGTCCGGTCAGCAACCTCTGGGCGCGGCGCGGCACGGGCGCGCCGCTGTTATGCTTCGCCGGTCACACCGACGTGGTGCCGACAGGGTCCATCGAGGCCTGGCAGAGCGACCCGTTCCTGCCCGAGATCCGCGGCGAAAAGCTCTACGGCCGCGGCGCCGCCGATATGAAATCCTCGCTCGCGGCTTTCGTCGTCGCCATCGAGCGCTTCGTCAGGGAACAACCGAACCACGCCGGCTCGATCGCGCTATTGCTCACTTCGGACGAGGAAGGCGATGCCACCGAGGGCACCGTGCACGTGGTCGAACGCCTGCGTGAGCGTGGCGATGCGATCGATTTCTGCATCGTCGGCGAGCCGACCTCGACAGTCCGTCTTGGCGACACCATCAAGAACGGACGCCGCGGGTCGCTGTCGGGACGCCTGCTGATCAAGGGCGTGCAGGGGCACGTGGCCTACCCGCAACTGGCGAAGAATCCGATACACCTTTTTGCGCCGGCGCTGGCCGAACTTGTTGGACAGACCTGGGACCAAGGCAACGAATACTTTCCGCCGACCACCTTCCAGATTTCCAATGCCCATGCCGGCACCGGCGCCGGCAACGTCATCCCCGGCAGTTTGGAGTTGCTCTTCAACTTCCGCTTCGCCACCGCCAGTACGCCCCTGCAACTGCAGGATCGCATCCATGCCATCCTCGAGCGCCACGGACTCGAATATGAACTGTTCTGGAGCCCGCCCGGCAAGCCGTATCTGACGCCGCGCGGCCGACTGGTGAAGATCGTCTGCGACGCGATCGAGAAGAACACCGGTATCGTGCCGGAATTATCCACCAGCGGCGGCACCTCAGACGGCCGTTTCATCAGCGACATTTGCGCCGAACTGGTGGAATTCGGTCCGGTCAACGCCACCATCCACAGTGTGGACGAGTGCATCGCAGTCGCCGACCTGGAACCTCTGGCCAATATCTACCAGGCCACGCTGCAGACCCTGCTGCTTGCCGCAATCCCTTTGCCATGAACGAGAGCGTGAACGAGAACATCAACGAACTGATCACCCTGCGCGACTGGCTGCGTCACGCCGTCAGCCGCTTTACCGAGGCCGGCCTGTTTTTCGGCCACGGCTGCGACAATGCCTTTGACGAAGCCGCCTGGCTGGTCCTGCACACGCTGCACCTGCCCAACGAAAAGCTCGATATTTTTCTCGATGCGCGCCTCACTCGCGCCGAGCGACTCGCCGTCCAGCGCATACTCGAATTGCGCATCGCCACGCGCCAGCCCTCCGCCTATCTGACGCACGAAGCCTGGCTGGGGGAATTCCCCTTCTATGTCGATGAACGCGTTATCGTGCCGCGCTCCTATTTCGCCGAACTGCTGGCAGATGGTCTCTCCCCCTGGATCGAAGAACCCGGGCAGGTCAACAGGGCGCTCGATCTTTGCACCGGCTCAGGCTGCCTCGCGATCCTGATGGCGCACGCCTTCCCGGATGCCAAGATCGACGCCGTCGACCTGTCGGCAGACGCACTCGAAGTGGCCCGCCGCAACGTTGCCGATTATTCCCTCGCCGAGCGCGTCACTCTGGTCGAATCCGATCTCTTCGAAGCTCTCGCCGGACGCCGCTACGACCTGATACTGTCCAACCCGCCCTACGTCACGGCGGAAGCAATGCGCACGCTGCCGCCCGAATATCGTCACGAGCCGTCCCTGGCGCTGGCCGCCGGCGAGGACGGCCTGGATCTGGTCCGCCGCATCCTCGGCCGGGCGCATGCTCACCTGGTGCCGCACGGCCTGCTCGCGGTCGAGGTCGGCCACAATCGCGATATCGTCGAACGCGCCTTTCCACAGTTGCCGTTTACCTGGATCGACAGCGAGAGCGCCGAGGGCAAGATCTTTATCCTGCAGCGCGAGCAACTGCCCCGGACGAAGCGCTGATCAAGGGCTTGCGCCATCAAGTATAATCGCGGGTTACTCATCGATGCCTGCCGCCAGTGACCAGTCTAGACACAGAAATTGAGCGTCGCCGCACCTTCGCCATCATTTCCCATCCTGATGCGGGCAAGACCACGCTGACCGAGAAACTGCTCTGGTTCGGCGGCGCGATCCAAATGGCCGGCGCCGTGCGGGCGAGAAAGACCGGGCGGCACGCCGTCTCGGACTGGATGGAACTGGAAAAGCAGCGCGGCATTTCTGTGACCTCCTCGGTGATGCAATTCCCTTACCGCGAATGTATCGTGAACCTTCTCGACACGCCGGGGCATGAAGATTTCTCCGAGGACACCTACCGCACCCTGACGGCTGTCGACTCCGCGGTCATGGTGATCGACTCGGTGAAGGGTGTCGAGACCCAGACCATCAAGCTGCTCAATGTCTGCCGCCTGCGCGACACACCCATCCTGACCTTCATCAACAAGCTCGACCGCGAGGGCCGGGCGCCGATAGAACTGCTCGACGAAATCGAATCCGTGCTCTCCATACAGTGCGCGCCGATCACCTGGCCGATCGGCATGGGTCGCCGCTTCCGCGGCGTCTATCACCTGTACGACGACAGCGTAGCGGTGTTCGATCCGGATGGCGAAAAAGGCGTTGCGGAAGTCATCCAGGGCTTGCACAACCCCAGGCTGGACGAGCTGATCGGCGATCAGGCCGCGGAATTGCGCACCGATATTGAATTGGTGCGCGGCGCGTCGCACAGCTTCGATGCGGCCGCCTACCTGGCCGGACGGCAATCCCCGGTGTTCTTCGGCTCGGCAGTCAACAACTTCGGCGTGCAGTCGCTGCTCGACGCGGTCGTCGATCTCTCGCCGCCGCCCTTGCCGCGGCAGGCCAAGAGCCGCATGGTGATGCCCACCGAGCCGGCATTCAGCGGCTTCGTTTTCAAGATCCAGGCCAACATGGACCCCAAGCACCGCGATCGCATCGCCTTCGTGCGCGTCTGTTCCGGCCGCTTCGAGCGCGGCATGAAACTGAAGCAGATGGCCAGCGGCAAATTCATCGCCGTGAACAATGCGATCACCTTCATGGCGCGCGAGCGCAACACCACCGAGGAATCATTTGCCGGCGACATCATCGGCATTCCCAATCACGGCACGGTGCGTCTGGGCGAAACCTTCACCGAGGGCGAAGAGCTTTCCTTCACCGGCATACCCTCGTTCGCGCCGGAACACTTCCACCGCGTCCGATTGAAAAATCCGCTGAAGATGAAGCAGATGCAGAAGGGCCTGCAGCAACTGGCCGAGGAAGGAGCCACCCAGTTGTTCCGCCCGCTGGCATCGAGCGACCTGATCCTGGGAGCGGTAGGCACCCTGCAGTTCGACGTGGTCGCCCACCGCTTGGAACACGAGTATGGCGTCGACGCCATTTTCGAACCCTATCCGGTGGCCACGGCGCGCTGGCTGAAGGGCAGCGAGGAAGAACTGAAGCGGCTGACCGACCTGCATTTCGGCAACATCGCGCTGGACGGCGCCGACGAACCCGTTTACCTGGCGCCCAGCCTGTGGAATCTCACCGGCACCCAGGAGCGCTTTCCGAAACTGCAGTTCCTGGAAACCCGGGAAATCGTCTAGGGCCCGTAAAGCAGGTGCTAGGACTTCAGTCCGCCCGACAAGGCAACGCCCGCTCCACCAGGCGCAGCCAGTAGCGTATGCCGAGCGGAATTATTTCGTCGTTGAAGTCGTAACGCGGGCTGTGCAGCAGGCAACCGCCCTCGCCCGGACCATTGCCGAGCCAGACATAGCAGCCAGGCCGCTCGTGGAGCAAGAAGGCGAAATCCTCGGCACCCATGCTCGGCTTGAGATCCGTGCGGACATTTCCGGCGGTCAGGACTTCCTCGGCCACTTCCCGGCACAGCGCCGTCTCCGCCGCCGAGTTGATGGTCGGCGGATAGCCTCGCTCGAAGGCCAGAGCGATAGCCACGCCGTAGGTCGCAGCGACGCCGTCGCAGATCCGCCCCATGCCGGTTTCCATCATCACTTGCTGCGCCGCACTGAAGCTGCGGACGGTGCCGCCGAGCACGGCCTGTTCCGGCAAGACATTGTCCGCATGGCCGGCATGGAAGCGCGTCACCGAGAGCACCGCCGGCTCCAGCGGCTCGGTGTTGCGGCTGACCAAGGTCTGCAGCGCCTGGACCAGCGCGGCGCCGGCGACCACGGAGTCGGCCGCCTGGTGCGGCATCGCGGCATGCCCGCCGCGTCCCGTGACGGTGATCTCGAAACGATCCGCACCGGCCATCACCGGCCCCTCGATCAGCGCCATCTGTCCGGCGGCAAGGCCGGGCCAGTTGTGCAAGCCGAACACCGCCTGCATCGGAAATCGTTCGAGCAGGCCCTGCTCGATCATGACCCGGGCACCGCCCTCATGCTCCTCGGCCGGCTGAAAGATGAAATAGACGCTGCCGTCGAAATTGTCGAGTTCGGCGGTCGCAACCAGCGCCTCCGCGGCACCCAGGAGCATCGCCGTGTGGCCGTCGTGGCCGCAGGCGTGCATGCATCCGGGATGACCGGAGCGATGGCTGAAAACGTTGAGCTCATCCAGCGGCAGGGCGTCCATGTCGGCGCGCAAGCCGATGGCGCGATCGCTGCTGCCGCGCTTCAGCCGGCCGACGACACCGGTGCCGGCCAGACCGCGGTGCACTTCCAGCCCCAAGCTTTGCAGATGCGCCGCCACGACGTCGGCGGTGCGCCACTCGCCGAATGCCAGTTCGGGATGGCCGTGGAGATCGCGGCGAATTGCCGCGATCCTGGGCACTAGCGTTTGCAACAGTAGTTCGATATCCATCGCCGCCTCGCTCTTGACGTTCCGCTCTAGAGGAGAGAACGCCCGCTTTCGGTTATGCTTCCCCGCTCATTCTGCCATAGCAATCCGATATGGAAAAAATTGACTGCGCCGTAATCGGCGCCGGCGTCGTCGGCCTCGCCGTGGCCAGATCCCTGGCCATGAGCGGGCGGGAGGTGCTGATACTGGAAGCGCAAGATCGCTTCGGCAGCGGCATCAGCGCGAGAAGCAGCGAAGTGCTGCACGCGGGCATCTACTACCCCGCAGGATCGCTGAAGGCGAGGCTTTGCGTCGCTGGCCGGAACTTGCTCTACGACTATTGCCGGGAACGCGGCATAGGCCACAGCCGCTGCGGCAAACTGATCGTCGCCACAGATGAAGCCCAGCGCAATCAGCTCGAAGGCATCGCCACCCACGCCCGCGCCAACGGCGTGGGCGAGATACAGAACCTGACGCGCACCGAGGCGCAAACCATGGAGCCGGAACTGGAATGCGTCGCCGCGCTTTACTCGCCCGCCACCGGAATCATCGACAGTCACGGACTGATGCTCTCCCTACTCGGCGATGCGGAAAATGCCGGCGCCGTGCTGGCGGTAAACAGTCCCGTGGCGGGCGGATCAGTGACCGACACGGGCATCGTGCTGGCCATCGCTGGCACCGAACCGATGGAACTTCTGGCCAGCACCGTGATCAACTGCGCCGGCCTCGGCGCGCAGGGTTTTGCCAGGTCGCTGGCGGGACTGTCCCCCGAGACCGTGCCGCCGCTCGCCTACGCCAAAGGCAACTATTTTTCCCTCTCGGGTCGCGCGCCCTTTTCCCGGCTCATCTATCCGGTGCCACAGCCGGGCGGCCTGGGTGTGCATCTGACGCTGGACCTGGCCGGCGGCGCGCGCTTCGGCCCCGACGTGGAATGGATAAGCAAGCCCGACTACGTCGTGGACCCGGCGCGTGCCGAGAAATTTTATGGCGAGATCCGTCGCTACTGGCCGGCCCTTCCTGATGATGCGCTGCTCCCCGCATACGCCGGCATACGCCCCAAGCCGCACCTGCCTGGCGAGCCGGCGCAGGACTTCCTGGTGCACGGTCCGAACCGGCACGGGATAGCGGGGCTGGTCTGCCTCTACGGCATCGAGTCTCCCGGACTCACCGCCAGCCTGGCCCTGGCCGAGTTGGCGCTGTTGCAACTGGTCGGTCAGGCCGCTGAAGGGTGTATCCTCTAGGCCAAGCGCAGGACCGCGCATTTATAGAATACGTAGGAGAAAATCATGAGTCCCATCATTCTGGAATCGCCCGCCGAGCCCGACAAGACGCGTATCATCGAGCGCCCCGACGGGTATTACTGGCAGTACCGCGGCACGGCCGAGGAATTTGGTCCTTTCGTCAGTCTCGCCGAAGCCGTTGAAGACATGAAGTACAACGCCGATGCCGCCATCGAGCCTGGCGAGAGCCTCTATGAAGCCGAGGACGAGTTGGGTATCGCCGACTGGATCGATCCGGATACCGGAGAACCCGCCGAGGGCCACATCCCGCATATCGAGGATCATTGAAGCTGCCGGCACTTCAAACATGAAACCAGCTGGAACCATCCTTCGGCAAGAGGCGCTACGCGCCATCGAAGTCCAGCATCGTGAAGCCCAGCCCTCGCTGATGGAGCGCGCCGGCGCGGCTGCCGCCGAACTGGCCCTGGCCCTGATCGGCGACAGCGCGTTGCCGCCGCTGGTTGTTGCCGGACCCGGCAACAACGGCGGCGATGCCTTCGTCGTGGCGCGCCGCCTGAAACAAAATGGCCTCGCCCCGTTGCTGGTTTTCGCCGGCGCAGCCGGGAAGCTCCCTACCGACGCCCGCGCCGCCTATGATCTCTGGATCGCCGCCGGTGGCAGCGTGCATGAGGACGTTCCCGAAGGTCGGTTCGCGCTCGCCGTCGATGGCCTGTTTGGCATCGGCATGGGCGGCGCCACTGCACGGCCGCTCAGCGGCCGATTTGCAGCACTGGTGACGCGCATCAACGACCTGGGCTGCCCGGTGCTCGCACTCGACATCCCGAGCGGCCTGGACTCGGAGACCGGCCGCATCCTGGGCGTGGCGGTAAGGGCAGAGCACACGATCAGCTTCATCGCACTGAAGCCCGGCCTGCTGACTTTGGACGGTCCCGATCACTGCGGCATGATCACGGTTGATGAACTCGGCCTGGATATTGACCAGAGCAGCGGGCAGAGCGGCGGCCAGAGTGGCAACCACGGCCAGAGCATCGCACCGGGACAGTTCGCGGCTGCGCTCCTGCCGAGATTACGGAACTCGCACAAGGGCAGCTACGGCAGCGCCGGGATCATCGGCGGCGCGCCGGGCATGGCGGGAGCCGCGCTCCTGGCAGGACGCGCGGCGCTGCATCTGGGCGCCGGGCGCGTCTATCTGGGCATGCTGGAGCGAATAGCCATCGATCCCCTGCAACCGGAACTGATGCAAAAGAGCCCCGAGGAAGTATTCGCTCTGGCCTCATGCCTCGCCGTCGGCCCCGGCCTGGGTCAGTCGGATGCCGCGACGGCCCTGCTGCGCCGCGCGCTGTCCTGCGAACTGCCGCTCCTGCTCGATGCCGATGCGCTCAACCTGCTGGCCGCGCATCCGGCGCTGCAACGACAACTCGCACGCCGCGATGCACCGACGCTGCTCACACCGCATCCGGCCGAAGCCGCGTGGCTCGCGCAATGCACCATCGAGGCGATCCAGGGCGATCGCCTCGCCTCCTCCCTGGGACTGGCGCAGCGCCTCCGCGCCTGCGTCGTCCTGAAGGGTTGCGGCAGCGTGGTCGCATTGCCTGACGGTCGCTGGTTCATCAACACCAGCGGCAATCCCGGGCTGGCTTCCGCCGGCACCGGCGACGTACTCGCCGGCTTCGCGGTCGCCCTCCTGGCCCAGGGCTGGGCCGCCGATCAGGCCTTGCTCGCGGCGGTGCATCTTCATGGCGCTGCGGCGGATGACTGCGTCGCGGCAGGCATCGGCCCGATAGGGCTCACCGCCGGCGAACTGATGGCCGCAGCGCGCAGCATGTTGAACCGATGGTGCCATGCCTGAGGCCGCGAAGCATCCGTTTCACGGCGTACTCCTGATGCTCCTGGCGCTGTTCTTCTTCGCCGCCCTGGACGCCACCGCAAAACACCTGGTACTCACCTTCGCCTTGCCGCTTCTGGTCTGGGCGCGCTTCACCCTGCACTGCCTGTTGATGGTGGTGTTTCTGGCGCCCTCGATGCGCGGCAAACTGCTGGCCACCAAAAGGCCGCTGATCCAGGTGATCCGGGCCCTGCTGCTGCTCGGCGTATCCTTGTTCGCCCTTGCGGCTCTCCGGCTGATGCCGCTGGCCGAGACGACGGCGATCCTGTATGTGACGCCGCTCCTGGTGGTCCTGCTGTCCGGACCCTTTCTCGGCGAAAGGGTCAGCCTGCGGCGCTGGGCTTCGGTTGCCACAGGATTTGCCGGGGCCCTGCTGATTGCCAGGCCCGGCGGCGCCCTTTCGGGACTCGGCATTCTCTTCTCGCTGGCGGCGGCTCTGTGCTATAGCGTCTATCAGATCCAGACGCGGCAACTGTCTTCGACCGAGAGCGCCGTCACCATGCTCTTCTACACCGCGCTGACCGGCACCGTCGCGATGAGCCTGGCCTTGCCCTGGTTCTGGAGCGGCCCGATGCCCAGCCCTGAGCAAGCGCTGCTGATCGCCTCGCTCGGCATTTCCGGGGGGGCCGGACATTTCCTGCTGACGCGGGCCTTCCGCCACACCCCGGCCTCGACCCTGTCGCCCTTGATGTATGTCCAGTTGATCTGGGCAACGCTGCTGGGCTGGCAGTTGTTCGGCCAATTTCCCGATCGCCTCTCCATCCTCGGGATGCTGGCCATCGCCGGCAGCGGCCTGTCGATCGCGCTCTCCGAGAGCCGCCGCGTCACGGCTAGTCACGCCGAGCAGTAAAGCCCTCCCCTCGTCACAAAGGCTAGCGGCAGCGCTCCTCGATGTAGCGCTTGATCGCCGGCGCGTCGGCCGCCATCACGACGAAGCGCTGCGGCAACTGCTCGATACCCATGAGGCCTGCGGGACGCTCCGGTTCACGGCCTAGCGCCGCGCGGATCGTTTCATCGAACTTGGCCGGCAAGGCGGTCTCCAGGCAGACCAGCGGAATGCCCGGCTCGCGCAACTCCAGGCCGACCTTGATGCCGTCGGCGGTATGGGTGTCCACCATGATGCCGTACTGCGCCCAGACTTTCCGGATCGTGGCCAGGCGGTCGGCGTGGTTGCTGGTTCCGGAGACGAAACCGTAATCACGAATGTGGGGGAAATGCGCACCGCCCGACAGGTCGAAGGCGGCGCCGCTTGGCGCACCCGACTCGATCCCCGCCCAAAGATCGCGTACCGTCGCCGCGTCGCGGCCGACCAGATCGAAAACGAAGCGTTCGAAGTTCGAGGCTTTCGAGATGTCCATCGAAGGACTGCTGGTCTGGCGCGTCTCGGCATTGCTGCGCGGGCGATAAACGCCGGTCCTGAAGAACTCGTCGAGGACGTTGTTCTCGTTGGTGGCGAGGATCAGTTGGCGGATCGGCAGGCCCATCATCCGGGCGATGTGGCCGGCACAGATGTTGCCGAAATTGCCCGAGGGCACGGAGAAGGAAACCTCCTGCTCGTTGCTGCCGCCCGCGCCGCCGGTCGCGGCGAAATAGCCTTTGAAGTAATACACGATCTGCGCCGCGACGCGCGCCCAGTTGATCGAATTGACCGTGCCGATCCGGTACGCCGCCTTGAACGCGTGGTCGTTGCTGACGCTCTTGACGATGTCCTGGCAATCGTCGAAGACGCCCTCTACCGCGATGTTGTAGATGTTCGGGTCGGCCAGCGAAAACATCTGGGCCGTCTGGAAGCGGCTCATCTTGCCGGCAGGCGAGAGCATGAAGACGCGGATGCCACGCTTCCCGCGCATCGCATACTCCGCCGAGGAACCGGTGTCGCCGGAGGTGGCGCCGAGGATGTTGAGTTCCTGTCCGGTCTTTTCCAGGGCGTACTCGAACAGATTGCCCAGCAACTGCATCGCCATGTCCTTGAAGGCGAGCGTCGGACCGTTGGAGAGTTCCAGTAGCGCCAGTCCCGGCTCCAGCCAGCGCAGCGGCGTGATCTCGGCGCTGTCGTCGCCGGGACGGCTGTTTTGATAGACCGCCGGGGTGTAGGTGCGCTCTATCAGCGCCCGCAGGTCGGCGGCGGGGATGTCGTCGATGAACTTCTCCAGCACCTTGAACGCCAGCGCCGGATAAGACAGCGCACGCCATTGATCGAGCTCGGAGCGGGAGACGCGCGGATAGGCTTCCGGCAGATACAGGCCGCCATCCGGGGCAAGGCCGGCCAGCAGGATCTCGGTGAAGGACTTGGCCGGCGAGTTGCCGCGGGTTGAGATGTAACGCATCTACTTGTCCAGTTCTTCGAGGCGCAAACGGGTCACGCGGCTTTTCACCACCGGCAGCGCCTCGATCAGCAGGATCGCGGCATCGACATGCTTCTCGCGCGACAAGTGAGTGAGCATGATGATGTCGGTCTGCTCCTCGCCCTCGCCCGGCTCGCGCTGGATCATCGCGTCGATGGAAATATGCTGGTCGGCGAGGATGCGCGTGATGTCGGCGAGCACGCCCGGCTGGTCGGAGACGGACAGGCGCAGGTAGTAGCGGGTCTCCACCTCGGCCATCGGCAGGATCGGCGTGTCCATCAGCGCATCGGGCTGGAATGCCAGGTGCGGCACGCGGTGTTCGGGATCGGCGGTGTGCATACGGGTGACATCGACCAGATCGGCGATCACCGCCGATGCCGTCGGCTCTGCGCCCGCGCCCTTGCCGTAGTAGAGAGTAGCGCCGACGGCGTCGCCTTGCACCAGGACGGCATTCATCGCGCCCTCGACATTGGCGATCAGGCGCCGACTTGGGATCAGGGTCGGATGCACGCGCAGTTCTATACCGTCCGCGCCATTCCGGGAAACCCTCTTGGTGATGCCGAGCAGCTTGATGCGATAGCCGAGCTGTTCGGCATACTTGATGTCGATCGCGTCGAGCCGGGCTATCCCCTCGACATGCACCTTGTCGAACTGCATCGGAATGCCGAAGGCGATCGCCGCCATGATGGTGAGCTTGTGGGCGGCATCGACGCCTTCGATGTCGAAGGTCGGATCGGCCTCGGCATAGCCCAGGCGCTGCGCATCCGCGAGCACGGTCGCAAAGGGCAGGCCCTTGTCGCGCATCTCGGAAAGGATGAAGTTGGTGGTGCCGTTGATGATGCCGGCGATCCACTGAATGCGGTTGGCGGTGAGCCCTTCGCGCAATGCTTTGATGATCGGGATGCCGCCGGCCACTGCGGCCTCGAAGGCCACCATCACGCCCTTCTTCTGCGCCGCCGCGAAGATCTCGTTGCCATGCGTTGCCAGCAGCGCCTTGTTGGCGGTCACCACATGCTTGCCGTTATTGATGGCCGCAAGCACCAGTTCGCGGGCTATGCCGCAGCCGCCGATCAACTCGACCACGATATCGATGTCGGGATCGGTGACGACCGAGGTGGCGTCGTCGGTGATGACCGCCCTGCCCTGGGTGACCTGCCTCGCCAGTTCGAGGTTCTTGTCGGCGACCTTGCTGATGCGTATGGGCCGGCCGGCGCGGCGGGTGATCTCGCTCTCGTTGCGCAGCAGAACGTTGAAGGTGCCGCCGCCGACAGTGCCGATGCCGAGCAAGCCTACGTTGATTGGTTTCATTCGGTGAAATCCGGTGAGGAATTGCAGGAAATAAGGCAGGCGAGGCTTGCGCGCAGAACTGCCTAGGTTGCGTGCCTCTTGCGGTAATGCTCGAGGAAGCGCGCGACGCGACCTATGGCCTCGGCGAGATCGTCGGCATTGGGCAGAAAGACGACGCGGAAGTGGTCTGGCTGGGGCCAGTTGAATCCCGTCCCCTGCACCAGCAGTACCCGCTCCTCTTCGAGAAGTTCGAGGATGAATTGCTGGTCGTCGTCGATCGGATAGAGCTTGGGGTCGAGCCGCGGGAACAGATACATCGCCGCCTGCGGCTTGACGCAAGTGACGCCGGGAATCTCGGTCAGCAGTTTCCAGGCGAGGTCACGCTGCCGGCACAGACGCCCGCCGGGAGCGACCAGGTCGGCGATGCTCTGATAGCCGCCCAAGGCGGTCTGAATGCCGAACTGTGCCGGCACATTGGAACAAAGACGCATCGAGGCGAGCATGTTCAGGCCCTCGATGTAGTCCTGGGCGTGACGCTTCTCGCCGGAGACGATCAGCCAGCCGGCACGAAAGCCGGGTGCGCGGTAATTCTTCGACAGACCGTTGAAGGTGATGCAGAGCACGTCCTCGGCCAGCGATGCGATCGAAGTATGCCGGGCGCCGTCGTAGAGCACCTTGTCGTAGATCTCGTCGGCGTAGATGATCAGCTGATGGCTGCGGGCGATTTCGACGATCTCCCGCAACAGCTCGACCGGATAAAGCGCACCGGTCGGATTGTTCGGATTGATGATGACGATGGCGCGCGTGGTCGGCCCGATCTTGGCGCGAATATCGGCCAGGTCGGGCAGCCAGCCGGCGCCCTCGTCGCAAAGATAGTGGCGGGCGATGCCGCCGGACAGGGAGACCGCCGCCGTCCACAGGGGATAATCGGGTGCCGGCACCAGAACCTCGTCGCCAGCATCGAGCAGCGCATTCATGGCCATCACGATCAGCTCGGAGACGCCGTTGCCGATGTAGATGTCCTCGACCTGCACGCCGGCGATCCGCTTCTCCTGCGAGTACTGCATGATCGCCTTGCGCGCCGCGAACAGGCCCTTGGAATCGCAGTAACCCGATGCCGCGGAGAGGTTGTGGATGACGTCCTGGACGATTTCCTCAGGCGTCTCGAAGCCGAAAGGCGCGGTATTGCCGATGTTCAATTTGATGATGCGATGGCCGTCGTCCTCCATCTCCTTGGCGCGCGCCAGGACCGGACCGCGGATGTCGTAACAGACGGAGGCGAGTTTCGCTGACTTCAATACTGGTTGCATAATTCACTTCACCACAGTGGCGCATCCGGAGGTGGAAAACGCCTCCTGGCTGCGAGGCCCGCGCCAAAAAGATATAATCTTACCGAAGCTGGCAGCATGCCGCAAACAAACCCACACGACACCAACACCACACCCACACTACGCCTAGCCGACGCGCCACATCACTCCTGCATGAAACTGCAAGCTGACCGCCCTCCCGGCCAAAACATCGTGACTGCCTACGGAGCGGGATATATCGCGGTCAACGGCGTACGCCACAGCGGCAACCTGCTGCTCATGCCGCAGCGTCTCGAAACCGATTGGGCCGTGGGCGGCTTCGAAACGCTGACCGAGGCCGATTTCGCAAGACTGGCGCAACTGGGCTGCGATGTCCTGCTGCTCGGTACCGGCAGCCGCCAGCGCTTTCCCCAGACGGTTCTGCTGCGCCCGCTGATCGCGGCAAACATCGGCATCGAGGTGATGGACAGTGGCGCCGCGGCCCGCACCTACAACGTCCTGACGGCGGAGGGGCGCAATGTCGCCGCCTTCCTGCTGCAGGACTGAGCCTGATGGCGCAGCAACGATCCTTACCCGCGAAGACGCTGCTGTTTCTGTTGGCGCTGTTCGCCGTACTCTGGTTCGGCACGCTCGACTATCGCAAACTGATCAAACCCGACGAGGGTCGTTATGCCGAAATTCCGCGCGAGATGGTGGCCAGCGGCGACTGGCTGACACCGCGGTTGAATGGCCTCAAGTATTTCGAGAAACCCGCTCTGCAATACTGGGCGACCGCCGCGGCCTTCACCGTTTTCGGCGAACACCACTGGACGGCGCGACTGTGGAGCGCACTGGCCGGATTTCTCGGCGTGCTCGCGACATGGTTCACCGCGCGCCGCCTCTGGGATGAGGATGTCGCACTGTACGCCGCCGGCGTGCTTGGCGGCAGTCTGCTGTACAGCCTGATCGGCCACGTCAATACGCTCGACATGGGTGTCTCCTGTTTTCTCTCGGTCGCCGTATTCGCCTTCGTTCTGGCGCAGCGCGATCGAGTCACCCCGTCGGAGAACCGCAACTACATGCTCGGCGCCTGGCTGGCGCTGGCGCTAGCCGTGCTCAGCAAGGGGCTGATCGGCCTGCTCTTGCCCGCCGCCACGCTGGTGCTGTACTCGCTGTGGCAGCGCGACTTCGACCTGTGGCGCAGACTGCATCTATTCTCCGGACTGCTGCTCGTGATCGTCGTGACGGCGCCGTGGTTCATCGCGGTCTCGGCAGCCAACCCGGAGTTCGCCCATTTCTTCTTTATCCACGAGCACTTCGAGCGCTTCCTCACCAAGGTGCATGGCCGCTACCAGCCGATCTGGTACTTCGTTCCCATCCTCTTCGCCGGCATGCTGCCTTGGCTGATCGGCCTATTGCCGAGCTTGTGGCGAGCGGCGCGCCGGGATCCTCAGAGCCGCTTCCAGCCGCGTCGCTTCCTGCTCGTCTGGATAGCCGTGGTGTTCTGCTTTTTCTCGGTCTCCGACTCCAAACTGGCCTCCTACATCCTGCCGCTGTTTCCGGCGCTGGCCGCCCTGATCGGCTGGTATTTCGCCGAGATCACGCGGCGCGATCCGCGCGTCCTGCGCTGGCACGCCCTGCCCTTGATCCTGCTGGCGCTGGTCGGTCTGGCGCTGGCGCGCGAGGTCGCCCGGCTGGCCAGTCCGGAGGTGCCAGCCGCACTCTATGCCGATTACCAGCCGTGGTTGCTGGCCGCCTGCGGCAGCCTGCTGGCAGGCGCGCTGGCGGCATACATCTGCTCTTTACGGGCGCGGCCGCGTGCGGCGCTGATCAGTCTCGCCGCCGGCGGCCTGCTCTTCTCGCAATTGATCCTGCTCGGCCACGACAGCCTGGCGCCGTCCAACTCGGCCTACGCGATCGCGCAGCAAGTCCGCGATCAGGTCAAGCCCGGCGTACCCTTCTACAGCGTGGCCACCTACGACCAGACCCTGCCGTTCTACCTGCAGCGCACCCTGACCCTGGTGGCCTACCGGGACGAACTCGGCTTCGGCATCGATCAGGAGCCTGCGAACTTCATCCCGGATCTGGCCGGCTTCGCCGCCGCCTGGCGCGCATCCCCGGACGCCTGGGCGTTGATGCCGCCCGACACCTACCGACGCCTCCTGGAACAGGGATTGCCGATGCGAGTTGCCGCACAAGACACCCGTCGCATCATAGTAAGGAAACCATGAACGCACCGACGCAGAGCCGCCTCAAGGTGGTGCAGCCAACAAGCTGCGAGCATAGCGAGCTATCGTCACCCCTTCCCTCGGGCAAGAGGATGGGGGATAGGCCGTGAACATTCTTAGCTTTTCTCTCGTCCTTACCGGCGTGCTGCTCAACGCCACCGCCCAGTTGTTGCTCAAGGCGGGAACCAACGCCGTCGGCCATTTCGAGTTCCAGTTGGAGAACCTCCTGCCGATCGGTTTGAAGCTGGCGCTGGAACCGCACATCCTGGGCGGCCTGGCCTGTTACGTGGTGAGCGTGATGGTGTGGATCATGGCGCTGTCGAGAGTGCCGGTCTCCATCGCCTATCCGATGCTGTCGATCGGCTATGTCATCAATGCCTTCATTGCCTGGCACTGGTTCGGCGAAGCGCTGACTGCGCAAAAACTCGCCGGCATCGCCTTGGTCGTCGTTGGCGTCTACCTGGTCGCCAGGTCATGAGGACATACCCCCCGGCCCCCTTTCCGGGAAAACGGGTGACGACGGTTCAGTCGCTGACGCGGTTGCCAAATGTTGGCTTGCTGCCTGCTCGTGGCGGATTTTCGGAGGCAGCATGAATTTTCTTCCCTTCACCCGTCCCACCATCGACGAGGAGACCATCGCCGCCGTCGCCGAGGTGCTGCGTTCGGGCTGGATCACCAGCGGACCCAAGGTCAAGGAATTCGAGGCGGCGCTGTCCGACTATTGCGGCGGCCGAACCGTGCGCGCCCTCAGTTCCGGCACCGCGACCATGCAGGTGGCGCTGACGTTGGCCGGCATAGGCCCGGGAGACGAGGTCATCACCACGCCGCTGACCTGGGTTGCCAGCGCCAGCGTGGTGCTTGCCGCCGGCGCCCTACCGGTGTTCGTGGACATCGACCCACTCACCCGCAACATCGACCTGAATCGTATCGAGTCTGCCGTCACGTCCAGGACACGCGCCATCATACCGGTCGATCTGGCCGGCCTGCCGGTAGACCGCGAACAACTCTATGCCATTGCCGCAGCCCACAAGTTGCGCGTCATCGAGGATGCCGCCCAGGCATTCGGCGCCCAGTGGCACGGTCAGCGGATTGGTTCCACGGGGGACTTCGTGTCCTTCAGCTTTCATGCCAACAAGAACATCACCACCGGCGAAGGCGGCGCGCTGGTGCTGCCTGCCGATGCCGATCCGGCGCTCTGCGAGCGCCTACGCCTGCAGGGCGTGATGCGCTTTCCGGACGGATCGATGGACGTGGACGTGCTCGGCGGCAAGTTCAATCTCACCGACATCGCCGCCACGATCGGACTGGGACAATTGAAGCATCTGGCCGCATTCACGCAGAGGCGACGCGAGTTGGCGCATCGCTACTTCGAACGCTTCGATGAACTGAACATCGCAGGCCTGGAATTGCCGTTGCGCGATTTCGACAACTCCAACTGGCACATGTTCCAGGTGCTGCTGCCCCCGGGCAGCGATCGCGGGCGGGTCATCGCCGCGATGAAGGAGCGCGACATCGGTATCGGTGTGCACTATCCGGCGCTGCATCTGTTTTCGCTGTATCGCCAGATGGGCCACCAGGAGGGAGATTTTCCGCAGGCCGAGCGGGTCGGCAGGCAAACAATTACACTACCTCTTTTCCCGGCCATGCCAGATGCCGACGTCCTCCGCGTCTGTGCCGCTCTGGCCGCCATTCTGAAGCCATCGGCATGAACCACCCTGAAATATCCATCGTCATTCCCGTCTATAACGAAGAGGACGGCCTGGCCGCGCTGTTTGCCCGGCTCTATCCGGCGCTCGACGCCCTGGGCGCCCGCTACGAGGTGATCTTCATCAACGACGGCAGCAGCGATCGCTCCGCCGCCATCCTGCGCGAGCAGTGGCAGGCGCGCCCTGACGTCACCCGCATCGTGCTGTTTGCCGCCAATTTCGGCCAGCACATGGCGATCACCGCGGGTTTCGAGCAAAGCCGCGGCGACATGGTCATCACCCTCGATGCCGACCTGCAAAACCCGCCGGAAGAAATAAGTGCGCTGGTCGATAAGGTGCGCGAGGGTTACGACTATGTCGGCACCATCCGCAAGCTGCGCCAGGACAGCCTGTTCCGCCGCTGGGCCTCGCGCGCCATGAACCGGCTGCGCGAGCGGATCACCCGCATCAAGATGACCGACCAGGGCTGCATGATGCGCGCCTACTCGCGCTCCATCGTCGAGACCATCAACAGTTGCCACGAAGTCAGCACCTTCATGCCGGCGCTGGGTTACGCCTTCGCCAAGCACCCGACCGAAATAGAGATCGGACACGAGGAGCGCTACGCCGGCGAATCGAAATATTCGCTGTACAGCCTGATCCGTCTGAACTTCGACCTGATGACCGGCTTCTCGGTGGTGCCGCTGCAATGGTTCTCGATGATCGGCATCCTCATCTCCTCGCTCTCCGTGCTCTTCGTCGCCTATCTCGCCATGCGCCGGATCCTGGTCGGCCCGGAGGCCGAGGGACTGTTCACCCTGTTCGGCATCGCCTTCTTCCTGATCGGCCTGACCCTGTTCGGCGTCGGCATGCTCGGCGAATATGTCGGCCGCATTTATCAGCAGGTGCGCCAGCGGCCACGCTATATCATCGAGGCGATCATCGAGACGCGCCAGCCATGAATGCCGCCAGAGGCGCCAGCGCCGTTGTCTTCGCCTATCACCAGGTCGGGGTGCGCTGCCTGTCGGTCCTGTTGGCCCGCGGAGTCGACGTCAAACTGGTGCTGACGCATCAGGACAACCCCAACGAGACGATCTGGTTCGAAAGCGTCGCTGCACTCGCCAAGGTGCATGGAATCCCCTGCATTACGCCGACCGATCCTAACGCTGCTGCCATCCTCGAGCGCATTTCTGCGCTGGCGCCGGACTTCCTGTTTTCCTTCTACTACCGGCAGATGCTCGGCCAGCCCTTGCTCGCGGCTGCCCGTCGCGGTGCCTACAACATGCACGGCTCGCTGCTGCCGAAATACCGCGGCCGTACGCCGGTGAACTGGGCGCTGCTCTATGGGGAGCGCGAGACCGGGGCCAGCCTGCACCGCATGGTGGCCAAGCCCGACGCCGGCGCGATCGTCGCGCAGCAGGCTGTGCCCATTTTGCCGGACGACACGGCGGTCGAGGTTTTCAACAAGGTCACGGTCGCCGCCGAAATGGCTCTCCATGCGGTACTGCCGCAGCTCATCGCCGGCACCGCGATCGAGCGACCCCAGGATCCCCTCGCCGCTTCCTATTTCGGCGGCAGGAAGCCCGAAGACGGCCGCATCGACTGGCAACAGGGCGCGCAACGCATCCACGACCTGATCCGCGCCGTGGCCCCGCCCTACCCCGGAGCGTTCAGCGCGCTAGCCGGCAAGCGACTGGGAATCACGAAGAGTCTGCTACAGCCTCGGCACCTGACGAAAAGCTCCGCGCCCGGTATATATTGCGAAAACGGTGCCGTCTTTGCCGATTGCGCCGATGGCCAGGTGCTGCGCCTGCTCGCGCTCGAATACGACGGTGCGCCGCTCGATGCAGCCGGATTCCTTGCCCGTTTCGGTTCCGAAAAACGATTACTCACCTAGCCACAGGTCATCATGAAAAAAATTCTCATCCTCGGCGTCAATGGTTTCATCGGCCACCACCTCTCGCAACGCATCATCGAAACCACCGACTGGGAGGTCCATGGCATGGACATGCAGTCGGAGCGCGTCGCCGACCTGATCGATCATCCGCGCTTTCACTTCTTCGAGGGCGACATCACCATCAACAAGGAATGGATCGAATATCACGTCAGGAAGTGCGACACGGTGCTGCCGCTGGTGGCGATTGCCACGCCGGCAACCTATGTCAAGGAACCGCTACGGGTTTTCGAACTGGACTTCGAGGCCAACCTGCCAATCATTCGCCATGCCGTGAAATACGGCAAGCGGGTGATCTTTCCCTCGACCTCCGAGGTCTATGGCATGAGCACGGACGCCGAATTCGATCCGGAAAATTCCAACCTGATCTATGGCCCGATCAACAAGCCGCGCTGGATCTACGCCTGCGCCAAGCAACTGATGGACCGCGTGATCGCCGCCTACGGCCAGCAGGAAGCACTCGATTACACGCTGTTCCGTCCGTTCAACTGGATCGGCGCCGGGCTCGACTCGATCCACACGCCCAAGGAAGGCAGCTCGCGCGTGATCACCCAGTTCCTCGGCCACATCGTGCGCGGCGAGCCGATCAAGCTGGTCGACGGCGGTGCCCAGAAGCGTTCCTTCACCTACATCTCCGATGGCATTGCCGCCTTGATGAAGATCATCGAGAACCCGAACGGGATCGCCAGCGGCAAGATCTACAACATCGGCAATCCGGAGAACAACTACTCGGTGCGCGAACTGGCGAACATGATGCTGACCATGGCCCGGCAGTATCCGGAATACCGCGCGAGCGCCGAGAAGGTCGAGATTCAGGAAACCACTTCCGGCGAGTACTACGGCAGCGGCTACCAGGACGTGCAGAGCCGCGTGCCCAAGATCGAGAACACCATGGCCGACTTCGCCTGGGCGCCCACGGTCAACATGCAGGATGCCTTGCGCCATATTCTCGACGCCTACCGCGGCGATGTCGCCTCGGCGCGCAGCCTCGTTGATTGATGCGCAATTGAAACTTGCCCTGAAGATCGACGTCGACACCTATCGCGGCACGCTCGAGGGTGTGCCGCAACTGGTGGAACTGCTGCGCCGCTTCGACGTGCAAGCCACCTTCCTGTTCTCGCTCGGTCCCGATCATACCGGCAGAGCCATCAAGCGCGCCTTCCGGCCCGGCTTCATGAAGAAAGTATCGCGCACCTCGGTGCTTTCCCACTATGGACTGAAGACCCTGATGTATGGCACGCTGCTGCCCGGACCCGATATCGGGCGCTGCTGCGCCGACGTGCTGAAGAGCGTGCGCGATGCGGGTCATGAAGTCGGCATCCATTGCTGGGATCACGTCAGATGGCAGGATGGCGTCGCACACGCCAGCCCCGACTGGGCCGAAGACGAGATGGGGCGGGCCTGCGCCCGCTTTTCCGAAATCTTCGGCAGCCCCGCCAGGACCCACGGCGCCGCAGGCTGGCAGATGAACGCCCATGCGCTGCGCCTGACGCAGCGACTCGGCTTCGATTACGCCTCGGACACGCGCGGCAGCCACCCCTTCATGCCGGTCTGCGACGCCGAGGTCATCGCCTGTCCGCAGTTGCCGACCACCCTGCCGACGCTGGATGAATTGATCGGTCGCGCCGGCATGAAAGCCGAGGATGTCCATGAGATCCTGCTCAAGCAGACGCGCGTTTCATCCCCCCACGACCAGGTGTTCACGCTGCATGCGGAACTCGAAGGCATGAAGCTTCTTCCCGTCCTGGAACGCCTGCTCGCAGGCTGGCGCGATCAGGGTTATCAACTGACTTCCACACGGGCCATCTATGCCGGACTGGACCTGCAGAAGCTGCCCAGGCACGAGGTGATCCGGGGAGAGGTGGCCGGCCGCGCCGGCACCTTGATGTTGCAAGGCGATGAATTCCTCTCATCCGCCATACTTCAGGAGGAACCATGTTAGCAGTCCCTGATTTTTCCTTGCCCGCCACCGGCGGCAAGCGCTTCGAACTCGCCGCCTTGCGCGGGGGCATGGTCCTGCTTTACTTCTACCCCAAGGACAGCACGCCCGGCTGTACCACCGAGGCAGGCCAGTTCCGCGATCTCTTTGACGAGTTCGTGAAACAGGGCTGCACGGTCTTCGGCATCTCGCGCGACAGCCTGAAGTCGCACGAGAACTTCAAGGAAAAGCTGGCCCTGCCCTTCGATCTCCTGGTCGACAGCGAGGAAATCGCCTGCAACCAGTTCGCCGTCATCAAGATGAAGAACATGTATGGCAAACAGGTCAGAGGCATCGAGCGGTCGACCTTCCTGATCGACAAAAACGGTTGTCTAGCCCGGGAATGGCGCGCGGTCAAGGCGGATGGCCACGCCGCTCTCGTCCTCGATGCGGTCAAGGCGGTCAACGCGGGAGCCACGTCCTCATGAACGCCAAGCGCCTAGCCAACAACACCAAGCTGTTCGTGCTCGACACCAATGTCCTGATGCATGACCCGACCAGCCTGTTCCGCTTCGAGGAGCACGATATTTTCGTGCCGATGATGACCCTGGAGGAACTCGACAACAACAAGAAGGGCATGTCGGAAGTGGCGCGCAACGCCCGCCAGGCAAGCCGCCTGCTCGACGAAATCGTCTCCGCGGACGAGCGCGACATCCGTCAGGGCATCGCGCTGGCGGGACCCTCGCGCGACCTGGCCAGCGGCCGGCTGTTCCTGCAGACCGAGGCGATCAACGACGTCATCCCCGCCTCGCTGCCGACCGCCAAGGCGGACAACCAGATCATAGCGGTCGCCAACCATCTATCGGCGAAGTTCCCGCAGCGTCCGGTGATCCTGGTCACCAAGGACATCAACATGCGCATCAAGGCCCGCGCATTGGGCCTGGAGGCGCAGGACTATTTCAACGACAAGGTTCTCGAAGACAGCGACCTGCTCTACTCCGGCGCGCGGGAACTGCCCGCGGACTTCTGGGACAGCCACGGCAAGGACATGCAGTCCTGGCAGCAGGACAGCCGCGCCTTCTACCGCATCCAGGGGCCGCTCTGCGCCGATCTGCTGGTCAACGAGTTCGTCTGGCAGGAAGGCCCACAGCCCCTCCATGCCTGGGTGCGCGAAGCCGGCGGCAAGAGCGCCGTGCTGGAGACGCTGACCGACTACAGCCATCACCGGAATGCCGTCTGGGGCATCACCGCGAAGAACCGCGAGCAGAATTTCGCGCTCAACCTGCTGATGAATCCCGACATCGACTTCGTCACCCTGCTCGGCCAAGCCGGCACCGGCAAGACCCTGCTCACCCTGGCCGCCGGCCTCACCCAGGTGCTCGAAACCAAGCATTATGCGGAGATCATCATCACCCGAGTGACCATCCCGGTGGGCGAAGACATCGGCTTCCTGCCGGGCACCGAGGAAGAGAAGATGACCCCCTGGATGGGCGCGCTCGAAGACAATCTCGACGTCCTTAACCACCCCGCCGAGGACGCGCAAGGAGGCGACTGGGGCCGCGCCGCAACCATGGATCTGATCCGCAACCGGATCAAGATCAAGTCGCTCAACTTCATGCGCGGCCGCACCTTCCTGAACAAATTTCTGATCATCGACGAAGCGCAGAACCTGACGCCGAAACAGATGAAGACGCTGATCACCCGTGCCGGTCCGGGCACCAAGGTGGTCTGCCTGGGCAACATCGCCCAGATCGATACGCCCTATCTGACCGAAGGCAGCTCCGGCCTCACCTACGTCGTCGACCGCTTCAAGGGTTGGCCGCATTCGGGCCACATCACCCTGCAGCGCGGCGAGCGCTCGCGCCTGGCCGACCACGCCGCCGAGGTGTTGTAGGTCGGCCTTTCGACGGAGACACCCGAACCGGTGCAGGCCGACGAACACAGGAAGTCCCTATGGGACATGTCCTTCGCCGTTCTTCGATTGCCGGGTCTCGCCCCGGCGGGCGAGTCACTTTCTTGTTGCGCGACAAGAAAGTAACCCAAGAACCGCGCCCCGCCGCCCCGGCCTTCGGCTTCCCTCGCTCCGAACCGCCAGCCCGGCCGGTCGCTAAACTCGCTGCGCTCAAACAACGCGACCGGACTGCTCCGGTCTGACGGTCCTCCACTCGGCGGGCCAGAGGGGATGGTGGATCAAAACCAGCGGACGATTTCCGATGCCTCTAACCATGGGGATATGAAGTCAGCGGACTATCGAGAATTCATACAGTTTGCTGGCTTCGCGTAGCAAATAAATATCCATACTATTGATTTACCTACAAACTCGCTTTCTGGAACAGAAGTTGCGACGAAATCACCTGCCCGAGGATGCTCCGACGGGCGGATTTTGTGACGTGAAACTGGGCATCGCAATCGAAGTTATCTTGAGGCATGTTTCATGATCGCCTGTGCCACGATCCCACGGTTGCGCCACAAAGTTCTCACCGGTAACTCAAGTGGAAGGATACGAAGAATGTCAATTCTACGAATAGCGCAACAGTCATTACTCGTTCTCGCCGCGGTAGCTATTAACCCTGATAGCGTGTTGGCAGCGGCGATATTTGACTTCGGCATCCCGGCAGCTTGGACTTGCTCTGTTGGCATCTGCAACGACCCCACCAACACCACTGTCGGCACCAGCGCCACTGTCACCGTACCGAGCGTCGTAATTCCGCTGTCATCGGCGTACGGGTGGGTGTCAAGCTTTGGCGGCGTTAATGGCGCTAGTCCCTTTGCCAATGCCCAAGTCCCTTCGAGTCAAGTAACACCAGGGCTTGGCAATACCAATGGTTCATGGCTCAGGACCACGCCGTTCGTGGCGAATGCTGGCGACGCGCTCGACTTCCAGTTTAACTATGTGACCAGCGACGGCGGTACGTTCGCCGATTATTCGTGGGTTCGCCTGTTGAATGCCGGTGATCTGAGTCAGGCCGATGTCATCTTCACCGCGCGAACAACCAACGTCCCCAATATCGACCCGATCCCGGGTTTTGGCTTGCCCGCCTTCGGCCAGACAACGCTGACAATGGGCAATAACACGGTCGCGAGCGTCCCCCTCATCAGCGCGGGATATGTCCCTAGCGCACTTGCACCGCCCAATTACCTTGGCGTCGGACCTACATGGTCGCCGCTTGGTGCCGCCTTCGACGGCACATGCTGGGACATCGGCTGCGGCTACACTGGATGGGTATCGGCAAGCTACAGCGTGGCCGGTACGGGCAATTACGTGTTGGAGTTCGGTGTGACAAATTGGGACGACAATGCATGGGACTCGGGCTTGGCGTTTAACGCCATCACCATTGCCGGTACGCCCATCGAGGACAGTTCGGTCCCCGAACCCGCGACCGTCACCTTGTTCGCCGCTGCTCTTGCGTCCTTGGGCGTAGTCCGCCGCCGCAAGTACTGGGCAGACGCTGGTCAACTTCTCCTAAGGGCACCAAGTCGTCTCTGAACGAGCGCTTGAAATCTCAATCCGAAACCGGTCTTTTTCGCTGCGATCCGCCGGTGGCTCGCGATCATCCCCCTCTGCCCCGCCGAGTGAAGGACCGTTAGGCCGGGGCGGCAGGGCAAGGCTTAAGCTACGCGGCCTCCATGCCGTGGCGGCGCTTGATTTCCGCACGCTCAGACGAACTCATGAAATCGAGCAGCGCCCGCGCTGCCGCAGGCTGTTTCGAGGCGGTGCAGATAGCGGCCGTGAAGGTGCTGATGATCTCCGTACCCGGCGGCATGCTCGCGAGTATCGCGAGGCCGGGCACGTCCATCATTTCGCTGTATTGCTGGAAGCCCAGTTCGATTTCGCCGCTGGCCACCAACTGGCCGACGGGCACGCCCGGCGGCGCCTGCACCAGGCGGTCGCGGACGGTATCGCCGATGCCCCAGCGCTCAAACAGCTTGAGCAGCGCCGTACCGCTGGGCCCGGTCGAATAGCCCAGCGTTCGCGCCGCAAGCACCGCATGACGCAGGGCTGCCTCGGAATTGACGTCCGGCCGCTCGCAGCCTGTGCGGACCCCGATGGCCACACGCGACAGCACCAGATCGGTCCGGCTGTCGGCGGCAACCTGGCCCCCCGCTATCAGGACGGCAATAGCGTCGGCGGCTAGTACCACAAAATCGAATGGTTCCCCGGACTGGACTCGCCGTAGTGCATCGACACCGCCGACGGACTCGATGAGCACCTCGATGCCGCTGGTTTCACGGTAGGCCTGCGCCAGTTCGAGCAACAACTTTCGCGTCGCCATGGAGGAAATGCCAGCCAGGCGCATGCTCTCCTGCGTGTGCTTGGTGCGGTTCAGGGTGTCCATTTGCATTCCCGAAAACGTTATTTTGGACAGTCGCCAAAATTCAATAGCTGCCCGGCTGGGCGAAGCTCTGGAAGCGGGTGTATTCGCCGAGGAAGGTGAGCCGGACGGTGCCGGTCGGGCCGTTGCGGTGCTTGCCGATGATGACTTCGGCGGTGCCCTTCTCCTGAGTGTCGGGCTTGTAGTATTCCTCCCGGTACATCATCAGGATGATGTCGGCGTCCTGTTCGATGGCGCCCGATTCGCGCAAGTCGGACATCAGCGGACGCTTGTCGTTCCTCTCCTCGACCTTGCGCGACAATTGCGACAGCGCGATCACCGGCACCTGCAGTTCCTTGGCCAGCGCCTTGATCGAGCGCGAGATCTCGGAGATCTCGGTGGCGCGATTTTCGTTGTCCCGGGTCGAAGTCATGAGCTGAATGTAGTCGATCACGATCAGGCCCAGCTTGCCGCCGAACTGGCGTGCCAGGCGCCGCGCCCGGGCGCGCAGGTCGGTGACGTTCAGGGCGCCGGTCTCGTCGATGTGGATGGGAGCGCCGTGCAGCTTGCCCAGGGCCACCGTCATCTTGTCCCATTCGTCGTCGTTTAGGCGGCCGGTACGGATGCGTGAAGCGTCCAGGCGGCCGACGGAAGAGAGGAAGCGCATCGCCAGCTGCGGCCCGGACATTTCCAGGCTGAATATCGCCACCGGCAGGCCGAGATCGACGCCGACATGCTCGGCGATGTTGAGCGCGAATGCCGTCTTGCCCATCGAGGGACGTCCGGCGACGACGATCATGTCGCCCGGCTGCAATCCCGATGTCATTTTGTCGAGATCAGCGAAACCGGTCGGCACGCCGGTGACTTCCGAGGGGTTCTCCTGCTCGTAGAGCTCCTGGATGCGGTCCACCACCTGGCCCAGCAGCGGCTGTATCGCCACGAAGCCCTGGTTGCTGCGCGCGCCCGCTTCGGCGATTTCGAAAACCTTGGCCTCGGCCTGGTCGAGCAGGGTCTTGGCGTCGCGGCCGGCGGGATTCAAGGCGCTGGCGGCGATCTCGTCGCCGACCGTGACCAGGCGGCGCAACACGGCGCGCTCACGGACGATCTCGGCGTAACGCCGGATGTTCGCGGCGGAAGGCGTGTTGTTGGCGATCTCGCCGAGATAGGCCAGGCCGCCGGCCTGCTCCACCTCGTTGCTCTTCTCGATCGACTCGTACACCGTGACCACATCGGCCGGACGCGCCCGCTCGATCAGCCGGGCGATATGGCGGAAGATGCGACGGTGGTCGTCGCGATAAAAGTCAGACTCGGTGACGATATCGGCGATCCTGTCCCAGGCGCTATTGTCGAGCAGCAGACCGCCGAGCAGCGACTGCTCGGCCTCGATCGAATGCGGCGGCAGCTTGAGCGCGGCGAGTTGGGGGTCGTCGGATCGATTCGAGGAGAATGCGTGCGCGTTCGGCAAAGCCTGGACCATGACATCTTCTCCTAAGGTTCGCCGCACAGTCTACCGGCACTGCGGCCGCATGGGGAGTGCATAAGCTGTGGAAATGCTGTGCGCGGATTGTGGATAAGCGGCACAGCTCGGAGGTTCACGAACGAGGGCCGCTCGCGCGGCCCTCGTGGCACTCTTGCCAATCGTACTCGCGGAGTTCTAGTGCTCGCCAAGCACCGAGACGGTGATGGTCGCGACTACGTCGGTGTGCAGCGCGACATCAATCTGGTTGTCGCCAATCTGCTTCAACGGACCGTCAGGCAGACGAATGTCGGTTTTCTCGACCTCGAAGCCTTGCGTCTTCAATGCCTCCGCGATGTCGGCGGTGGTCACGGAACCGAACAGGCGGCCGTCGACACCGGATTTGCGGGTGATCTGCAGCATCAATCCCTGCAGCTTGGCGGCCTTCTCCTGCGCAGCGGTCAATTGCTCCGCCTGAACCTTTTCCAAATCTGCGCGCTTGGCTTCGAACAACGCCAGGTTCTCGGGCGTCACCCGGCGAGCCTTGCCCTGAGGCAGCAGAAAATTGCGCGCATAGCCGTCCTTGACCTTGACCACGTCGCCCAAGCCGCCGAGGTTCACGACCTTTTCCATGAGTATCACTTGCATGTTCGTTCCTCCGGTCAGTCGTGCAGGTCGGTGAAGGGCAAGAGCGCCAGGAAGCGCGCGCGCTTGATTGCTGTACCCAACTGACGCTGGTAGCCGGCCTTGGTGCCGGTGATGCGCGCCGGCATGATCTTCGCGTTCTCGGTGATGAAGTCCTTCAGGATTTCCACATCCTTGTAGTCGATCTCCGCGATCTTTTCCGCGGTGAAGCGGCAGAACTTGCGCCGCTTGAACATGTTGCGGCCCTTGTCATCCTTGCGCTTCACGGTACTCTTTGCTTTCGGTCTAAATGCCATGATTCATTCCTTCCAGAAACTCTATCGCATTCACATGCAGGACCGGAGTCCTGCTCTTAAGGCTTTTCGCTGAGAGAAAGCCGGTGAGCCTGAGTGCATCGCCTGGTCGGGCGGCGGCCAGAAGTTGCGCCATCTGCCCCATCGCCACACAAGCCATTTCACACTCCACCTGACGCTTGACGCCGGCCTCGACCTGCTCCGAGGCGTGAGCAATCCGGAAATTCAGCGCCGGAATGCCTGCCGGGGTGTAACGCAACGCCGCCAACTCCAGCAGGCTGCCCCCGAACACGGTCAGGTTGTCAGACAGCGGCAGCCTCTGCCGGCGCCTCGACCAGCGCAGCGGCAGGCGCGGCGACGGGGGTCAGGGAGCGCGACTTTTCTTCCTTCATCATCGGTGAAGGTGTCGTCACGGCGTGCTTCATCTTGATCGTGAGGTGACGCAGCACCGCATCATTGAACTTGAAGGCATGCTCCAGTTCGACCAGGGTTTCGCCGTCGCACTCGATGTTCATCAGAACATAATGCGCCTTGTGCACTTTCTGGATCGGGTAGGCCATCTGGCGGCGGCCCCAGTCTTCGAGGCGGTGGATGTTGCCGTTGCGCGAAGACACGAGGGTCTTGTAGCGCTCGACCATTGCCGGTACCTGCTCGCTCTGGTCGGGGTGTACGATGAATACGATTTCGTAGTGTCGCATGCAATCTCCTTATGGTTGAAAGCCCCCCCGCATGCGCAACGGGTGGAGCAAGGTGGGGAAGAGCGCGGATTGTACAGAAATCCCGGATATATTTCAAGGAATTGCCGTTGGCAATTGCACTTCATTTCCAGCGGCGGCGGAGCCTCTTGCAGTGATATGGTAAGCGTGCCATCCATTTAGACTAATGCTATCGTTCACAAGATGATGATTGAGCGCCCTCTTACCGAACTCGATTCATGGCTTGGGTACTTCTCCAACGCCGAACTGCCGGTGCTCAGGCACACCATGCAGGAGCTTGAGAAATTACGCGCGAACGCCGAGAACACCGACGGCCGCATCCTGTCCACGGTGATCCTGCAGGATCCGCTGATGACGCTGCGGGTACTGGCCTTTCTGGAACAGCACCGGCACAAGAGCCAGAACGCCGACATCACCACCATCGGCCGGGCGCTGATGATGATCGGGGTGAACCCCTTCTTCAGCGCATTCGAGAACCTGCCGCTGGTGGAAGATCGCCTCCGGGCCCATCCTAAGGCACTGCTCGGCCTGCTCAAGGTCATCACCCGCACCCGCAAGGCCGCCCACTGGGCGCGCGACTGGGCGATTTCCCGCCATGACCTCAACGTCGAGGAGATCACGGTCGCCACGCTGCTCTATGACGTCGCCGAGATCATGATGTGGTGTTTCGCACCATCCCTGGCGCTGGAAGTGATCGCCTTGCTGTCCCAGGACCCGACGCGGCGCAGTTCAGACGCCCAGAAGGAAGTCTATGGCATTCGCCTGGGCGAATTGAAGCGCGGGCTGATCCCGGCATGGCACCTGCCGCAATTATTGGCCGACCTGGTCGATGACCGAAACGCCGAACAACCCCGCGTACTCAATGTCGTTCTGGCCGTGAACCTGGCCCGGCATTCCGCCAACGGCTGGGACAACGCCGCGCTGCCGGACGATTTTCGCGCCATCGAACATCTGCTCCATCTCAGCCACGATGCACTGCTGGAAAAGCTCGATATCAGATCTAGCACCTGACTTGCTGGCACAAGTGCCCTGGGTTGTCTTTCAGACAACGACGGGCACTAGCCGCAGTAACTCAGGTTGAGGAAGTCGAGCAGCAAGCCCGGCTGCAGATATCCGACGAAAGCGGCGGAGGCGAGCAACAAAACCGCGGCCCACAGCCACATGTGGCTGCGCGCGGGAGAGCCTTCGGGCTGCCGGACGTTGGGAAAGTGTAGGTTCAAGCGGCGCGGCCCTCCAACTCCTCCCAGCGGGAGAGCGCCGCTTTCAACTCCGCATCGAGACGCTTCATCTGTTCCTGCAGGCGCTTCGACTCCTCGGGCGACTCGCGATACAGCCCGGCATCGGACAGGCGCGCGGTAAGGCCCGCCTGTTCCGTTTCAAGGAGGCTGATACGGTTTGGCAGAGCTGCCAGTTCCTGGCTTTCGCGGTAGCTGAGCTTGACCCGTTCGGTCTTGCGCGGCGATGCTTTCGGCGCTGCGGCCTCGGCCCCGACGCCCGCGGCCGCAGTGCTCTTCTGCGGCGAGCGCCGTTTCGCCAGCAGCCAGTCTTCATAGCCGCCGGCATATTCGCGCCAAAGCCCGTCGCCTTCGGCGACGATGCTCTGGGTCACGACATTGTCGAGAAAGCGCCTGTCGTGGCTGACCAGGAACAAGGTGCCGGTATATTCCTGCAACAGGGACTCCAGCAGTTCCAGGGTTTCGATATCGAGGTCGTTGGTCGGCTCATCGAGCACCAGCACGTTGGCCGGCTTGGCGAACAACCGGGCCAGCAGCAGCCGGTTGCGCTCGCCGCCGGAGAGCGACTTCACCGGCGAACGCGCACGCTCCGGTGCGAACAGGAAGTCGCCGAGATAACTGATGACATGCTTTCTCTGGCCGGCTATCTCGACAAATTCCGAACCCGGACTGATCACGTCGATGAGCGCCGCTTCCTCGTCCAGGGCGGTGCGAAACTGGTCGAAGTAGGCCACTTCCAGCTTGGTGCCCAGGCGCGCGCTGCCCTCGTCCGGAGCGATTTCTCCGAGGATCAATTTGATCAGGGTGGTCTTGCCCGCACCGTTGGGACCGATCAGGCCAATCTTGTCGCCGCGCAGGATGCGACAACTGAAATCGCGCACCACCGCGCGCGCGCCATAGGATTTCGTGACGCCTTCGAGTTCGGCCACCAATTTGCCCGATTGCTCGCCGCGCGCCACGCGTAGATCGACGCTGCCCAGTCGCTCCCTTCTGGCCGCACGATCCAGGCGCAGCGACTCGAGACGGCGCACGCGTCCCTCGTTGCGGGTGCGTCGCGCCTCGACACCCTTCCTGATCCAGACCTCTTCCTGCGCCAGGAACTTGTCGAACTTGGCGGAGGCTTGCGCCTCGGCCGAAAGTTCCGCCGCCTTGCGCTCCTGGTAGGCCGCGAACGAGCCCGGATAGCTGGCGAGCCGGCCCCGGTCGAGTTCGACGATGCGCGTCGCGACGGTATCGAGAAAGCTGCGGTCGTGGGTGATGAGCAGCACGCCGCCGCGGAAGTCGCGGATCAGTTGCTCCAGCCAGAGGATGCCATCGAGGTCGAGATGGTTGGTCGGTTCGTCGAGCAGCAGCAGATCCGGCTCTGCGGTCAAAGCCTGGCCCAGTGCGACGCGCTTGACGCCGCCCCCGGAGAGTTCGCCGATCAAGGCATCGCCGTCCAGGCCCAGCCTGCTGATGGCCTGCTCGACGCGGGAGAACAGACTCCAGCCATCGCCATGATCGAGTTGCTCCTGCAAGGCCTGCAATGTTTCCAGGGCAGCGGGCGACGCGTCGTGGGCCACGGCATGCGCCGCCTCGTGATAGTCCAAGAGCAACTGACTGGCGCCGCCCAGGCCGGCGGCGAGGGTCTGATAGACACTCGCCGTTGGATCAAAGCTGGGTTCCTGCGCCACATAGGCCAGGCGCAAGCCCGACTGGCGCCAGACGAGGCCTTCATCGAGAGTGGACAAACCCGCCAGCGCCCGCATCAGCGAGGATTTTCCGCTGCCGTTGCGGCCGATCAGGGCGATCTTCTCGCCGCTGTCGACCTGCAAGGCGGCGCCGTCGAGCAGCGCAACGTGACCGAAGGCGAGATGGGCATTTTCCAGCGTCAGCAACATACGATATACCGGTAAGGCTTTAAAGATCAGCGATGATTTCGGCCGAGCGGCGCGAAGTTTCGACCTTGCTCATGAACTCAAGGTCGGCGGAGAACAGTGGCGGGATTATACTGCAGCGGCTAGAATACGCGCCGCCCGCTCCCCGTAGTTCAATGGATAGAACATATGCCTCCTAAGCGTAAAATGTGGGTTCGATTCCCGCCGGGGGGACCAGGGCAATGCCAGCCCAAGGCGTAGCTTCGCCGTCCGTCGCTGCAGCGTAGCAGCGCCTGCTCGCACAGGTGCCTTGGGTTGTCTTTCAGAAAACTACGGGCACTAGCACCTGCTTTGCTGGCACAAGTGCCCTGGGTTGTCTTTCAGACAACTACGGGCACTAGCGGCCGGGCTTGCCTGCCTTGATCAGCGTCAGTTCCTGCTCCAGGGCGAGGCCCGCGCTGTCCAGATCCTGCTGCGGACGCTCACTGCAATAGTTGTCGAGCCACAGGAAAATCGACTCATTGTCGGTACCCTTGAGCACGTCCCGGGAAGTACGGCTTGCGCGCCCGGACAGGTAGCCGAGAAACCAGCTCTTGGTGATCAATATCGGCATCTTGTTAAGCTTGTCCTGGCCTTCCGCCTGGACTCTTTCCTCGGTCCATTTGCGACAGCTGCGCGACCCTCTCGATTCCGCCGCCGAAGGAACACTCGCTGCCAGTAGGCCGCAGCCGAGCAATACGATCATCAATATTTTCATTTTCGGCCGGCTTTTTTTGTCACCAGTTCGGCCATCAAACTGGTGCCGCCGGCGGCGATATCCGTGAGCGGATTCGAGCGGCAATAATTGTCCATCCAGGAAAATATTTCGGTGTTTTCGTTGCCAGGTAGGAAGTTTTTGCCACTACCAACCGCCAGACCGGAAAGATAACCCACCAGCCAGGAAGTATTGCTTAAGGCGAGCGTATCGGATTTCTTGCGATGGTCTATCCATTCGCCGCAAGAGGGGGCTGCTCTGGCTTCCGCGCGCTCCGCCGGCGCCGCCGCGGCGAACTGGGCCGATGCCAGCAGACAGCAAGCCGCAAGTAGCGTGATCGGTGTTTTCATACTAAAGTCTCCATCGCCATTTCAATGGCACGGACTTTACCTTGCCTCCGGCCCGCTGCGCGATCCGCTGGCAAAAAAGTTTTCCGCAACGATTAGAGGTATGTTTGCCGCCAACCATGTCAGAGCATCCCATCGAAATCAGCGAACAGGCCGGCGTCCGCAGCCTGCATTTTGGCTCGGACTGGGTCCAGGGCGCGATGCGCATTCGCCGCCCATTTTCCCTGGAACTGGCCTACACGCGCGAGATGATGGCCTGCCTGCTGCTGCGCCCCGAACCCGGCTGGCCGCGCCGCGCGCTGTTGATCGGCCTGGGCGCCGGCTCGTTGGCGAAGTTTATCCACCTCCATCTGGCGCAGACGAAAATCATCGCAGTCGAGATCGACCCGCGCATTGCGCCGATGGCCGAAGAGCATTTCCGACTACCGATCGATCCGCAGCGGCTGAAGATAGTCGTCGCCGACGGCGCCGATTATGTCGAGAGCGCCAAAGGCCATTTCGATCTGATTCTCCTCGATGGCTTCGGTCCCGATGCCCGGCCCCGGCGCCTGGACAGTGCCGAATTCTATCGCGCCGCCCGCGCCCTGCTCTCGCCGACCGGTCTCTTCGTCTGCAACCTGCTTGGCCGCAGCCGCGGCTTCGCCGCCAGCAGCAAACGCATTGCGCAGGCCTTCGACGGGCGCAGCACGGTTTTTCCCTCATGCGATAGCGGCAATGCGATCGCCTTTGCCGTCGCCGGGGAGCCGGTCGATGTCAGTCTGGAAGAGATGCGTACACGCGCGCTGGCACTGAAACTTGGCACCGGACTCGACTTGCGCCCGACCATCAGTCGCCTGCAACTGTCTCAGCCGCTGCCGGGAGGCAGACTGCTGCTGTAGCCTTGCTGGCAGCCTACTTGATTCGCGTCAGGTGCGAGCGGCCCGGCGCAAGCGGCGCCGGCGGTTGATCGTCGGTGGCAGGTGCGGCGGGGGGGGCGCCACCGGCCTCCTCTGCAGCAACGACATCGAAAGACATGCCCTGACCGTTCTCGCGGGCGAAGATCGCGGCGATGTTGGCGATGGGAATCGACAACGCCTGAGCGACGCCGGAAAAGCGTGCGGAGAAAGTGATGCAGTCGTTGCCCATGGCCAATTGGTGCGTTGCTTCGGGCCCGAGATTGAGCACGATCTGCCCTTCCTTGACATACTCGCGCGGCACTTTCGTGTTGTCATCGACGATCACGGTCATATAAGGCGTGTAGCCCTGATCCACGCACCACTCGTGTATGGCGCGGATCAGATAGGGTTTGGAAGAGGCGAGTTTCAGCATGGATTTCTGCCTGCCGGCCATGACATAAGCCGGCGCGTGGGGCTAGCGGCGCATGACCTTCTCCGAAGGGGTCAAGGCATCGATGAAACCTTGCCGACTGAAAATACGCTCCGCATACTTCATCAGCGGCGCCGCCTGCTTGCCGAGTTCTATCCCGTAATGGTCAAGGCGCCACAGGAGGGGCGCGATGGCGACATCGAGCATCGAGAACTCATCGCCGAGCATGTGCTTCTGCTTGGTGAATATCGGCGCCAGTTCGGTCAGCCGGTCGCGAACATGGTTGCGCGATTTCTCGGCCGACTTCTGGTTCTTCTCGAGCGGGTCGATATGGCTGAACAGTTCGTGTTCCATCGTGAATAACAGCTGTCGCGCACGCGCCCGCATGATCGGATCCGGCGGCATCAATTGCGGATGCGGAAAGCGCTCGTCGATGTATTCGTTGATGATGTTCGACTCGTAGAGCACCAGGTCGCGATCCACCAGAACCGGCACGCGGTTGTAGGGATTGATGACCGCCATGTCCTCGGGCTTGTTGAAGAGATCGACGTCAATTACCTGAAAGTCCATCTGCTTCTCATACAGGACGATGCGGCAGCGTTGGCTGAACGGGCACGTGGTGCCCGAGTACAGGTTCATCATGTTACTCGTACCCCAGGAATAGTCAGCATCGCGCACCACTCGGCGAACCGAGGGCGCACTTGTATCGCGGTGATGCCCCATATGCAACATTGAGTGATGCGATGGTGGTTAGTGAATGTCTTTCCAAAATTCGCGTTTCAACGCATAGGCCAAGACGAAGAATACTGCCAGAAAGAGCAGGACATAAATACCCAGTTGCTTGCGCGTTCTGGCCGAAGGCTCGCCCATGTATTGGAGATAGGCGACGAGATCGGCAACCGCTGCATCGTATTCCGCGGGCGCCAACCTGCCGGGCTTATCCAGCCTCAGCTTGTGATCCTCGCCCATCACCTGCTCGCCCTGCAACTGCCAGAGCGCATGGGGCATGGCGACATTGGCGAAGACCAGATTGTTCCAGCCGCTGGGACGGGAATCATCACGGTAGAAGTTGCGCAGATAGCTGTATAGCCAGTCGGCGCCGGAACCGGCCTCGGAGGTGCGCGAGCGCGCGACCACGCTAAGGTCGGGCGGCGCAACGCCAAACCATTGCTTGGCGTCGGCGCGACGCATGGCGATGGTCATCGGTTCACCGACCTTGTCGACGGTGAACATCAGGTTGTCCTTGATCTGCTGGTCGGACAGCCCGATATCGCGCAGCCGGTTGTAGCGCATGTAGGACGCCGAGTGGCAATTGAGACAGTAATTGACGAACAGCTTGGCGCCGTTTTGCAGGGCCGCCGGGTCTGCGGACTTGTCCGGCGCATGGTCGAGATGAAACTCGCCTTCGCTGGCGAGAACCGTCAGCGGCACTAAGATCAATGCGAGCAGTGCGAGAAGCAGCTTCTTCATTATCCCGTCACCCTTTCCGGTTCTTGTTTGCACTTGTCCAGTTTGCTGTAGATCGGCATCAGGATGAAGAAGGCGAAATAGACCACCGAACAGATCTGCCCGACCAGGGTGCGCACCGGGGTCGGCGGCAGCACGCCGAGATAGCCGAGGGTGCCGAAGGCGATGACGAAAAGCGCCAGGGCGGTCTTATATACCGGCCCCTTGTAGCGGATCGACTTGACCGGGCTGCGGTCGAGCCAGGGCAGCAGGAAGAAGATGACCACGGCGGCACCCATGCCGACCACGCCCCAGAACTTCGCTTCGAGACCGAACAGAGGATAGGTGATCGAGCGCAACACCGAGTAATAAGGCGTGAAATACCACACCGGGGCGATATGCGCCGGCGTCTGGAAAGGGTTGGCCGGAATGAAATTGTTCGACTCCAGGAAGTAGCCACCGCCTTCGGGCATGAAGAAGATGACGACCGAGCAGACCATCAGGAACACCACCACGCCGACGATATCCTTCACCGTGTAGTAGGGATGGAACGGAATGCCGTCGAGGGGAATGCCCTTGGCGTCTTTGTTCTTTTTGATCTCGATGCCGTCGGGATTGTTCGAGCCGACTTCGTGCAGCGCGATCAGGTGGGCCGCGACCAGGCCGACCAGCACCAGCGGCACGGCGATCACGTGGAAGGCGAAGAAGCGGTTCAGCGTCGCGTCGCCGACGACGAAATCGCCGCGCAGCCAGAGGGAGAGATCCGGGCCGATCAAGGGAATCGCCGAGAACATGTTCACGATCACCTGGGCGCCCCAGAACGACATCTGACCCCAGGGCAGCAGGTAGCCAAAGAAAGCCTCGGCCATCAGCATCAGGAAAATCAGCATGCCGAAGATCCAGATCAGTTCGCGCGGCTTGCGATGGGAGCCGTAGAGCAGGCCGCGGAACATGTGCAGATAGACCACGACGAAGAAGGCCGAGGCGCCGGTCGAATGCATGTAACGGATCAGCCAGCCCCAGGGCACGTCGCGCATGATGTACTCGACGCTGGCGAAAGCCACCGGCACGCCCGAGCCGTTGAGCGTAGCATCCGGCTTGTAGTGCATGGTCAGCAGGATGCCGGTGAGGATCTGATTGACCAGCACCACCAGGGCCAGCGAGCCGAAGAAGTACCAGAAATTGAAATTCTTCGGCGCGTAATATTCGGAGAGATGAGCTTTCCAGCCCGAGGTCGCGGGAAAGCGCTCATCGACCCAGTCGAGCAGGCCTTGCAGCTTGGCAGTCATCGCGCTCATTACGCCCCCTTCTTGTCTTCGCCGATGACAATCTTGGCGTCGGAGAGATACATGTAGGGCGGAATTTCGAGGTTGTCCGGCGCCGGCTTGCTTTTATAGACCCGCCCGGCGAGATCGAAAGTCGAACCGTGGCAGGGGCAGATGAATCCGCCCGGCCAATCCGCGGCAATGCCGGAATCGCTGCCGCTCTTCATTTTTTCCGTGGGCGAACAGCCCAGATGGGTGCAGATGCCGACGGCGACAAAGATTTCCGGCTTGATCGAGCGGGCTTCGTTCTTGCAATAGGCCGGCTGCATGGGCTTGTCGGAATTCGGATCGCTGACCTTGTCGTCGGTCTTCTTCAGCGAAGCCAGCATGTCCTTGGTGCGGTTGATGATCCATACCGGCTTGCCGCGCCATTCGACGGTCATCATCTGGCCCGGCGCCAGCTTGCTGATATCGACCTCGACCGGTGCCCCGGCCGCCTTGGCGCGCTCCGACGGCATCATGCTGGCGACGAAAGGTACGACCGTTACCGCCGCCCCGATCCCGCCAACGGCTGCGGTGGCGACAATCAGCCGCCGCCGCCCGCAATCCACTTTGTCCCCACTTGCCATAATCCCGCCCCTGAACGTCGCAAATGCCAATTCATAACCGGCGCGATTATACCGGAAACCATCATCGGATTAATAGCTAAGAACCTGCCGGCCTCATGGCTACTGGGGATCCGAGTCCCGCGCCACCGCGCCTTCGCGGCAAAGCCGGTCAATATCCGCATGGTTATAGCCCAAGGCGGTGAGCACCTCCTCGGTATGTTCTCCCAGTCGCGGACCGAGCCATTCGGTGCCACCCGGGGTGGCCGAGAGCTTGGGCACGATACCGGGGATCTTGAATTCCCGGCCGTCGGGTAGGCGCGCCGTCTCCAGCATGGCGCGTGCGAGGAACTGCGGGTCGCGAAACATCTCCTCGGCGGAATAGATCGCACTGGCCGGCACCTGGGCCTCGGCGAGGACCTTGAGCACCTGCGCCGCAGTTTCTCCGCCGACCCAGGCATCGATCACGCGATACAACTCCTCGGCGCGCAAATCCCTACCGGCGTTGCTCTCCAGCGCCGGGTCATCGGCGAGATCGGGACGGCCGATGACCTTCATGAAGCGCTTGAAGATGGCGTCGCCGTTGGCACCGATGATCAGGTGCTTGCCATCGCGGGTGGTATGGGTCGAGGTCGGGGTGATGCCCGGCATGATATTGCCGGTACGCTCGCGGACGAAGCCGAAGACGTCGAATTCCGGCACCAGGCTCTCCATCATGGCGAATACCGCCTCGTAAAGCGCGACATCGACGACCTGGCCGCGGCCGCCATTGACTTCGCGGTGGCGCAACGCCATCAGCGCGCCGATCGCCGCCCACAAAGCGGCGATCGAATCGCCGATGGAAATGCCGGTGCGTACCGGCGGCCGATCGGGGAAGCCGGTGACGTAACGCAAACCGCCCATCGCCTCGCCCACCGCACCGAAGCCGGCCTGGTCCTTGTAGGGCCCGGTTTGGCCGAAACCGGACAGACGCGCCATGATCAGGCCGGGGTTGTCCGCGGACAGGGTATCCCAGCCCAGGCCAAGCTTTTCCAGGACCCCCGGACGGAAATTCTCGACCACGATATCAGCCTCGCGGACGAGTTTCCTGACGATCGCCACGCCTTCCGGATGTTTCAGGTTAACTGCCAGCGAGCGCTTGTTGCGCCCCTGCACATACCACCAGAGCGAGGTTCCCTGGTACAGCTTGCGCCAACTGCGCAGCGGGTCGCCGTCGCCCGGCGCCTCGATCTTGATCACTTCGGCGCCGAACTCGGCGAGAATACGGGTGCAGAACGGCCCGGCTATCAGCGTGCCGAGCTCGATCACCTTGACGCCCTGCAGCGGTTTTTCCATAAGCCTCGAACGGGTCAGTAGTCGCGCCGCTCGAACATCGCCTGGGCGATGGTGCCGGCGTCGGTGAACTCCAGTTCGCCGCCCACCGGCAGGCCGCGGGCGATACGGCTGACCTTGAGGCCGCGGGCATGAAGCAGCTCGGATAGATAATGGGCGGTGGCCTCGCCTTCATTGGTGAAGTTGGTGGCCATGATCACCTCCCGCACCACGCCGTCGGTGGCGCGCTCGATCAGGCGATCGAGCCTGAGTTCCTTTGGACCGATGCCGTCCAGGGGGCTCAAACGGCCCATCAGCACGTAGTAGAGGCCCATGTAGGCATGCGTCTGCTCCATCATGTTGAGGTCGACCGGCATCTCGACGACACAGAGCAGCGACGGATCGCGCTTGCCGGATGCGCAGCGATCGCAGATCTCCGCCTCGGTAAAGGTATTGCAGCGTTGGCAATGGACGATGCGCTGCAGGGCCTCTGACAGCGCGTCGGCCAGTTGGGCAGCCGCGAGCCGCTCGCGCTGTAGCAGATGGTAGGCCATGCGCTGAGCCGACTTTGGCCCGACGCCGGGCAGGCAGCGCAAGGCTTCGATCAGCTTGTCCAGCGTGCCCAGCGATCTGCCCAATGAGCTGCCCAGCGAGCGGCCAATTGCGCCTCCGGAAGAGCCAGCCGAGGACGACATCAGAACGGCAATTTCATGCCCGGCGGCAACTGCAGGCCGGCGGTGAAGCCGCTCATCTTCTCCTGGGTCGCGGCTTCCACCTTGCGCACGGCATCATTGACCGCAGCGGCCACGAGATCCTCAAGCATTTCCTTGTCGTCCATCACCGAGGCATCAATGACCACGCGCCGCACATCGTGCTTGCAGGTCATCTGAACTTTCACCATGCCGGCCCCAGACTGGCCCTCGACCTCGATCGTGGCCAGTTCTTCCTGCGCGCGGGCCATGCGATCCTGCATCTGTTGCGCCTGCTTCATCAGGCCCGCAATGCCGCCTTTCATCATGTTGCCGCTCCTAAATGGGTTTGATGGATGATTCGTTGATGGTGGCATCGAAGAGGTCGACCACTTCGCGCACGAAGCCGTCCTGCTCGATCGCCGCGATGGCGCGCTCCTGGCGTTCGCGCTGGACGACACGCGAGCGCTCGGCGGGCGTCTCGTCCCGGGCCGCGGCGAGTACGATGTTGAGCTTTACCGGCCGTCCGTAATGGCTGGAGAGCTCCGCCTGGAGCCGGTCCTGCTGCGGCTTGCCGAGTAGATGCTGATGCACCGGCGGCAGACGCAGCGTGACGGCATCCTGGGCAACCTCCGCCAACTCGCAATGCTGGGCCAGTTGCCGCGCCATGCCGCCCAGGTTGAGTCCTGCCGCGATGCCGTGCCAGTCGGGCGCCGCTGATGCCGCTGACGCCGCTGGGGGCGTTGCCGGCGATGGCGATGGTGGCGGCGCGGCCACGCGCTGCACCGCGGCAGCCGTAGCCGCCGGTGCCGGTGTCGGACGGATTGCCGGGCCTGGCATGCTTCGCGGCGCGGTGCCGCCGAGCGGCGCCGGTGTCTCCGGGCGGAAGGCGAAGAGCCGCAACAGCGTCATGGAAAAGCCGGCGCGCTCGTCCGGTGCGAGCGCCAGATCGTCGCGGCCGTTGATGGCGATTTGATACGCAAGCTGCAGATACTCGGCATCGAAGGCCGCGGCATAAGGCACCAGGCGCTGCCGCTCGGTTTCGTCGGGAAGCGCGCTGGGCGCGAACTGCAGCAGGGCAATGCGATGAATCAGCGACGACAGTTCCTGCAGGGCGGAATCGAAGGACAGGCTGCGCGCATCCATGGCCTCGGCCAGCGCCAGCAGCGCCGCTACGTCGCCGGCAACCAGGGCATCGAGCAGTTCGTAGAGATAATCGTCGCCGACCGTGCCGAGCATGTCGCGCACGTCCGACTCCTCGACCCGGCCGGCACCATGGGCGATCGCCTGATCGAGCAGCGACAGCGCATCGCGCATGCTGCCGGCAGCGGCCTTGGCCAGTTGTTTCAAGGCAGCCGGATCGACCGCCACATTCTCCTCGGTGAGGATCATCGCCAGATGCGAAACGATCTGGACCAGCGGCATCTGCTTCAGGTTGAACTGCAGGCAGCGCGACAGCACCGTCACCGGAATCTTCTGCGGATCGGTCGTGGCCAGGATGAACTTGATATGTTCGGGCGGCTCCTCCAGGGTCTTCAGCATGGCGTTGAATGCCGAATTGGAGAGCATATGCACTTCGTCGATGACATAGACCTTGTAGCGGCCTCGCGTCGGCGCATAGGCAGCATTCTCGAGCAGCTGGCGCATCTCATCGACCTTGGTATTGGTCGCGGCATCGACTTCGATCAGGTCGACGAAGCGGCCGCTGTCGATCTCGACGCAGGACGCGCAGATACCGCAGGGCGTCGAGGTGACGCCAGTCTCGCAATTCAGGGCCTTGGCAAGGATGCGTGCGATCGTCGTCTTGCCGACGCCGCGGGTGCCGGTAAATAGATAGGCATGGTGCAAACGCTGATGGTCCAGGGCATGACTGAGGGCGCGCACCACGTGCTCCTGCCCGACCAGGCTGGCGAATGATTTGGGGCGCCACTTGCGCGCGAGGACTTGGTAGCTCATGCGAGGATTTTAACAGATGCGGCCCGCAGTCCCGGATGGTGCCGGATGGTGCCGGATGGTGCCGGACGGCTCGCGCCTACCCGCATGAGCACACTGCGGAAGGGAAATGTGGCGAGCCTTACCCCGGCACTTGCAGTAAATGGCTGTGGCTGCTTCCTTCCGGACCTGACCCGATTCACCACCCCGCAATGCGGGGAGACCCGCCACGACGAATGCTAACAGATCAGGCAACTAGCCGCCAGCAATCGGCGGCCAGATGGCCAGGACGTCGCCTTCCTGCAGGCAGCGCAGTGCTCGCTCTTCCGGCGGCACGAAAGCGCCATTCAGCAGAACCAGATGCACCAGCTTCCCGGGCAGGTTCCGCCGCTCGATCAGGCTGGCCACCGTGGCATCCGGCGCTTCATCGAGCTCCAGGGAATTCGTCGCCTGCGCTTCCGGCGGCAGGTAATCGGTGAGCATCGCGTAGAGCTTCAGCCGGACTCTCATGCGCGTTTCTGCGCACTGGCCAGATAGGCGGCCATGAACTGGCTCGGGTCGTTCAGCAAGCGTTCTTTCCAGGCCCCGAGGCGCACCCGCCCCTGGATCAGGCCGCGCAAGGCGCCGACGTGATCGGTCAGGCCAATGGCCGTGGCGCCGATCAGGACATCGTCCCGGAATTGCAGGCTGAGGTAGCGAAAGCCCTGCTCGTCCACCAGTTCCACGCCCTCGCCCCCGGTTGCGCCTGGCTCGCCAGCCCATGCGCCGAAGGAAATCGAAATCAGGCCGAGCGTATCGAGCACATTGATGGCCAGACTGCCTTGCGACAGTGCACTGCCGCCGGCCATGTTCAGTGCCGCGATCCGCGCCTGATCGGCGGCGTTCGGCTGAATCGCATTCAGGCTCGGCACTCCTGAATGAAAGCCGGCCGCCTCGGTGACGTCGCCGGCAGCATAGACGCCGGGGACATTGCTCTGCATCGCGGCATCGACCCTCACCCCATCGGCGGTGACGATGCCGCTGCCGGCGAGAAAGCCGATGTTCGGCCTGACGCCGGCGGCGCAGATCACCAAGTCCGCTTCGACCTCGACGCCGTTGCTCAACTTCGCCAGCACGCTCGACCCCTGCTGACGCAAGGACGCCACACCCGCCTGGAGATGAACCGTGATGCCTTTGTTCTCCACCCAGCGACGGATCATCCGGCCGGCCGTCGCGGTCATCATCCGCGGCACCATGCGATCGCCCATTTCGACGATGAAGAGATGCACGCCGCGCTCGGCCAGCGCTTCCATGATGATGCAGCCGATGAAGCCGGCGCCGATCTGCAGCACCCGGCTGCCCGGTCGGGCGGATTCGATGATCCTGCGCGCATCGGCCAGCGTCCAGCAGGTATGAACCTGCGGCAGATCCATGCCCAATATGGGCGGGCGCAGCGGATAGGAACCGGTACTGATCAGCAGCCGGTCGTAGGAATGCTGGCCGCCGTCGGCCAGCGTGACCGTCCGCGTCTCGGTGTCGACCCGCTCCGCCCGCCCCGTGACCAGGCGGATGCCCAAGCGCTCGAAGTGCCCGGCATCCTTGCGCAGATAAGTGCCCTGCTCGTCAATCCGGCCCATCAGCAGGTAAGGAATCGCCATGCGCGAATAGGGCGGCGAGGCCTCGTCGCCGACCATCACGATCGCCGCCTGTGGATCGGCCCGACGCAGGGTTTCGGCGGCAATGACGCCGGCCGGGCCATTGCCGATGAGCAGATGTTTCACGGTGCTGTCAACGCCCGACTCATAGGCCAACTCATAGGCCAAGCCGCGCCAGCGTTTCCCGGGTCGGCACCCCTTGGCCATCCCAGCCGCGCGCCTGGTAATACTCCGGCCGCATCTTATCGATGCCGCTCACCAGTCCCTTGGCCGGACCGGTCTTGGCCGGCTCGGTCTTCAAACGCGGCGGCAGGTCGTCGTCCTTGGCCGTAAAACCCGCGGCAAGGTTGAACTGGCGCTCCATATTCCAGATACGCTCACCCAGTTCGGCCAACTTCTCCATACTCCAGCCACCCTCGCAGGCGGCGTCGAGTTGCGGCTGCAGATCGGCGAGCGTCCAGGCGAAGGTGGTGAAGATGCAGACCCCGGCCGAATCGAATACCGAGGTGGCGTCCTGGAATGCTTTGACCAGTTCAGCCTTGCCCTCGGTCACCAGAGGATCGGTCTTGATCGGGATGCCCAATACTTCGGAGGCCACTGTGTAGGAGCGCAGGTGGCAGGCGCCTCGGTTGGACGTGGCGTAAGTCAGGCCCATGCCTTGAATGCCGCGCGCATCGTAAGCCGGGAACTCCTGGCCCTTCACCGTCATCGACAACTCGGGCCTGCCGTACTTGGCGCACAGGCGCTTCGAGCCCAGGCCCAGTTCCTTGCCGAAGCCTACGCCCTGAGCCGTCATCTCGGCCAGTTTAGTGAGCGCCTGGGCCGAACCGAAGGGCGCAGTCATGCCGATCTGCGCCTCGGTCAGGATGCCCAGCTCGAAAAGTTCCATCGCCGCGCCGACCGTGGCGCCGAAGGAAATCGGATCGTAGCCGTCCTCGTTGCAGATCAGGTTGGCATACTGCAGCGCCTCGAGATCGCCGACGCCGTTGGCCGCGCCCAGGGCCCAGGCGGCTTCGTATTCCAGTCCGCCGGATGCGCCCCAGTACTCGGGCTTGTTCACCACGCTGAAGTGCGTCTCGTCGATCTTGGCGATCCGCCCGCAGGCGATGGTGCAACCGAAGCAGGCGGCGTTGGTCACCAGTTGCGCGTGGCCGTCGCTGGGGCGCTTCTGGCGCATCGCCTCGGCGCCGATCTTGCCGGCGCCTTCGAACTGCACGTCGCGATGGTTGCGCGTCGGCAAGGCACCCATTTCGTTGATCACGCTCATCAGCACCTGGGTGCCGTAAGTGGGCAGGCCCTGGCCGGTGACGGCATTGTCCGCCAGCACCTTCTTGGCGGCGGCAGCCGCCTTCATGAAGCCCTTGCCATCCCGGACAGCGACGCCGCCGGTGCCGCGCACGGCGACCGCCTTGAGGTTCTTCGAACCCATCACGGTGCCGACGCCGGAGCGGCCGGCGGCGCGATGCAGATCATTGACGATGCACGCGTAGAGCACGCCGTTCTCGCCGGCTCGACCGATGCTGCAGACACGCACCTGGGGATCCTGATGGGACTTCTTGATGATCTCCTCGGTCTGCCAGACCGTCTTGCCCCACAGATGCGCGGCATCGCGCAACTCGACCTGGTCGTCTTCGATCGACAGATACACCGGCTTCTCCGACCGGCCTTCGAAGATCACCATGTCCCAGCCGGCGAACTTCAGTTCGGCACCGAAGTAGCCGCCGGAATTCGAGCAGGCAATGGCGCCGGTCAGGGCGCCCTTGGTGATCACCGAATAGCGCCCGCCGGTCGAGGCCGACGTGCCGGTGAGCGGACCGGTGGCCATGATCAGTTTGTTCGCGGGTGACAGCGGTTCGACCTTGGGGTCGACCTCGTCCACGAAGTATTTCGTCGCCAGTCCGCGCTGGCCGAGATACTGTTGCGCCAAGGCCATATTCAGCGGTTCTGACGTGCAGGTGCCCTTGCTCAGATCAACGCGCAGTACTTTCCTTGTCCATCCCATGATCGTCTCCTATTTCCAGCGCCGCCGCCGGGCCGTCCCAAGGCGGAGCATCGTATGACTGTGAGCGGTGCGAACCTCCGTCACGCCTTCCCCGGAAGGGGGCGGGGGTAGGCTGGTTCAACTGGCGCGCGGCTGGCTGTCGGTCTTGCCGGCCCACTGGCGCATTTTATCGAGGCCAGTCCAGTCGGAATCGATGTAACTGATCGCCCCGGTCGGACAAGCCGTGGCACAGGCCGGGTCGCCGCCGCAAAGGTCGCACTTCTGCACCTTGCCAGTCTCGGCGACGTAATTGACCGTGCCGAACGGGCAGGCAATGGTGCATACCTTGCAGCCGACGCAACTGGCTTCATGGACCACCTTGGCGCCGGTCGCCAAATCGACCTTGATCGCTTCCACCGGACAGGCATGGAGGCACCAGGCTTCGGCACACTGGGTGCAGGTGTAAGGCACCTTGCGGCCCGCGTGCTCGAAGTTGAAAACCTTGATCCGCGATCTGGAGATATTGAAGACGCCGTAATTCTCGAACGAGCAGGCCATCTCGCACTGGAGGCAGCCGGTACATTTGTTGGGGTCGATATGCAGAGATTTTTGCATGGGATCTCTCCTGTTGGATGCCTGACTTCCTTATATGCAATTGCCTGCCTATTCTATCTCCCCAATATTTATCCGTAAATTATTTTTCAACAGAACTCAGGCAGCCAGGAGGAATGCTCTGACCGGCGCGACCTGCGCCTCGTCGAGCAACATCGGCGCATGGCCCACCCCGGGGATCTCGACGGTCAAGGCATGCGGTCCGCGTCCGGCCATCTGCGCCACTGTTTCCGGCAGCAGCAGGTCCGACAAGGCGCCATGCAGCACCAGCGTCGGACAACGGATGGCTTCATAGAGCGGCCACAGGTCGACATCCTGACCGCCGCCCTGGTCCTGCTTGAACGGTTCGGCAATGCCCGGGTCGTAGCAGAACTCGAACTTGCCGTCGGCGGCGCGGCGCACCACATGCGCCGTCAGATGGCGCCACTGCTGGTCGCTGAGCTTGCCGAAGGGGATGCTGACGAAGCGCACGAAAGCCTCGGCCTGCTCGACGCTGTCGAAGCGCGGCGCCTGGCCGAGATAATCGCCGATGCGCCGCAACGACACCGCGGTGATCGTCGGCCCGACATCGTTCAGCACCAGCCGGGCGATCGGCGTGTTCTCCTGAGCCGCCAGCGCCATGCCGATCAATCCGCCCATCGAGGTACCGAGCCAATGAACGGAATCAACATTCAGTCTAGCCAGCAATGTCACCATGTCCGCGGCGTACTGCGGCACGCCGTAGAGCGCCTTGTTCTTCAGCCAGTCGCTCCTGCCCCGTCCGACCACATCGGGGCAGACCACGCGATATTCTCCGGCCAGGCGCTCGGCGAGAAAATCGAAGTCGCGGCCAGAGCGCGTCAGGCCATGCACGCAGACCAGCACCTTGGGATTGTCCGGCTCACCCCACTCGGTATAGGCCATGCGGTGCAGGCCGGCGGGGGAGATGCATTGGACGGACTGTTCGCGCATGACGTTCATCGGCAAGCTCCTATTCGAATCGCAGCAGTCTAGCGCATCGCCACAACAGAGCGGAACTGGCAACCAAACGGAACAAGTCGCCGGTTTTGAGCCGGCTTGCACATTTCACGACTATATCCAGTGTCATAGCGATACAATCCCGGCATATCAGACGCCATCAGGTTCCCATGGATCAGCTAGCGCATGTCAAACAGCGAGACGATGGAACCTGGGATCATCACCCGCTGGACGAGCATCTGCGCTGCGTTTCGAATCTCGCCGGCGAATCGGCCGCTGGCTTCGGCTCTGCGGAATGGGGGCGCCTGGCTGGCCTCTGGCACGACCTAGGCAAGTACCAGCCGCAATTCCAGAAGTACATCCGCTCCGCCAGCGGTTTCGATGCCCACATCGAGACCGCGCCGGGCAAGGTCAAGCATGCCATTGCCGGCGCTATCCATGCTGTCGATTCTCTCGGGCCGTATGGCCGCCTGCTGGCCTACCTGATCGCCGGTCACCACGCGGGTTTGCCAGACTGGCACCCGGGCGAGGCCAAGGGTTCAGCCCTGTCCCAGGAACTGGCGGCGGAAATAGCCACCCTGGTTAACGCTATTGCCGGCGGCGCATTGCCGGAGATACTCGCGCCGGGCATAACACTGCCCAAGCCGCTCATCCGCGAAACGCGGGAATTACATCAATGGCTGCGCATGCTTTTCTCTTGCCTTGTCGATGCCGACTTTCTCGACACCGAAGCCTTCATGGATGACGGTCGAACTCGTCTACGCGGGGGATATTTGGATGTACCGCCGCTACGGGCCGCCTACGACAGCCATATGGCCAAGACATTCGCCGCGGCCGACACCCACGTCAAACGCCTGCGAGCCGAGATTCGCGTTGCTTGTATCGCCCGTGCCGCTGATATACCGGGCCTTTATAGCCTCACCGTGCCCACCGGCGGCGGCAAAACCCTGGCCTCCTTAGGCTTCGCCCTGCATCACGCTGAGCGGCACGGCATGAAGCGCATCATCTATGTCATCCCCTACACCAGCATCATCGAGCAGACCGCGGACGTATTTCGCGGCGTCTTCGCCAACATCGAACCCGCGCCGGTCATCGAACACCACAGTAATCTGGAAGCGGAACACGAAACCGCGAGAAGCCGCATCGCTGCTGAAAACTGGGATGTACCCGTGGTGGTCACGACCAACGTCCAATTCTTCGAATCCCTCTACGCTGCCAAGCCATCCCGCTGCCGCAAGCTGCACAACATCGCCAACAGCGTGGTGATCCTGGACGAGGCGCAACTGCTGCCGCCCGAACACCTGACACCCATCCTCGATGCCCTGCGTCAGTTGATCGAACGCTACAACGTGACCGTGGTGCTATCTACCGCCACGCAGCCGGAATTGCAGAAAACGCGCCGCGATGCCTTTGACCGAGACCTGTTGAAAGGGCTCGGTGAGGCGCGGGAACTGGCTCCCGACCCGGAACGGCTCTACCGCGAACTGGAGCGGGTTGCCGTCACCCTGCCCGCTTCGCCCGATGATCGGCGCACCTGGGAGGACATCGCCAACGAACTGGCGCAGCTCGACCGGGTGCTGTGCATCGTCAACCGCAGAGACGACGCGGCGACGCTCTGGAGCCTTTTGCCGCGCGAGACCCTGCACCTCTCTGCGCGCATGTGCGGTCAACATCGCGCCCAGGTTATCGCCGACATTCGCCGCCGGCTCGCGGCGCATGAGCCGGTGCGGGTCATCAGCACCCAACTGGTGGAAGCCGGTGTCGATCTGGACTTTCCCGTGGTCTATCGTGCCATGGCCGGTCTGGATTCCATCGCACAGGCGGCGGGCCGCTGTAATCGGGAAGGAAAGTTGCCGGGCAAGGGGCGGGTAGTCGTGTTCAATCCGCCGAGACCCTCGCCCAGCGGGCTTTTGCTGAAAGCCGAGCAGGCTGCACAAAGAGTGTTGGCAGGCGCACCTGGTGAGCCACTGACCCCATCAAACTACGCCCGTTACTTCGATCACTTCTACGGCAGCGTGAATAGCCACGACAAGGAAGGCGTAATGGACCTACTGGTCCGCGATGCCGCAAAAGGAGAAATCCAGTTCCGCACGGCGGCGGAGAAGTTCCGCCTGATTCCGGACGAAGGCCAACGCCCTATACTCGTTCTCTGGGGCGATGGTTTTTCCCTGATCGGAACCTTGAAGAAGATCGGCCCTAATCGGGACTTGATGCGCAAACTGCAAAGGCACACCGTCACCCTTTATGAGTACCAATGGAAAAAGCTGCTGGCGAGCCGAGACCTGGAAATGCACAACGACTTCATCATCCAGAAGAGCGAGGCGCTCTACCACCCTGTGCTCGGTCTATTGCCGGAAGTGCCCGACTACGCGCCGCAAAGCCTGATGATCTGAAAGGAGTCCCGTTGAAAAACTATTGCTTGGAAGTCTCCGGCGATTTCGCCTGCTTCACGCGCCCCGAGATGAAAGTGGAGCGAGTGAGCTACGACGTCATCACCCCGTCGGCGGCGCGAGCCGTGTTCGAGGCCATCTTGTGGAAGCCGGCGATCCGTTGGCGGATCAGGAAGATCGAAGTGCTAAAGCCCATCCGCTGGATTTCCCTGCGCCGCAACGAGGTAGGCGCGGTGGTGCCCGTGGGTAGCGTCAAGACAGCAATGAACAAGGGAAGCGGCGATCTGGGGCTCTACGTTGAAGACGAGCGCCAACAGCGGGCCGGTCTGTTCCTTCGGGATGTGGCCTATCGGGTCCATGCCGATCTTGACATTCATCCCGACGTCGGCGCCAACAATCCGCCGGCCAAGTTTTGGGAAATGTTCGAGCGCCGTGCAGCCAAGGGGCAGTGTGTCAACCAGCCCTACCTGGGCTGCAGGGAATTCGCCTGTGCCTTCCGTCTGGTCGGTGATGCGAGCGATGAGCCAGCATCCATCACCGAAACCCGAGATCTGGGCTGGATGCTCCACGATCTGGACTTCACTAACGCAGCCGATCCCAAGCCCCGCTTTTTTCGTGCTGAACTCAAGGGCGGTGTGCTGGCGGTGCCGGATGCGGAAAGCCCGGAGGTGCGGGGATGATACTCCAGGCCCTCAACGACTATTACGCCCGCAAGGCCGCCGATCCGCAAACAGGGTTGGCACCGGAAGGCTTTGAGCCCAAGGCTATTCCTTTCGTTTTGGTGCTGGATGCGGATGGCCACTTTCTTCAGCTTGCCGACCGAAGGGAAGGTGAGGGTAAGAAAAAACAGGCCAAGCCCTTACTGGTTCCTCAGGGCACAAAAAAAACCTCAGGTGTGACGGCCAATCTACTTTGGGACAACGCCGAGTATGTCCTTGGAATCGACACAAAGGGCAAGCCAGAACGGGTGGCTGAGCAGCACCTAGCTTTCGTCGCGCGCCTACGGGAGCGCTTCGGCGAAGCCCCCGCGGATATCGGCTTACGGGCGGTGTACACTTTTCTGAAAGATCACCGAGTGGCGGCTCTGGAAAAGCTTGCCACGCATTCGGCGTGGCCGGAAGTGCTGGAGACCAATCCACTTCTGAGTTTTCAACTCAATACGGATATCGAGTTGGTGTGCCAGCGGCCGGCCGTGATTTCTGTCATGACCACTGGGGAAAGTGCGGCAGCGGATGGCGTTTGTTTGACCTCTGGCGAGCCGGATGTCATCGAACGCCTGCATCCGGCCATCAAGGGCGTCTGGGGTGCACAGACCTCCGGGGCCAACATCATTTCATTCAACCTGGCCGCTTTCAGTTCCTACGGCAAGACCCAGAGCTTCAACGCTCCGGTGGGCCAGCGGACAACCTTCGCCTACACGACGGCGCTTAACCATCTGCTGGCGAAAGGCTCTCGCCAGCGGGTGCAAGTGGGCGACGCTTCCACCGTGTTCTGGGCCGAGAAGGCCAGCGGCGCGGCGTTCGAGTCGGCGTTCCTCGACTTCTTCGATCCGCCAAGGGACGACCCTGACCGGGGTACACAAGCAGTCGTGAGCCTCTACGCCAGCGTCAAGGATGGTCGGCCTTTTACTGGTGACGATGACCAGCGCTTCCATGTTTTGGGCTTAGCCCCCAACGCGGCCCGCATTGCCATCCGCTTCTGGCATGTAGCGACCATCCGCGAGTTGGGCGGCGCCTTCTATAGGCACTTTGAAAACCTGAATATCGATCGGCCAGCTTACGAAACGGCAGTACCCGTGTCCCTTTACCGACTGCTCACCAGCATTGCCCTCCTAGGCAAGGCCGAGAACATTCCGCCCAACCTGGGAGGCGATGTCATGCGGGCCATCCTCAAGGGTCTGCCCTACCCCGAAACTCTGATGCAGGGCGCACTGCGGCGCATCCGCGCCGAGCGTGAAGTGACTTATCCCAGAGCCGCCCTGCTCAAGGCTTACCTCATTCGCAACCTCAACGACAAGGAGATCACGGTGTCGCTCAATGAAAGCAATAACGATCCCGGCTACCGCCTCGGGCGCCTGTTTGCGGCCTTGGAGCGGGTGCAGGAAAGGGCTCAAGGCAACCTAAACGCCAGCATCCGCGAACGCTACTACGGCGCGTTTTCTTCTACGCCGGTGACGGTGCTACCCCTGCTGATGAAACTCAAGAACCACCACATTGCCAAGTTACCCAACCGGGGCGAAGCAGTGAACCTGGAAAAACTATTTTCCGAGATTATCGACGGGCTGGGCGATGTGCCCGCTCGTTTGAGCTTGGCCGAACAAGCCCGCTTCGCCGTGGGCTACTACCATCAGCGCCAGTCGTTCTTCAACAAGCCTGACGCTGATAAGCCCGATCAACTTGCCACCCAACCCGCTGAATAAGGAATGACCATGAGCCTCAATCATCGCTACGACTTCGTTCTGCTGTTCGATGTCAAGGACGGCAACCCCAACGGCGACCCGGACGCCGGCAATCTGCCCCGACTCGATGCCGAGACCGGCCACGGCCTGGTAACGGACGTCTGCCTCAAGCGCAAGGTACGCAACTACGTCGAGATTTGCCGACCCGAATCTGATCAACCCGAAACCTTTAGCAAATTGGACGACTCGGCTCCTTTGCGTAATCATATCTACGTAAAGGAAAAAGCCATCCTCAATCGCACCCATGCCAAGGCCTACGAGGGCATCGGCAAGGCCGATCTGCTCAAGGGCGACGACAAGAAGCGCAAGGGAGGCGATGCGGTCGATGAAGCCCGGCGATGGATGTGCAAGAATTTTTTCGACGTGCGTACCTTCGGCGCGGTCATGTCCCTCGGAGTAAATTGCGGCCAGGTACGAGGCCCGGTGCAACTCACCTTTGCCCGTTCCGTGTCGCCTGTAGTAGCCCTGGAGCATTCCATCACCCGCATGGCGGTCGCAACGGAGGCGGAAGCGGAAAAACAGCAGGGTGACAACCGTACCATGGGCCGCAAGTTCACCATCCCCTACGGGCTCTACCGCGCCCATGGATTTGTCTCCGCTCATTTGGCGAAGCAGACGGGCTTCGGCGAGGATGACCTGAAATTGTTGTGGGAGTCACTGGTCAACATGTTCGACCATGACCGCTCTGCAGCACGGGGCGAGATGTCCACCCGGGGGCTTTACATCTTCAAACACGAGGGAGAGTTGGGCGATGCCCCGGCCCATGCCCTTTTCGATCTGGTCCAGGTGAGGCAAAATGATCTGTCAATGCCGGCCCGTGGCTTTGACGACTTCACCGTCACCGCTCCATCCGCCGGACCGCTCACCGCATTTCCGCGTGTTACGCTGGAGCGCATAGCCAGCTAAGTTTGTCGTTCGAGTTAATTGCTGGGAGATTTACATGTCGGAAATTCATTTCGTAGTAGAGGAAGCACCTGAGGGTGGCTATATCGCCAAGGCGATCAACGAGGACATCTTCACCGAGGCCGACGATATCACCAGTCTCCATGCGAATGTCCGCGATGCCGTGCACTGCCATTTCGATGAAGGTGAGGTGCCTGGCGTTATCCGCCTGCATTTTACGCGGGAAGAAGTGATCGCCGCATGAGGCTGCCGCGCGATGTTTCCGGGGCTGACTTGGCGAAGCGCCTGGAGCGTCTCGGCTACAGCGTAACACGGCAGAAGGGCAGCCATCTGAGGCTGACCCTTACCGATCCACCGGAGCATCACATCACCATTCCCGCCCACGAATCCTTGCGGGTCGGCACCCTGGCGGCGATCCTTCAGTCCGTGGCGACAAGGACGGGTTTGAACCGAGATGTACTGGTCACGCGTTTGTTCGGATGATGGTGGCGGAGTCTGAACCGCTTTCCCTTTCCGCCCTCGAACACTGGAGCTATTGCCCGCGCCAGTGCTGCCTGATCCACGCCGAGCAGGCTTTTGCAGAAAACATCCATACCCTGCGCGGCCAGGCTGTCCATGCCCGCACCGACCAACCCGGGGTCGAAGCCGGATACGAGGGGCGGCGCATTGCTCGCGCCCTGCCGCTGTGGTGCGACCGCTTGGGGCTGGTGGGGAAATCCGACGTGGTGGAATTCCTGTCGGACGGCACACCCTACCCGGTGGAATTCAAGCACGGCAAGAAGCGCGAGGAGCGCCACGACGACATCCAACTTGCCGCGCAGGCTATGTGCCTGGAGGAAATGACCGGCAAGGCCGTACCCCTCGGCGCCATCTATCACGCCACTTCTCACCGTCGGCGAGAGGTGGCGATTACACAAGAGTTGCGGCAGGCGGTGGAAACCTGTGTCGCCGAAGTGCGGGCCGCCTTGGCGGAGTCAACCTTGCCTCCGCCCGTGAACGACAGGCGCTGCCACGAATGTTCCCTGATTGATCTGTGCCAGCCCGCGCCATTGGCCGAACGGGAAAAGCTGCATAAACTGCTGGCGCACTTGTTTGAACCGGACGCCTGACATGCAGACCCTGCTCAATACCCTCTACATCACGACACCCCTGTCCTATCTGCATCTGGACAACGACACGGTGCGAATAGAAGTGGAGCGTGAAACCAGGTTGCGCGTTCCGCTGCACCACCTCGGCGGCATTGTCATCTTTGGCAACGTGCTGGTTTCGCCAGCGCTGATGCACCGCCTTGCCGACAACGGCCAGAGCCTGGTGCTGCTCGACGCTCATGGCCGTTTCAAGGCGCGACTGGAGGGGTCGGTATCCGGCAACATCCTGCTGCGCCGCGCCCAGCACGAGAAGGCAAACGATACAGCCTTCAGCTTGAACGTCGCTCGGGCCTGCGTGGCGGGCAAGATCCGCAACTGCCGTCAGGTGCTGCTGCGCGGCGCCCGTGAAGCCAAGTCGGAGGAGGATACGAAGGCGTTGTCTCGTGGGGCCGACGATCTTGCCGCCTCGCTGAGGGCATTGCCTGATTCGGCGGATCTGGATATTTTGCGCGGTGTAGAAGGAGAAGCGGCACGTCAGTATTTCAGTTGTCTCTACGCCTTGGTACGCGTCGATGCGCGGCAGTTCTTTGTCATGGATGGCCGTAGCCGCCGCCCGCCCCGTGATCGAATGAATGCCCTGCTCTCCTTCCTTTACGCCATGCTCATGAACGACTGCCGCTCCGCCCTGGAGTCGGTCGGACTCGATCCGCAACTGGGCTTTCTGCATGCGGTGCGACCGGGCCGGGCGGCGCTGGCGCTGGATTTGATGGAAGAGTTCCGCCATGTGGCGGATCGTCTGGCCCTGACCCTGGTGAATCGGGGCCAGGTGCGGGACTCCGATTTCACGCTCCACGAAGGCGGTGGCGTGACCCTCGCCGAGCAGGGAAGAAAAGCGGTGGTGGTAGCCTGGCAGGAGCGCAAGCAGGAGACGCTCTCCCATCCACTGTTGGAGCAGCCCGTTGCCGTCGGCCTTCTGCCCCAGTTGCAGGCACGCTTCCTCGCCCGCACGCTGCGCGGCGACATGGAAAGCTATCTTCCCTTCCTGCTGCGTTAGCGCCATGCTGGTCATCGTTTGCTATGACGTCAATACCGAAACCCGCGAAGGCCGACGGCGACTGCGTCGCGTGGCGCGGGTATGCGAAGGGACTGGGCAGCGAGTGCAGAAATCGGTCTTCGAGTGTCAAATCGACCTGGCGAAAATGGAGGAACTGGAGCGCCGCTTGCTGGCCGAAATCAAGCCAGAGGAGGACAATCTCCGCCTCTACCGGCTGGCCGAATCGCGCGGCTGCGAAGTGAGAGAGCACGGAGTCTTTCGAGCCACGAACTTCGATGGGCCTCTCGTGATCTAGGTTCTGGCCCTGTTGCGCGAACCCCTAGCGATGGTCAATTTCCTGGGATGTTCGCGCGGTCGGTAAGTCAATGAATTATCAGGACGGCGCAAGCCGATTGGGAAGCCAATGGAAGCACGGAAGCAGGTTCGAGCGCCGGTTCGCGTTAAGCGCACCAAAATTTCCGTGAATACCGCCTGTTGCGCGCGAACCGTTGCGCCCCTCAGCGATGAGGGGCGAGGATTGAAACCAGCTATTTCAATATTCATGCTTCCAGGTATATGTTGCGCCCCTCAGCGATGAGGGGCGAGGATTGAAACCATCTGATAGCCCTACTAGTAATTCATCCTCCAAGGTTGCGCCCCTCAGCGATGAGGGGCGAGGATTGAAACGATATTGATCTCGCCCCGCTTGACATTAGGGCCCCGTTGCGCC
>CAILCO010000112.1 GCA_903832735.1 uncultured Sterolibacterium sp.
CCCCTCAATGCCTCCAGGCCGACCTTCGCCTTGAACTCAGGCGAGTGAACCTGCCGATGCTTAGCTTCCTTCATATCTTCTCGTTCCTCATGACAGCGGACAGCTTAAACCACTGTCTTGAAAACGGGGGCCACTATAGTCAGCTTCAGGCAGGTGAATTCTTCTTCATTGCCGTTGATAGCGAAAAGATGCGAGGCGTACAAATCGAAGAGCCAAAAGCACTGCGCTTTTTCAGCGAGATAAACAGCGCCATCTGTTAGCACGACGATCTTATTGAGTCTCGCGTACTGAGCTGTTCCTGTAAATTGCTTGAGATTGCCGACGACTTCCTCTACGTCAAACTGCTTTTTCATACTTGTCCTCTTTGATAACGACATGGACAAGTATTTGGTCACTGCATCGAAAGAGCAACCAGAAATGGTTCCGCTCGTCTACTTGGCACCACTCGCTGCGCCCTTAAATATTTCGCAGCCCATCTATAGCGTTTCTACACGCGAATCAAACCAATTCGCAAACCTAGTCGGTCTCTGAAGCCGTCTGGTATATCTTGCCAATGCTCAACCAGCAAATCCACAAGCTGACGACCGTTGATTAATCCAATGCGAGGAAATCCAACCTCTACAGCTATATCGGAAGCAGCCGCTTGAAAATCTGCCGTGGTTATAAAAGCGCCTTGCCCTCCAACGGGTATCGCCGTCCTTAGCTGCTTGACTACGTTTGCGGTAATCTTCTGACCGCGCTTGTAACGCTTGGCTTGGACAAACACTTTGACTTTTGCGAGATTTGCGACATTTAGAATGCCTGTCGCATCAACTCCACCATCACCTTTTTTCCCTGTAACTTCGCTTTCCTCAAATCCAAGCGCAGTTAAGAGATGGCCTACTAAAATTTCAAACTCCTTGTCATCAAGTTCAAGCACGCGCTCAAGTACAGATTCGTACGGGTCGTATGCCGACTCCCGCTTCGTCGGTGTATAGCCTTCAGCCTTTATTACAGACAAAAACTCGTCAGTTTGAGATATTGCGAATACGGTCAGTGATGATCGAATGGTATTTTGGAATGGAACAGAGAAGATACTGCGACTTAATTTTTCATCATCCCACTTAACACCTCTGCGGTGCGGATACGGACAGCCATCTTTTGCGTCTGCTTCAAACCAATAAGTTTTGTCTGTGAGACGGCCGTGATACAGCCACTCAGTATCAGCGGAAGGCGTAATTACGTAGTCGCCCGCTTTCATCTCAAGCAGAAACCGAGCAACCTGCCCAACTTGCTGACCAACGACGAGATTGCTTGTTTCTGTCGGGTGAGCTTGCCTATATATGACTGCTAATTCATCCTTCGTCGTTACGTTAGCCAGAGTCTCGTGGAGGTCGTAGCCGATGCCAACGTAACCGCCTTTTACGAAGTGATTTGCGTAAGTACCGTATTCAGCACGAAGACACCAAACATTACTCATAGACTCTTCCAGCAAAGGGAGGTGATTTAGGCAATTTGGTTAGTGAGACTACCATAGCGTCTGTTATTGCACCTTCAAAGTTTTTGCCGACTTCTTTTCGGACTTCTTTTCCTTCACCACTTTGTTTGACGCGTAAGCTTCGTCAATCACGCCGCCAGCACTTATTAGCTGCCTGCTTTCTTCACCTCTCAACTGGTCAATTGCCTGAACAACCTTCAAGTGCGAATAATGCTTTTCGATCATAAGCACACTGGTGCCCATCTGTTTTGCCAGCGTGTGGATTGGCACTTTGTCATGGGTTAGCGCCAGCGTCGCATAGGTATGACGCAGACTGTAGAAGACACGCTTCTGCTCCGTCTTCGGGTCCATCAGCAAATTATGCTCTTCCAAATACGCGGCGAACATTGTCTGAAAGCCTGTGCTTGGATCAACCTTTTCCCTTGTCCTAAACACATAGTCGTCGTTGTCAAACTTGGCGACATGTTTGAGCAGGGTCAGCACTGGCATTTCCACGTCGTAGTTGCGCTTGGCAATCTCTCGCAGCGCATTGACCGTGCGCGTCATTCCAACTATTTCACGCGTTCCAGTTTTGCCAGTGACGACCATCGATACTGACCGCTGAAGATCCGATGTTGTAATCGGTTCGCCCTCTTCATCAACTTGCCCAGTATCTTCCTCTTTCGGTTTGATGCTCTCGCGTATCTGCTTCCATTTCAGTTGAAGCAATTCTTTGCCAGGTCGTGCGCCAGTGTCCAGCAGCACCATTACGTAGTCGCGCATAAACAGCCGCGCTAATTTTGACTTGGCGTTACGCCCGCGCTCAATCCAGCCATCAAACCCAGCCAGCAGCGCCTTCACCTCGTCCAACTCAAACGCTGGGCGTCTGTCGCTTGCCTTGCCCTTCGATTCAAGCTTGGGGCGATTGGCTTCATTCAAAAAGCCGCGTATCACCGCTTCGTCAAAAACCCTGTTCAGCGCCGCGTTATGAGTCAGCATCGTGCTCTGGCTCGGCACTTTACCCATTTTCTGAATTCGCCAAGCATCCAACTCGTTCAATGCCGCGTAATCGATATTGGTGATGTTGCGCTTGCCCAAGCACGGAATGAGATATTCGGTGATAACGGGCTTGTAATCGACGTAAATCGCCTTACCCTTGCCAGCAGCTTGCTCTTGCTCAATTCGCTCAATGGCGAGCTTGGCAACGTCTCTGAACTTGCGGGTAATGACTGGCAGGTTGTCGCGCTTGCGTATCTCCGCCGTAACCTTTAAGTCGAAGGCTTTTGATTTCGCCTTCGCCAAGTCACGCTCTTTTGTTGTGGCACGCTGCCAAACGCCGCCAACTTTGAAGCGACATTGCCAGATGCTGCTGCGCTCGCGCTGGTACAGCACAAGCTCTCTGTCCAACAGTATTTCAGTAGTCGCTGATTTTTCGGGCATAGCGCACTGTAGTTTCTTTTGCTTGATAGAGCAAACGAACTCAGTGTGTAAGCTGGTTGGCGGCGCGCACTAAAAAAATGCCCCCAAGGATTAGCTGGGGGCAAATAGGAGGAGACAACTTGTTGAAGGGGATTCAACGGTTCTAATCATATTGGCGGCGCGTTGCCGCATTGTTGCCAATAAGTAAGTCTTCGTCGCCAGTTGTAACCGCAAGTCAGCAAAGCGCCACTGCTGCGGCGAGAAAAATGGCGCAATTGAGCGTAGAAAACAGGCAGCACTTTTGAACAAAGTGTGTAAGCGGTGTGTAAGCGATTTACAAGATGACAACGGGTTAGCTTTGGCAGCTAACCCGTTGTATTTGCTGCTTTGTTTGGTGGGCCCTGACAGGATCGAACTGTCGACAAACGGATTAAGAGTAAAGACACTCAATTAATATCGTTTGTTATCAATAGCTTACAAGCGTTAAATATCGGTGTGTAGCAAAGTGTGTGAGCAAACTGATTTGTAATCACGCACTTAGCTGCTAATGATAGCAGCGTTTGTGTATCGCAAACGCTTGCTCGGCACCCTTGCTGCGCTTAAAACGAACTGCTGGGCATCGCAGCATTCGGACTCTACTTGCAACGCAGCACAAGCGTTACTTAAGTTACGCTTGCTTCGGCTTGTTTGGACCGCGTGTGCGCTTGGGCGCGTTTGGATCTTTCGCCGCTCGTGTAGCTTTCTCTATCTTCAATCCAGTGCGCTTCAGCTTAGCTACTGCTTTGATAACATCAGCTACAGCAACTTTGTTATCGTCTGCTACAGATTGCACAGCAGTAAGCAGCGCTGCCATACCTGCCGAGTCCTTGCCTAAGTCAGCAGTCTTAGCCAGCAGCTTAGCTTTCTTCTCAGCTAACTTCTTCTCTTGCTCTACAATCTTCGCTAGTTGCTGCTCTTTAGTAAGTTTTGCCTTTGCCATAACAGGTCCCTAAGTAAAATGTACGCAAATATTAAATGGTATGAAACACAAAGTCTGGCAGCGCGTTCGGAAACCCATAATTTTCCAAACCAACAACTCTTTCTAATTTAACTTTAATCTCATTCCAGAAGCGATCAAACTCATCGCAAAGCGCTTCGCCAGTAGAGTTTGATTCAGAAAAATCATGCAAAGCTTCCTTCGACATGGCAAATTTTCTGGCAACTCCGTCCAAAGTCACCTCAAACAAGATGTCACCATTCTCTGAACTTCCAAATGTTTTGTTAGTAAGTCGCCTTCCAACTAAACCAATTTCCATTTTATCCACCTCATCAAATTACCATCAGCTTTACTCAAATGCAACTATTGAGTGACAGACAGCAAGAATTGAACTTGCATGAAACGGGTTCAGCCGCCACGTTCTACCGTTGAACTATGTCTGTCATTAAAATATGCAATAAGTTTAGCTATTTTCGCCAATTGCAGATTGAACTTACTTCAAAGCAAAGCATAGATTTTACATAGCTGAAAAGGAGACAAATTTTTAATTGAGCGGGAATTTTTCGAAATTAGATAGATAAATTAAATTATCCATTATAGGACTTGACTAGTAAAAACAAAATTGCACCTGCGTATGTGAATACCATCGGAACTAGACCTTTTCGCCAGTATCTATATGTAAAGAAAGGTAGAGCTAATAGCCCACCAATCCATATTATAGTTACCCAAGTTTGGCTAACTGATCTTGCTTCCTTAATACCTTCACGCCATCCATACCAATATAAGCCTAGTGCAAATATAATAATTACCGCCTTAGTCTCTCTCAAATTAAGCCCCATCAAAAAACACTAATTAAAAAGAGCAGCATTAATTCTGCAAAGAACGGATGAGTGCCACTTCTTGCCAACTTGATAGCATTACTTGCAAAGTTAGGTATACGATTTAAAGCAGTGTATTGTCAAATACAAAATTAGAGCACTAAGTCCTCAAAAAGGTAGCCAAGTTAGATCCCAGCAAGACCTCATCTTCTTCATTCTATCGTTATTTAATACACATTTGTTATAGCATTGTTCAAATTTCTGGTAAGCGCGATCAAGCATAAAATCATTTGAGCATGATTTAATACATGAATTTAATTCATTATCAAGTTCAATTTTCGTTATGTCATCCTTTGCACTTGCCATCGCAACAGCTAGCCCTAATGGCTCTATATGTCCTATGTTTATTGCGAGGTACGATGAAACCTTTTTTCCGCGTCCTTCGAATTCCGCAATTTGCTTATCGTAAAAATCAAGCAATCCCGCGTTAGCAGTTAACGTTTTAGCGGTCTGATTAACATCTCTATAGTGTCCTACTATAGTCATGCAATAGGCGGCCTTAAGTTCCAAATCAGTTGGCGCACGTAACTGAGCAATTGAGTTATGGTTAATTAACACCAACAATATAAAAATAGTTTTATGTAACATTCTCATCGATGCAATCACTGAGTATTAGCGGCATTGAACTTTGTTATAAGTTTCATAACCCTTACTTTCTACCTAACAATTTTTCGCTTTTACAAGTAAATGGTCTAGACAATTTGACGATCCGTGAACAGAAATAAGATCGTCAACTAGCTTGTCATATAAGTCACTAGAAAGTCTTGAGCGTATAAATCCGAATTTCGTTGTATCGCTGTTGCACGGAGTAATGTCAAACAAAATACCGTCGCTATCTTCAACCACCGAATGTGAAGCAAATCGGACAAAACCTAGTGCATCCAAACCTTCAATATAAAGCCATCCATGGACGGGTTTATAAGTAGGGTCTAACAGCGTCAAGTAACGTGCGTTGAAATGACATTCATTTTCTGTTGGCCTCCATTCTCTAACGATAATATCTAATTTACTAACAACTACTCTCTCTGATAGGCGTGAGAAAAGAATTGATGCACAGCGTTCAAGTTCTTTACTTGGCGGACGGCAATAACCAAATAAGAGCACAATAATCTCGCCGTTAAATACAAATAATTAAGTTTGTCGGATATTAATTTCAGTTACGTTGAAAGATATAAATCACTATACCTCAGCGAGATGTGCAGTTTACCAATTGTCCGTTTCTTTGACATTGTGTATAAACAGGTTGAGGAGGTTGCTGCACTTGCGTATTTCTAATAAATGCGTCAATCGCAGATTGAGTTTGCTGCTGTTGCTGGATTTGCTGCTGCTGTTGTTGTATTTGCTGCTGCTGTTGCTGACGCACGATCCCATTTCGTCTATCGTTTTCAGATTGAACTATGCTAAGAAAAGCTCGAAAAGCAGCGCTCTTGGCTTGGGCATCAGTTAATTGCCCGCTTAAATTTGCATCGCTAATCTCGTCCAGGTTGGCATAAAATGCTTTTATATTTCCCGCATTTGGTTCATTGCCTTCTTTTTGGTAGGTCTCCTTGATGCAGTCAACAATATTCTGAAACTTCTGCCCTTGGTCGCATCTACCCATTACATCGATCATAGACGTAGCGTTAGCGTAAAAGGAAAGTAAAACTAGCACTAACGTAATGATTGCCTTCATTATTAATATCTTCTTCTACGTGGTTATCGATGAGAATGCCTGTCAATAATTGCTGCTAGATATAAATTTTGAAGCATAGAACTCTTTAGAAAGTATGCGCCCCAACTATGCCATTGTCTATAGTGCCGCATTCTCAGCGTTAGCAAGCTGCTGGCGCAGCTTTTCAGCGTATGTCTTGTCTGTCCGCTTCTGCAACGCCGACATTTGCCGCATAGCCAGCACCTTCTCCAGTTCGGTCGCAGGCTGCCGCGCGTCACTTACTGCGATCTGACCTACTACCCCAGCGACCTTGCGCTGCTGCTGCACGACGGTTGGCTGAACCGTCGCAGCCTTCTGCGGTTTGCTCACAATAACTTCATTGATCTTCATCTTCGTTCTCCTTCTTGTATTTATTGATGACGAAGACAGAAGAGATGCTACAGCCAGCGCGGCACTAGCACAGCCCATATATTCAAGCTGCGCTAGTGCGTGAAACGCTGGTCACTTCTTAAAGCCAGCTTTCACTGATCCAGCGACCGACTCAAGTTGTGCATCCAGTTCTCCCGCTTCAACAGCAGTCTTCAACGTCTCAAGCGTTGAAACAAGGTCGCTAGCACTGGCGAGCTCAACAGCGGTCTTGCCTTTGGCAATTTCAACAATCTTCGCACCGTAGCGCAGTTGAACGCACAGCTTGCCAGCATCTGTAGTAAATGCCCAGCTTTTGATGCGCTTGGGCACAGCTACTGTTTTCTTCTCGCCAGTTTCAGCATCCGTCACAGTCCGCTGCTTAGTCGGAGCGTAGCTCTTGCCATCCTGCGCTGCTGTAGCAAGCTGGATTTGCTCAAAGATGCGCTTTGCTACCTTATTGCGGCGCTGAACAGCAGGCGACATTTGGACAGGACGCTTTGCAGCGATCAGCTTCAAGTTAGCTAGTGCGCTCATATCATTTACTCCATTTAGTTGTGTATGGCAACGTCTCTGAACTTGCGAGTAATAACTGGTAGGTTGTCGCGTTTGCGGATCTCAGCCACAACCTTCAAATCTAATGCTTTTCTTTTCGCCTTCTCTAAGTCGCGCTCCTTAGTCGTTGCGCGTTGCCACTTGCCATCAACTTTGTAGCGACATTGCCAGATGCTGCTGCGCTCGCGCTGATACAGCACAAGTTCGCGCGCCAGCAGTATTTCAGTAGTTGGTGATTTTTCGGGCATAACGCACTGTAGTTTCTTTTGCCTAAATGAGCAAATGATCTAAGTGTGTAAGCTGGTTGGCAATATTGAAAAAAATGCCCCCAAGGATTAGTTGGGGGCAAATAGGAGGAGACAACAATTACTCGTTGAAGGAGATTCAACGGCGCTAATAGTATCGGCGGCGCGTGTCGGCTTTATTTCCACGACGTAACTGTTTGTTGCGCGCGATCTGTAACCGCAAGTCAGCAAAACGACGCTGCGTAGGCAGTTAAACAGCGAGCAATTGAGCGTAGAAAACAGGCAGCACTTTTGAACAAAGTGTGTAAGTGGTGTGTAAGCAGTTTTGACAATGACAACGGGTTAGCTTTGTTAGCTAACCCGTTGTATTTGCTGCTTTGTTTGGTGGGCCCTGACAGGATCGAACTGTCGACAAACGGATTAAGAGTCCGCTGCTCTACCAGCTGAGCTAAGGGCCCGGTAGGATATTTTTCGCCTGCAGTTGTTAGTGGTGGGTCGTGCGGGGGTCGAACCCACGACAAACGGATTAAAAGTCCGCTGCTCTACCAACTGAGCTAACGACCCAGCGAAAGGCGCGAATTATAGGAAGTAGCCGCCCCGATGTCAAACCCGCAACAACCCGGCTACGGGATCAGGGCTCGCGCATCATTTTCCAGTACTGAAATTTCATCGTGCCTGCGGAGCCGGCAATGATGGCGGCCAGTGCCAGCAAGGAACCGAGCGCCAGTGTCGATACTCCGGTGACGCCCTGGCCGATGCTGCAACCCATGCCCAGCACCCCGCCCACGCCCATCAGGACCGCGCCGAGCGCGTGATTGACGAAGTCGCCAAGCGAGGCGAACCATTCGAAGCGGAAGCTGCGGCTTGCCACGGCGTAAATAAACGAGCCGACGATCACCCCGGCGAAGGCGGCGATACCGAAATTGATCAGCGATAAATTGGCGGGATCCATCAGGTAGTGCACGGCATCGCCCATCGGGCTGACGAATGTGAAAGACTGGGTCGACACCCGCGACGGCAGGGTATCGGCCATCTCGGCCCATTCCTTCCAGGCCTGGCCGATGCCGCCGCCGGTGATCGCCCAGCCGGCTGCGACGGCCACGCCGACCGCCGCGCCGCCGAGAAGGTTGTCGCGATTGGCGCGGAACTCCCCTGAGCTGAAGATGAATATCAATAGCCCTGCCACGATGGCGCCACCCATCGTGAGATGCAGCGCGGCGGTATTCTCCATGCCGAGCACGCCGCCGAGGATGGCGTCGAGCGCCTGGCTCTTGATCCCGTACTGATCAAGTCCGATGGCCAGCGGCGCCATCCAACTATCGAACAGCACGCCGTAGAAATCGCTCCAGATCATCAGATAGGCCATGACCGAGGCGATCGCCAGCACCACCAGCGACTTGAGATTGCCGCCGCCGAGGCGCACCAGGGTTTTGTTGCCGCATCCTGACGCGAGGGTCATGCCGATCCCGAACATCGCGCCGCCAAGCAGGTCGCGCAACCAGGCGAAGTTCGCCGAGCGGTAGGGAGGAAATGTGGCGTCCGAGAGATTCACCCGGCCGCTCGCCTCGAGCGCCAGGACGCAAGCGATGGCGACGGCGATGGCCAGGAGCCAGGAGCGCAGCCGGCCGGTGTCGGACATGTTGACCCAGTCTGACACCGCGCCCATGGTGCAGAAATTGGTCTTGTTTACGATGGCGCCCAGGAACGCCGCGATGACGAACGCCGATAGCAGTACCTGATTGTGGATCGTGAACTGCATCTCCCGCCCTCAGCGGCTCAGGTAGGGCGTCGGATCGATGATACCGGCCGCCTCGAAGCCGGCGCGGCGCAGCCGGCAGGAGTCGCAGGCGCCGCAGGCGCGGCCCTGGGCGTCGGCCTGGTAGCAGGAGATGGTCTGCGAGTAATCGACGCCGAGCGAGACGCCGGTGCGGATGATCTCGGCCTTGGAAAGTTCGATCAGCGGCGCATGGATGGTCAGCCGCCGGCCTTCGACCGCCGCCCGGGTCGCAAGATTGGCCATGGTCTCGAAGGCGCGGATGTATTCCGGCCGGCAGTCGGGATAGCCCGAATAATCGACGGCATTGACGCCGACGAAGATGTCGGCTGCATCGAGCACCTCGGCCCAGGCCAGGGCCAGCGAGAGCATGATGGTGTTGCGCGCCGGGACATAGGTGACCGGGATGCCCGTGCCGACGCCATCGGTCGGCACGTCTATCGCCGAGTCGGTCAGGGCTGAGCCGCCGAACCGGGTCAGGTCGAGTTGCACAGTGCACTGCTCGGCGGCGCCGAGGCTCGCGGCGACGCGCGCCGCCGCTTCGAGTTCGACGCGGTGTCGCTGACCATAGTCCAGCGACAGGCAATGGCAGGAAAGTCCGCGGCTCCGGGCGAGCGCCAGGACGGTCGCAGAATCCAGTCCGCCGGAGAGCAGCACGACAGCATGAGCAGTCGACATGTCAGTACGGCCGGGCCGACCCAACGTACTGACCCACCCCCGCGGGGGGCAGCGAACACAAGGCTGGAGGCCGCAGGACAGCCGAAGGCTGGTCCCGCGAAGCGGGATGCGGCTTTGCCGCACGGCGTGGGGGCAGTTTCATCCTAGCGGCCTCGCTCCGCACCCCAGAGAATTTTATGCAGCTGCAACTGGAAGCGTACCGGCAACCGGTCCCGAAGTATCCAGTCGGCCAGTTGCGCCGGCTCCAGTTGCCCTTGCACCGGGGCAAACAGCACCGTGCAGATCTCATCCAGCCGCCTCGCGCGCAACACCTGTCGCGCCCAGTCGTAATCGCTTGCTGAGGCCAGCACGAACTTGATCTCGTCGCGGCCGTTGAGCGCATCCAGGTTCTCCCAGCGGTTCTTCTCCGCCTCGCCGGAACCAGGCGCCTTCAGGTCCATGATCCTGGCGACGCGGGGATCGACGCCGGCAAGATTGAGCGCGCCGCTGGTTTCCAGAGAAACCGAGTGACCGGCCTCGCACAGCACCCGCAACAGCTCGAGACAAGCCTTCTGCGCCAGCGGCTCGCCGCCGGTGACGCAGACGGCATGGCAGGCATATTGGGCGACGCGGTCCAGCACCTCGGACACGCTCATACTGCTGCCGCCGGAAAAGGCATATTCGCTATCGCACCAGGTGCAGCGCAGCGGACAGCCGGTGAGGCGAACGAAGACGGTAGGCAGCCCGACACGGGTCGACTCGCCCTGCAGCGAATGGAAGATTTCGCTGATCTTCAGTGTCGCCTCCCTACCGGCAATGCCGCCCGCCATCACTTCTTCTTGAGCGTCAGTCTGGCGGTCTGGGCAGCGCTGCTGTTCGGATAGTGTGCGATCAGGGACTCGAAGGTCTTCCGGGCACCCTTGGCGTCGCCACTCAACTGCTGGCTGTTGGCCTGGCCGAGCAGCGCATCCGGCGCCCGGCCGTCCTGGGGCCAGCCGGCCGGCACCTTGGCGAACATTTCGGCGGCCTTGGCGTACTCGCGCAACTGGTAGTGGCACGAGGCGGCCCAGTAGTGCGCGCTCGGCAATAGCGTGCTCTTGCCGTAATTCTTGATGAAGTCCTGGAAGGCCTGCAGGGCGTCCTTGTACTTGACGCTCTTGAACAGGGTCAATGCCGCCTCGTAATCGCGCGTCTCGGCGGCGGCATCGACCTCGGGCGCGGCGGGTTTGGCTTCGACCTGGACCTGGGCGGCGGCCGTCTCCAGTTTGCGCAAACGTGCGTCGAGATCGGCATAGAAATCGGTCTGCCGCTTTTTCGCCGCCTCGGTCTCGTAGCCTTGCACTTCGATCTGGCCGCGCAGCTTGGCAAGCTCGGCTTTCAGCGCCTCGAACTGGTTGGCGAGATCGATCTGGCCGCGCGTTGCGGTGTTGAAACCGGCATCGATGCGCTCGCCCTGCTTGGCCAATTCGCTCTGCAACTGCGTCCAGTCGGCGCGCAGTTGCGCCACGCCGGCGCGGGCCACGTCGTCATCGAACATCCCGGCGCGCGCGGGCGCTGCCGCCAGCGTCAGGACGGACGCCGCCAGGACGGCGAACCCTGTGGCGCGCATCGCTCAGTACTCTCCCGTATAGAGCATGTCGTCGCGGCGGTTCTCGGCCCAGGCGGCATCATCGTGCCCGGGATTGCGCGGCTTCTCTTCACCGAGGCTAACCGATTCCATCTGCTCATCCTTGGCACCGAGCAGCGACAGCATCTTCTTCACCGCGTCGGCGCGCTTCTGGCCGAGGGCGAGGTTGTATTCACGACTGCCGCGCTCGTCGGCATTGCCCTGGATCAGCATCTTGACCTTGGGATTGGCGGCCAGGAAACTGCCGTGCGCTTCCAGCAGAGGCTTGAACTCGTCCTTGATCGAGTACTGATCGTAATCGAAGTACACGCTGCGCTTGGAAAGGATGTTCTTCGGATCCCTGAGCGCCGCCATGCCGGTGAGTTCCACCGGTTCCGGCGTGACCGGCTTGACCTGCGGCACTTCCACCTTGACCGCCGCCGGGGTGCGCTCCTCGACCTTGGCACCGGTCTGCTCGGGCGCGGGGGGCTGGGAACCGCAGGCGGCCAGCATCAGGCTGGCGACAGCAATAAGGAAAATCTTACTCATGGTCAGGCTCCCTAGGTTTGAATTGCTTATTTTACGAAAAAGCCCCAGGCCGGCTCGCGCACATCCGCAGCCTGCACCGAGAGTTTCTGTTTGACGCGACCATCACTGGAAACGGCGGCGAGCACGCCACGGCCGCCTACTTCGGTGGCGTAAATGATCATCCGGCCGTTGGGTGCAAAGCTCGGCGACTCGTCCTTGGACGAATCGGTCAATATCTGCGTCTGCTTGCTTGCGAGGTCCATCAAGGCCACCTGAAACCGGCCATCGTTGCGCGCGATGAAGGCCATGCTCTTGCCGTCGGGCGACAGCCGCGGCGTGACATTGTAGCTGCCCTCGAAAGTGACGCGCTCGGCTCCCCCGCCAGCTGCGGGAATACGATAGATCTGCGGACTGCCGCCGCGATCGGAGGTGAAGTAGATCGATTGCCCATCGGGCGAGAAGCGCGGCTCGGTGTCTATGCCGGCGGAACTGGCCAGGCGAAGAATGCCGCTGCCGTCGGCGTTGACCAGATAAAGCTGGGAGCCGCCATCCTTGGAAAGGACCACAGCCAGTTTCTTGCCGTCCGGCGACCAGGCCGGCGCGGAATTCGAGCCCTTGAAGTTGGCGGCGACATGGCGTCGGCCGGTGGCCAGCGAATGCACGTAGACGATAGGCTTCTTCGCTTCGAAAGAGACATAGGCCAGACGGGTGCCGTCGGGCGACCAGGTCGGCGAGATGATGGGCTCGCGTGAAGCGAGCGCGGTCTGGGCATTCTCGCCATCGGCATCGGCGATCTGCAGTTCGTAGCGGCCGGTGCTTTTCACCACATAGGCGATACGCGTCGAAAAGATTCCCGGTTCGCCAGTCAATTTCTCATAGATGAAGTCGCTGATGCGGTGTGCCGTGGCGCGCAATTGCCCGGTATTGGCGATGAAGGCCTGGCCGCCGAGCGCCGCCTGCTTTTGCACATCGTATAACCGAAAGCGCGTCTCGTAGCGGCCATCGGCGGCGGCGCTGACGCTGCCGGTGGCAAGCGCGTCAGCGCCGCGTGCCTTCCAGTCGGGATAACTGACCGGCGCGGTTTCGGCCAGGGCGGTGGCCCCGGCATCGATCAGACGGAACTGGCCGCTGCGTTCGAGGTCGGCGCGCACCACCGAGGCCAGCGCCTGGGAGACGATGCGCTCGCCGGAAAAGTCGGCCACGGCCACCGGCAGACGGTTGGCCCCTGCACCGGTGATTTCGATCGACAACTGGGCGTGGGCCGCGGCGGAGAAACACAGCAATGACGCTGCTAGGCTGCGAAAAGCGAAACGACACAAGACAGATTTCATGATGAGGAATTATACCTTCAGTTATCCAGCGGCTTGAACGTAAGTTCGAGCGAACGACTGAATAGTTCCGCCTGCTCCGGCCGGGGCAGTGGCGAGGATTTCCAGATGGCCCGCTCCACGGCCGTATCGTAAGCCTCATGGCCGCTGGTCTTCTTCAACTTGACGCTGAGTATTTCTCCGCTGGGCAATTGCACGACATCGAATAGCGCTTCCGGATTGCCCTTGATGCCGGGCGGCAGGACGATATTACCCTTGATCTTGCCGCGTATCCTGGCCACGTAATCGGCGTTCGCCCGATCCCTCGCCGAGGCGGCCTGCGCCGCCTTCAGTTGCGCCACCCGCTTCTCGTCAGCGACGATATTTTTGCGCTCTTCGGTGGCCTTGAGATCTTCTTCGAGCAACCTGCCTGGATCAAACTGTGGTTTCGCTGTCGGTTTCGGCGGCACGGGCGCAGCTTTCACCGGTTTCGGTTTTTCCTTGATCGCGATCTCGGGCTTGGGCGGCGGCTTGGCTTCCACCTTGGGTAGCGGCTTGGGCTCAGGCGCAGGTTTGGGTTTCACTTCCGGCGCGGGAGCAGCTTCCTCCTTTCGCGGCGGCGCCTCCGCCCGGGGCGGCGCGGGCTCGGCGCGCACCAGTTCGACCTCGACGGCCTCGGGCGAACGGCTCTGCCAGCGAATGCCGTAGAACAGGAAGGCGATCAGCAGGAGATGCACCGCCACCGCCAGGACCACCGCGGCGCGCCTGCCAGGCGCGGGCACCGGCTGGGCGAATTTCATTTCGCTGAAGGCTGCACCAGCAGGCCGATCTTCGCCACCTGCTGCCTTTGCAGCTCGTCCATGACGTTCAACACGGCCTCGTACCTGACGTTCTTGTCGCCGGCAATGAGCACCGCCTGCTGCGGGTTCCGCGCCTGTGCTTCCCTGAGACGGGCAGCCAGATCGCTCTTGCTGACGGTCTGCTCGCCGCCGCCCTTGGCGCGGTCGTTGAGCGCCAGGGTGGCATCGGCCCTGACGATCACCTCCAGCGGCGCCACCGGCGGCGTGGCGCTCTTGCCGACGCTGGGCAGCGCGACGCTGCCGCTCTGGATCATCGGCGCCGTGGCCATGAAGATGACCAGCAGCACCAGCATCACGTCGATATAGGGCACGACGTTGATCTGGTTCATCAGCCTCCGCTGCCTCATCTGAGTTGCCTTTGGAGAATGTTGGAGAACTCCTCCATGAAACTTTCGAAGCGCACCGAGATGCGATCGACGTCATGGGCGTAGCGGTTGTAGGCGACGACCGCCGGGATCGCGGCGAACAGGCCGATGGCAGTGGCCACCAGCGCCTCGGCGATGCCCGGGGCGACCTGCGCCAGCGTCGCCGAACTGACGTTGGCCAGGCCGCGGAAGGCGTGCATGATGCCCCACACCGTGCCCAGCAGGCCGACGTAGGGACTGACCGAACCGACCGAGGCGAGGAAGGCCAGGTGGGCTTCCAGATGGTCGGTCTCGCGCTGGTAGGTGGCGCGCATGGCGCGGCGGGCGGCATCGACCACGGTGGCTGAATCCATCGTCTTCTGCCCCTTGAGCTTGTTGAATTCACGGTAACCGGCCTCGAAGATGCGCTCCATGGCGCCGGTGCTGTGGCGGTCATTGACCGCGCTCTGATACAGGCTGTTCAGGTCGCCACCGCTCCAGAAGTCGCGCTCGAAGCGGTCGGTGCGGGCGCGGGCGTCGCGCAGCGCGAACCACTTGCGGAAGATCCAGTACCAGGACATGAAGGAGACGAATGCCAAGAGCGCCAGGATGAGTTTGACGACAAGGCTGGCATTGACGACCAGTTCGAAAATGGAAAGATCCTGGGTGATGTTCATGCGCTTTTTCCAGTCAGGGCCTTGAAGGTTTGATAAATGTCTTGCGGCATCGCCGCCGGTCTCATGCCCGCCGTCGCGATGCAGGCGATGCGCATCGATGAGGTCAGCAGCAGTTCTCCGTCCGCTTGGCGCAGGACGCGCTGGGCGAAAACGATTTGCGCCCGACCAAGGGACTCGATTTCCGAGACAACGTTCAATGCATCGTCGAGGCGCGCCGGCTTCAGGTACTCGACGGCAATCGAGCGCGCAGCGAAGGCAATGCCCAGTTCCGCCAGGCCTCGCTGCTCGAAGCCCAAGGCGCGCAGCCATTCGCTGCGGGCGCGTTCGAAATACTTCAGGTAGTTGGCGTAATAGACGATGCCGGCGGCGTCGGTGTCCTCGTAATAAACGCGTACGGGCAGAACGAAGCTGGCGCGTGGCGTGGTACTTGGCATCGGACTACGGCTCCTTCCAGAGCGGCAGATTAGGGTCGTTGGGTGCGTTGGGTAAACTCAGGCCGAAATGACGCCAGATCGCCGGCGTGGCAATGCGCCCGCGCGGCGTCCGCTGCAAATAGCCTTGCTGAATCAGGAAAGGTTCGAGCACGTCCTCGATGGTGTCGCGCGCCTCGCCGATCGCGGCGGCCAGGTTGTCCACGCCGACCGGACCGCCGCCGAACTTCTCCAGCATGGCTAACAACAGCTTCCGGTCCATGATGTCGAGGCCGAGATGATCGACGTCGAGCATGGTCAACGCGGCGTCGGCCACCTCACGCGTGATCCGGCCCTCGGCCTTGACCTCGGCGAAGTCGCGCACCCGCCGCAGTAGGCGATTGGCGATGCGCGGCGTGCCGCGCGAGCGTTTGGCGATCTCGCTGGCGCCCTCAAGGGCGACATGCACTTTGAGCAGATCCGCCGAGCGGGTGACGATCAGGCCGAGTTCTTCCGGCGTATAGAACTCCAGCCGGGCGACGATGCCGAAGCGGTCACGCAGCGGATTGGTCAGCATGCCCGCACGCGTCGTCGCGCCGACCAGGGTGAACGGTGGCAAGTCGAGCTTGACCGAGCGCGCCGACGGCCCTTCGCCGATCATGATGTCGATCTGGAAATCCTCGAGTGCCGGATAGAGGATTTCCTCGACCACAGGACTCAGGCGATGGATCTCGTCGATGAACAGCACGTCGTTCGGTTCGAGGTTGGTCAGGATCGCCGCCAGATCGCCGGCGCGCTCCAGCACGGGACCCGAGGTCTGGCGCAGATTCACGCCCATCTCGTGAGCGATGATATGCGCCAGCGTGGTCTTGCCCAGGCCCGGCGGACCGAACAACAGCACATGGTCTAGCGATTCGCCGCGCTGCCTGGCCGCCTGGATGAAAATTTCGAATTGACTGCGGATCTTCTGCTGGCCGACATAGTCGGCGAGCCGCTTCGGCCGCAGGGCGCGCTCGATGACGTCTTCCTGCGGCGAGGCCGAGGTGGCGACGATCAGGCGGCTTTCGAGCAGGTCGGTTTCGATGGCCATGACCGGCAGTTTAACCGATCCTGGGAAGCGACCTGATTTGCTAGCGCCCGTCGTTGTCTTTCAGACAACCCAGGGCGCTTGTGCCAGCGAAGCAGGTGCTAGGCCTTGGACAGGAGCTTCAAGGCCTGGCGTATGCCTTCGGGCACGGCCACGGCCTCGGGCAACTGGCGCATCGCCGCGACCGCCTCGCGTTCGCTGTAGCCCAGGGCCAGCAGCGCATTCATGATGTCGCTGCCGGCATCGGGCAAGGCGACGGCTGCACCGCTTGAAGCCGACGCCTTGGGCAACCGGTCGCGCAATTCCAGAAGCAGGCGCTCGGCGGTCTTCTTGCCTATGCCCGGGACTTTCATCAGCCGGCCCGCCTCCTGCATCACCACCGCCTGCGCCAGTTCCGCCACGGACAGGCCGGAGAGCACGGCCAGCGCGATGCGCGCGCCGACGCCGCTGATTTTCAGTAACTGACGGAAGGCGGCGCGCTCGTCCTGGGAGAGAAAACCGTAGAGGAAGTGGCCGTCCTCGCGGACGATCAGGTGCGTATGCAGGCTGGCCTTTTCTCCGGCGGCGGGCAGGTGGTAGTAGGTGCTCATCGGCACGTCGATGTCGTAGCCGACGCCATGCACGTCGAGCGTGATCTGCGGCGGATTCTTCTCGATGAGGATGCCGCTCAGGCGACCGATCATATTTTTTCCTTAGATTAGCTTAAACCAGCCGGCCGTTCCTGACCCGAAAACCGGCGGTCTTCAATGCGCCCAGACCCTGTCCGCCATGCGCATGACAGATGGCGCAGGCCAGCGCGTCGGCGGCATCGGCAGAGGGGTCGCCGGCAAGCTGCAACAGCCTCACCACCATCGCCTGCACCTGCTCCTTGGCCGCCTTGCCCTGGCCGACCACCGCCTGCTTGACCTGCAGTGCAGTGTATTCCGCAACCGGCAGCCCGGCGATCACCAGCGCGCTGATCGCGGCACCGCGCGCCTGGCCCAGGAGCAGGGTCGATTGCGGATTGACATTGACGAACACCTTCTCGACGGCGGCCTGCTGCGGACGGTGAGCCGCGATCACCTCGGCTATGCCCTCGACGATGATCTTCAGCCGCCCCGGCAGTTCGCCGCCCTCGCCGGTCTTGATGCAGCCGCTGGTGACATAGACCAGCTTGTTGCCAACTCTGTCGATCACGCCAAACCCGGTCACCCTCAGTCCCGGGTCGATGCCGAGGATACGCACGCCGGGCTCCGCCATGGAGCCGCTTATTCCTCGATCACGGCGTTGGTATAGACTTCCTGCACGTCGTCCAGGGATTCGAGCGCGTCGAGCAGCTTCTGCATTTTTGCCGCATCGTCGCCGGTGAACACCGTCTCGGTCTGCGGCTTCATCGTCACCTCCGCGAAGCCGGGCTTGAAGCCGGCCTTCTCCAGCGCCTCCTTGACCGCGAGGAAATCTCCCTGGCCGGAAAGCACTTCGATCGAACCGTCCTCGTTCGTAACCACATCCTCCGCGCCTGCTTCCAGCGCGGCCTCCAGTAATTTGTCCTCGTCGGCGCCGGGGGCGAACAGGAACTGGCCGCAGTGCTTGAAGAGGAAGGCCACCGAACCGTCGGTGCCGAGATTGCCGCCGTATTTGTTGAAGGCGTGGCGGACATCGGCGACGGTGCGCGTCTTGTTGTCGGTGAGGCAATCGACGATCACCGCGGCGCCGTTGATGCCATAGCCTTCATAGCGGATCTCCTCGTAGTTCACCCCTTCCAGTTCGCCGGTGCCGCGCTTGGTGGCGTTCTTGATGTTGTCGGACGGCATGTTCTCGGCCTTGGCTTTTTCCACGGCCAGGCGCAGACGCGGATTGAAGTTCATGTCGCCCCCGCCCATCTTGGCAGCGACGGTGATCTCCTTGATCAGTTTGGTGAAGGCCTTGCCGCGCTTGGCGTCCTGCCGCCCCTTGCGGTGCTGGATATTGGCCCATTTGGAATGACCTGCCATGACGAGTCCTTGCTTTTTGAGTGGTGCCGGGTATTTTAACGCGCCGCTAGAACGTCAGACGCTTCCAGATTTCGCTGGTCAATGTCGCCTGGTTCAGCGTGTAGAAATGCAGGCCGGGTGCGCCGCCGGCCAACAGGCGCTGGCACAGTTCGGCGATGACGTCCAGGCCGAAGGCGCGAATCGAAGGCGAGTCGTCGCCGTAGGCTTCCAGCCGCTTCCTCATCCAGCGCGGAATTTCGGCGCCGCAGGTATCGGAAAAGCGCGCCAGCTTGGTGTAGCTGGCGATCGGCATGATCCCCGGCACGATAGGCACGGTCACGCCCAGCGCGCGCGCCTCGGCGACGAAATGAAAGTAGGCGTCGGCATTGAAGAAATACTGGGTGATCGCCGAATCGGCGCCTGCGTCTATCTTGCGCTTGAAGTTGGCGAGATCAATCCCGGACGATCTCGCCTGCGGATGCACTTCGGGATAGGCGGCAACCTCGATATGGAACCAGTCGCCGGTTTCCCTGCGAATGAACGCGACCAATTCGTCGGCATGGCTAAACTCGCCCGCCTCGGCCATGCCCGAGGGCAGGTCGCCGCGCAGCGCGACGATGCGGCGGATGCCGGCGCCGCGGTATTGCTCAAGCATCGCGCGGATGTTCTCGCGCGTCGAACCGATGCAGGAGAGATGCGGCGCCGCGGCATGTCCCTCGCCCTGGATTTCCAGTACCGTCTCCAGCGTGCGGTCGCGGGTCGAACCGCCGGCGCCGAAGGTGCAGGAAAGAAAATCGGGCGACAGCTTCGCCAGCTGCGCCCGGGTGACGCGCAGCTTGGCTACGCCTTCCGCCGTCTGCGGCGGGAAGAACTCCATCGACAGGCTGAGATCCTCGCGCCTCATATCAATACCGATAACTGTCGGACTTGTACGGCCCGGTCTTGGGCACGCCGATATAGTCGGCCTGCTGGTCGGTGAGCTCAGAGAGTTGGGCGTTCAACTTGCGCAATTGCAGCCGCGCCACCTTCTCGTCGAGATGCTTGGGCAGCACATACACGCCGACAGGATACTTGGCCGGATTGTTGAACAACTCGATCTGGGCGATGGTCTGGTTGGCAAAGGAGGAACTCATCACGTAGGAGGGATGGCCCGTGCCGCAGCCGAGGTTCACCAGGCGTCCCTTGGCCAGCAGGATGATGCGTTTGCCGTCCGGGAAGATGATGTGATCGACCTGCGGCTTGATCTCTTCCCACTGGTAGCCCTCGACCGAGGCGACGTCGATCTCGTTGTCGAAGTGGCCGATGTTGCAGACGATCGCCTGGTCCTTCATCTTGATCATGTGATCGTGGGTAATCACATGGAAGTTGCCGGTACAGGTAACGAAGATGTCGGCCTTGTCGGCGGCGTACTCCATGGTCACCACGCGGTAGCCTTCCATTGCCGCCTGCAGGGCGCAGATCGGATCGACCTCGGTCACCCAGACCTGGGCCGAGAGCGCGCGCATCGCCTGGGCCGAGCCCTTGCCGACATCGCCGTAACCGGCGATCAGGGCGACCTTGCCGGCGATCATGACGTCGGTGGCGCGCTTGATGCCGTCGACCAGGGATTCGCGGCAGCCATAGAGATTGTCGAACTTGGACTTGGTCACGGAGTCATTGACGTTGATCGCCGGGAACTTCAGCTCGCCGCGCGCATGCATCTGATAGAGCCGATGCACACCGGTGGTGGTCTCCTCGGTGACGCCCTTGATGGCAGCCAGCCGGTTCGAATACCACTTGCCGTCCTCGCCCAACTTTGCCTTGATGGCAGCGAACAGCACCCGCTCTTCCTCGGAGGACGGGTTCGCCAGTACCGCGATATCGGCCTCGGCGCGCGCCCCCAGATGCAGGAGCAGGGTGGCATCGCCGCCGTCGTCGAGGATCATGTTGGAATAGGAACCGTCGGCCCATTCGAAGATCCGGTGGGTGAAGTTCCAGTACTCTTCCAGCGACTCGCCCTTGTAGGCGAAGACCGGGACGCCGTCGGCGGCGATCGCGGCGGCGGCATGATCCTGGGTCGAGAAGATGTTGCAGGAGGCCCAGCGGACGGCAGCGCCGAGCGCGGTCAGGGTCTCGATCAGCACGGCGGTCTGGATCGTCATGTGCAGGCTGCCGGTGATCCTCGCGCCCTTCAGGGGCTGGCTCGCGGCAAACTCCTCGCGTATCGCCATGAGACCGGGCATCTCGGTCTCGGCGATGCGGATTTCCTTGCGGCCCCAGGAAGACAGGGCTAGGTCGGCGACATGGTAGTCGGTGAAGCTGTTGTTAACGGCGCTCATGGGTGAATCTCCATTCAAGTTTCTGAATGGGCGCCGTTGCTACGGGAATACCGCCGCTCCAAGCCTGACGATCTCGCGATCGCTGCAGCGCCCCTCGGAGCGGGGGAAACGAAATTGTTATGCTCGAATCAAAGCCCCGCGTCCGCCTTCAGGACGGCTGCCTTGTCGGTATTTTCCCAGGTGAACTCCGGCTCGTCGCGGCCGAAGTGGCCATAGGAAGCGGTCTTCTGGTAGATCGGCCGGAGCAGGTCGAGGGCGTTGATGATGCCCTTGGGGCGCAGGTCGAAATGCCTGCTGATGAGCTCGACGATTTTCTCGTCGCTGATCCGCCCCGTGCCGAAGGTATTGACCATCAGCGACACCGGCCTGGCAACGCCGATGGCATAGGCCACTTGCACTTCGCAACGATCGGCCAGGCCGGCGGCGACGATATTCTTCGCCACGTAGCGGCCGGCATAGGCGGCGGAGCGGTCGACCTTCGACGGGTCCTTGCCGGAGAAAGCGCCGCCGCCGTGTCGCGACGCGCCGCCGTAGGTATCGACGATGATCTTGCGGCCGGTCAGGCCGCAATCGCCGCTCGGTCCGCCGACCACGAAGCGGCCGGTCGGGTTGATCAGGAAGCGCGTCTTGGCGGTGAGCATTTCCTTGGGCAACACCGGCTTGATGATCTCCTCGATCACCGCCTCGGAGATCTGCGCATGCGAGACATCCGGCCCGTGCTGGGTGGAGATGACCACGGTGTCGATGTCCACCGGCTTACCGTCGACATAGCGGACGGTGAGTTGCGATTTCGCATCCGGGCGCAGCCAGGGCAGACGGCCGTCCTTCCTCACCTCGGCCTGGCGCTGCATCAGGCGGTGGGCGTAATAGATCGGGAAAGGCATCAGACTCGGCGTCTCGCGGCAGGCATAGCCGAACATCAGGCCCTGGTCGCCGGCGCCCTGATCGAGATCGATGCCCTGCCCTTCGTTCACTCCCTGCGCGATGTCCGGAGACTGGCGATTGATCGCGGTGAGCACGGCGCAGGACTTGTAGTCGAAACCGATGTCAGAATCGTCGTAGCCAATGCGCCGCACGGTGGCGCGCGCGATGTCCATGTAATTGATGTTGGCGGTCGTGGTGATCTCGCCGGAGATCACCACCAGCCCGGTCGATACCAGAGTCTCGCAGGCGACTCGGCCGCGACTGTCCTGAGCCAGGACGGCGTCGAGAACCGCGTCCGAGATCTGGTCTGCGACCTTGTCGGGATGGCCTTCGGAGACGGACTCCGAAGAAAACAGATATTCGTTTGACATGCTTGCTGCTCCTGAAATAGGTCCCCAATTTAGCCGGCGCAACCGGCTCCGGGGAGGAGAGCAGGCGACGCTTTAGCAGAATTTTTTCGCGCGAAGTAACGAAGGAAAAACCGTCGATACGCGAAATCCGCCCTGCAAGTTGTCCTGATTAACTCGGCGGATGACGGATGATACTAGCCGTCGGCCGGGCGGTCAAACACCGCATCCGACATATCCGGCTTCTGCCCGGCCCAGGAAAACGCGCCGCTGCTGCCGGCGAACAGATGGTCCTGGACATTGCCGTGCGAACGCAACAGCTTGTGGATTTGCTTGACCGGAAGGGCCTCCAGGGGGAAGCCCTCGGGGGCCACTTTCATCTTGCGCACGACGGTGTCGCCGGTGACTGCATTCAGGGCGCACGAGGGTCTCGCCGCAGCCTGTGCCCTGGCCTCCTCGATTGTCGCCACACGCTCGCCAAGGAGCCGTTGCCGCTCGGCGAGCGCGCCGATCTCCCCGCGCAATTGATCGAGTTGCCGTTTCACCGCCGCGAAGCGGGCCTGCATGACCTTCCAGGCAGCCTCCTGCTCGGCGTTCAAGGCGGCTGCTTTCGCCTCGACCTTCTGCGACAGCATGAGGAAGCGTTTCACCTCCGGCTTTTCCGAGATCTGCGCCACCGCCTGCTCCATCTTCTCACTGGTCTTGGCGGTTTCCGCCGACCTGCTGCCCAGCGCCTCGATCTCCCGGTTCCAGCCCGTTTCGTCCGGCAGCAGCACGGTCACCACCGTCTCGATGTCCCTGCGACTGCCGGCGTCGACGATGGTCACTTGCCTGCCTGCGACGGCGCAGCCCTCGCAACTCTCCACGGTCACATCCTCGGCCAGGATTTCACAATTGACCGCCCGCCCCAGGCGCACCTTGCTGCCGATGACCAGGCAGCTTTCGGCGGAGGCGATCACGATCTCGCCGCCCCTGGCCTCGATCATGGCGCGCGAAGCAGTGCCCGTGATGACGATGCCGCCGCCCGGGTTATGCACGCTGCCGCCGGCGAGACCCTGTTTGAAGTTGATGATGCCACCGTCGGAGACCACTTCCCCGAATACGTCGGCGAGGAAAGTCATGTTGTGGCCCTTCACCTGGCGCCGCTCCTGGACCTCGCCGTGTTCCTCGAAGTCAGCGCCGGAGAGGGAAAGATCGCCGGTGGTGCGCAGGCTGACGCCATGACGGCTGACGATTTTCTCATCAATGGAAATCTGGTTCGATTTGCCGTCGATGCTGATGAATCCGGTGATCGCGGCAACGATGAACTCGCCCTCGGCGGTCCGTTCAACCCTGGTGCCGGGCCCGGCCAGGGTCTCGATGTCGAAATCCTTGGGCAGCCCGGGTTCGATGGCCATCCCGCTCACCTTCCAGCCCAGTGCGCCCAGACTGCGCGGCGTTTTTTTCAGCAGGCGCGTGTCGGCCATAACCTGGGGGAAGTGATTCTTGAACTGGCGCAAATCGATGCGGCCGTTCGCCAGCTCTTTGGGTGCATCGTTCCTGTGCAGCAAATCGGTCTGCTCGGCAATGCCGGCATCGATGCCGGCAACCGCCAACTGCCAGCGGCAAATTTCCAGCCGCCGGCTCTGATCGCCGGCAATAGCCTCGGCAACCGCCTTGATGTCGATGCCGAAGCGGACGCCCTTGGCCCACATCGCGGCAACGAACTCGTCAGGATCGAGCCGCGTGCTTACCAGCACGCTCTTTGCCTCGTAGCTCAGGATGGGCAAAGTGCCGTCCTCTTCCGGAGGACCGAAGACCGGCTCCTGGGTAGTGGTCTCGAGCGCCACCGGTTCGAACAGGTATTCGGCCATGCTGCCGTCCGGCGAGATCTTGACCTGGTGGTAGATAGGCCGGCGTTCGGGCGCGAAAGCCACGATGTCCTGCGCGAAACGCAACTCGTGGCCGCTGTCGCCGCTGCCAGCGCAGGCCATCAATTCGGCCGCCTCGGGTTCGTAGTACAGCTTTAGGAACAGGGGATAGTCGAGATCGGAGAACAGGGCATCGGCGGCGAACACACGCTCGACGAACTGAGTAAAATCCGTCCGCGCTTCAGGCATGGAAACATCGGCATACAGGCCGTCCGTGCGGCGGATGATGAAGCGCGGCAGTAACACCAGGAGATCCAGACCGCTGGGGAGGGCGGATCCTTCGGCTTGAGAATCGCTATTCATGTCCGTCGCGGAAACCCATCAAGTGTCGATAGTAACGTCCTGTAGCAATTTAGGCTATCTCCCACCCAACCCCGGCGCACGCCTTCGCGGGTAACATTCGCGCTGCACCCCGACAACGGAATATTGGAGCCATGCAGAACCCAGGTCGCAACGACCCTTGCCGATGCGGCAGCGGCAGGAAATACAAGCTGTGCTGCCTGCCACGCGACCAAGCGCCGGCACCACCGTCCGCCATGGCCCCGCAGCAGATCCAGCAGGCGCTGAGGATTGCGCTGGAGCACCAGCAGGCCGGACGCCTGCCGCAGGCCGAAGCCGCCTATCGCAACATTCTCAGAGCGGCACCGGAGCAGCCCGATGCCCTGCACTTTCTCGGCATCCTAGCCCATCAGACGGGCAATAGCGAAATGGCGGTTCAACTGATCCGCCATGCCATCCGCAGCAACCCCGCCAATCCTGTTTATCAACTCAACCTGGGCACGATCTATCCGAGCCTGAACAAGGGGGAGGAAGCCCTGGCCTGCTTTCGTCAGGCACTGGTATTGAAACCGGATCTGGCCGAGGCGCACGCCTTCATGGGCAACCTGCTTCAGGACCTGGGCAGACTGGCCGAAGCCCTGCCCTGCTACAGGCGTGCAATCGCCTGCAGGGCCGATTTCGCCGAGGCGCATAATAATCTCGGCGCCGCACTCCAGGAACAGGGGCAAGTCGACGAGGCCATGGCTTGCTTCAATCAGGCGCTGTCCCTCAAGCCTGATTTTGCCGAGGCACATTTCAATCTCGGCACTGCGCTCCAGGAGCAGGGCCGCCTGGAGCAAGCGGAACTGGAACTGGCAAAAGCCATCGCGATCAACCCCCGCTATCACGCCGCCCTGCTCGGTCTGTCGAGCCTCGCGCTGGCGCAAGGCGCCTATGACCAGGCGCTGGCGGCGGTCCTTGCGGCGCTGCGAATCGAGGAGAGCAACGAGGCCAGGCAGGCCTTCGTGGCCTGCATCAGGCAGGCCGAATTTGTCACCGCCGATGCCGAAATCAGGCAACTTCTCGTCCGCGCCCTGTCCGAGCCTTGGGGCCGGCCGCGCGATCTGGGCGCCGTGAGCAGATCGATGATCTCGGCGAATCCGGAGATCAAAGCCTGTCTCGATCGCGCGATGAACGCCTGGCCGACGAGGCTGGCCGGAGCAGATCTGTTCGGCGCATCCGGCCTCGCCACCATGGCCGCCGAGCCGCTGCTGCGCTGCCTGCTGGAGAATGTCCAGGTCGCCGACCCGGCCTACGAGCGCTTGCTCACCATGACCCGGCGAACGATGCTCGCTGCGGCCAGGCACACCGCGATAGCCGAGCAGCCTGAAGAAGCGCTGCTGTCGTTCTACTGCGCCCTGGGACGGCAATGTTTCATCAACGATTTTGTTTATTCCGCTACCGCCGAAGAGCAGCAACAGGCCGTGCAGTTGCGCCTTGACCTCGGCGCCAAAATCGAATCGGCAAACCCTTTCCCGGTCTTGTGGCTGGCGGCGGTGGCGGCCTATTTTCCGCTGTCCTCGTTGCCGGCGATCGATACCGTCCTCGACCGCTCCTGGCCACAGGCCGTGGCCGCCTTGTTGTTGCAGCAGGTAGCGGAACCGGCGAAGGAACGGGGGTACCGAGCCGGCCTGCGCCGCCTGACCGAAGTCGATGACGAAGTGTCCCTATCGGTGCAGCGGCAATACGAGGAAAACCCCTATCCGCGCTGGGTGAAGTTCCCCTCGGGGGGCAGAGCCTATGGCCTGCAGGAATTCTTCTCCCGGCGCTTTCCCCATGTCCCGCTCCGGCCCCTGCCCGCGGCCAGCGGCATCGACATCCTGATTGCCGGATGCGGCACCGGGCAGCATGCGCTGTCGACGGCGCAGCAATTTCTTGGCGCCAGGGTGCTCGCCGTCGATCTGAGCGCCACGAGCCTGTGTTACGCGAAAAGAAAAACCGCGGAGATCGGCCTGCAGAACATCGAATACGCGCAGGCCGACATCATGAAGCTAGGTTCGTTCGAGCGGCGTTTCGAGGTCATCGAATCGGTCGGCGTGCTGCACCATCTCGCCGACCCTATGGCCGGATGGCGGATCCTGCTTTCTCTGCTCAAGCCCGGGGGAATGATGCTCCTGGGGCTGTACAGTGAGCTGGCCCGACAGGATATCGTTGCCGCGCGGCAGTTCATCGCCGACCGGGGATATGCCGCAACCGCGGAAGACATCCGGCGCTGCCGTCAGGAGTTGATGTCGATGTCCGGCGACAGTCGTTTCAAGCAGCTAACAGCGCGGCCGGACTTCTTCGGCACGAGCGAATGCCGCGACCTGCTCTTCAATGTTCAGGAACATCGCACCTCGCTGCCCGCGATCAGCGAAATGCTGGCATCACTGGGACTGAACTTTATCGGCTTCAACAATCTCGGTCAGGACGCCGTGGACCGCTACGGCAGACGTTTCCCCGACGACAAAGCAATGACCGATCTCGATTCCTGGCACATTTTCGAAGCGGAGAATGCCGATGTCTTCGTCGGCATGTACCAGTTCTGGGTGCAGAAAACCTAGCACCTGCTTCGCAGGCGCAAGTATGATTTAGCCATGGATAAATTGAATTTGATATAGTCCGCAGGCCAATCGAAAACCCGGGGGAACACCTTGCGCCTGCTGACCTTTTCCAACACTGCCGGCGCTCCGGGCCGGATCGGTGCACTGCGCGGCAACAACGACCGCCTGGTCGACATCGGCCATGCTGCGCGGCAACTGGGACTGTCGCTGGAATTCGACGAGCGCGACATGGTCTCGCTGATCGCCGCAGGGGATGCCGCGCTGGCCAGGCTCGCCCGACTCGTCGCCGAGGCACCCGCCGATCTACCCCTCGCCGGCGTCCATCTGATGGCACCGATTCCCCGGCCGCGCAAGAACATCTTCTGCGTCGGCTGGAACTATCTGGCGCACTTCAAGGAAGGCGAGAAGGCTCGTCCCCAGGTCACCGAAATGCCCGCGCATCCGGCCTTTTTCACCAAGGCGCCGACCACGGCCATCGGCCCCCGCGACCCAGTGCCCTTCCATTCCAGCCTGTCGGCGCAGCTAGACTGGGAGGTAGAGCTCGGCGTCGTCATCGGCAAGGGCGGCAAGGACATCCGGGCGGAGGATGCGCTGCGCCATGTCTTCGGCTATTGCGTGATCAACGACGTCTCCTGGCGCGACATCCAGCGCAGGCACGGACAGCAATGGTTCAAGGGCAAGAGCATCGACGGCACCTGCCCGATGGGGCCGTGGCTGACCACCGCCGACGAGATCGATTCTGGCGATCTGCGCCTCACCTGCCGGGTCAACGGCGTGACCAAACAGGATTCGAGCACCGCCCACATGTACTTCCGGATTCCGCAGATCATCGCCGAACTGTCGCAGGGCATGACCCTGGAAGCGGGCGACATCATCGCCACCGGTACGCCCGCGGGCGTCGGTCATGCCCGCACGCCCCCTGAATTCATGAAGCCCGGCGATGTTCTGGAAAGCGAAATCGCCGGACTGGGATTGCTCCGGAACCTCATCGTAGCAGTCTCGTAGCCGCATCGAAGGCAACCGAGCGGAAGTTCCGGCGGGACCCCGGACCGGCCGAATTGCGCAAGTTCTCGGGAATCACTATGCTGCTGCAAAACCCCATCAGGGGTAATGACTGGACCACAGGAGACAATAATGAAAATCCTCAAGGGACTCGCCCTGACATTCGCGCTGGCGACAAGCAGCGCTGCATTCGCCATCGATACCCTGACGCTGGCGATCGGCCAGCGCGGCACCTGGGAAAACGCGGCGCCGGAGGTCGGTCAGCGGCTGGGCATTTTTGAAAAGCATGGCTTGAAACTGGAGATCCTGTACACGCAGGGTGCCGGCGAAACGCTGCAGGCCGTGATCTCCAACAGCGCCGATCTGGGACTGGGCGTCGGCACGCCGGGCGTCCTCTCCGCATTTGCCAAAGGCGCGCCGATTCGCGCGCTGGCTAACGGCATGACCGGCGCGAGCGACCTGCTCTGGTATGTCCCGGCCAACTCTCCGCTGCAGAGTTTCAAGGATGTCAGCGGCAAGACGGTCGCTTATTCGACCAACGGCTCGTCGAGCAATCAGGGTGTCCTGGCGCTCGCCAAACTCTATGGCGTGACGCCTCGCCCCGTCGCCACCGGCAGTCCTCCTTCGACCTTCACTCAGGTCATGTCCGGGCAGATCGATGTCGGCTGGTCGGTGCCGACCTTCGTCGCCGCGGCGCTCAAGGAAAAGCGTATCCGGATGGTCGCCCGGTTAAACGATGTACCCTCGTTACGCGGGCAAACGGTAAGACTGACCATTACCAGCGCACGGGCCCTGGCGCAGAAGGAAGATCAGCTGAAACGTTTCTTCGCGGCCTATGCCGAATCCATGGATCGGATGTATGCCGATCCGGCGGCGATGAAGGTGTATGTCGAATGGGCCAAGGTACCCGACTTCGACGCCAGCCTGCGCGATCAGTTTTATCCCAAGGACAAGCTCAGCCCGAACCTCCTTTCAGGGATCAGGGAGGTCATGGACGACGCGGTGTCGATGAAATTCATCCCCAAGCCGCTGACCGATGCGCAACTCAAGGAACTGTTCGGCAGCTACCAGAAGTAGGTCGAATTAATCAGGGGGAACGCTGGGAAGCCACGATCCAGAGCCTGGCCAGATCGGCGGCGCCATCGCTGCCCTGAACGCTCTGCAACACCTGGCGCGCCCGGACCTTCTGCCCGGGCATCAGGTAGGCCAGGCCAAGATGCAGCGCTGCATCCTCCGGGCGGACGGTCTCGGCCTTGGCCGCCACTTCGGCCCGGGCTTCAGTTGCCACATTAATGCCGGGCAGCACCGACGGTGCCAGCAGCAGCATCGCCAAGTACGTCAAGATCCGCCGTTGCCCGTCCATCTGTTCTACAAGTTCTCCGCGCCGACGATGCCGAGCTTGGTCACGCCCAGGCGCTGCGCCGAGGCAAGCACCGCAGCCACCGACTTGTAGGCGGCCAGCTTGCTGGCCTTGACATGGACCTCGGGCTGCACGGCCTGGGCGGCGACATCGGCAAGATCCGCTTCGAGCGCCTTGCGGTCCGCCAGCGCCTGGCCGTTCCAGAACACCGTGCCGTCAAAATCGACCTCGACATTGACGACCACGGGCGGAATCAAAGGCGCAGGCGGATGGCCGGCCGGCATGTTCAACTTCACCGCATGCGTCTGGATCGGGATGGTGATGATCAGCATCACCAGGAGCACCAGCATCACGTCGATCAGCGGCGTGGTATTCATGTCCACCATCAGTTCCGGATCATCCGGACTGCCGGCGGAGCCCACATTCATGGCCATCTCTTGCTCCTCGATCAGCCGCCGCGGGCGGGGGGTTCGGTGATGAAACCGACCTTGAGTATGCCGGCGCGCTGGCAGGCGACAATGACCCGGCCGACGAACTCCCAGCGCGCCTCCTGATCGCCGCGGACATGGATTTCAGGCTGGGGAACCAGCACCGCGACGGTCTTCAACTTGGCGAGCAGCGCCCGGTTGTCGGCCAGCAATGCGGCGTTCCAGAACACCTCGCCGTCATTGGTCACGGAGATGCTGATGTTCTCCGGCTTGGTCTGGGTCGGCTGATTTGCTTCCTGCGGCAGACTCAGCCGGACCTGCTGAATTGCCACCGGTATGGTGATCAGGAAGATGATCAGGAGCACCAGCATGACATCGACGAGAGGCGTGGTATTGATCGCCGACATCACCTCGTCGTCCGCCTCACCCTCCGCCTGGCCTATGGTAATCGCCATGAATCAGCCCCGCGCTCCCGGTTCCGTTTCGCTGCCGCTGAGCAGCACCATGTGCAACTCCTCGCCGAAGGCGCGGACCTGTTCCATGCCTACTTTGTTGCGCCTGACCAGCCAGTTGTAACCGAGGACCGCCGGCACCGCGACGGCCAGACCGATGGCGGTCATGATCAGCGCTTCGCCGACCGGTCCGGCGACCTTGTCGATCGATGCCTGGCCGGCGATCCCGATCGCCGTCAGGGCGTGATAGATGCCCCACACGGTGCCGAACAGGCCGACGAACGGCGCCGTCGATCCCACCGTGGCCAGGAAGGCCAGACCGTCCTGCAAGCGGCTTTGCACCTTCCCCACGGAACGATTGATCGACATGGCGATCCAGGTATTGAGATCGATCCGCTGCAGCAGCTTGCCCTCGTGATGCCCTGCGGCCTTGTAGCCGCTCTCGGCGATCATGCGGAAGGGACTGCCCGGGTCGACCGCGTTGATGCCATCGGCTATCGAGGAACCAGACCAGAACACGCTCTCGGCGTGACGGGCCTGGGCGACGAGCTTGCGCTGCTCAAGCAGCTTGACGATCATGATGTACCAACTGCCCATGGACATGATCATCAGGAGAATCAACGTGCCCTTGGCGACGAAGTCGCCGCCCTTCCACAGCGCATCGAGGCCGTAGGGATTATCGACCACGTCCCTGGACGCCGCGGCAACCGCTGGTAGCGCAGCCGCAACCGGTGCAACCGCGGTCGTCGCATCGGCCGACTGTGCGATCCCGGGCAAAGCGGCCAGAAAGACGGCCGTCCCGATGGCCCAGGCGCCCAGCAATGCCGAAAGACGTTTGCTCGTTGAAACCATCTTGTTCTCCTGATGCGATATTTGATTGAGGACTGCCGGCGCCATCGGCGTCATTCCAGTTTCCAGACATACTGCAGGGGCGCCCAGGATTGCTCGGGCTTGCCATCGACCGTGCCGGCCTTGAACTGGCAATGGCCGAGCGCCCGGCGGGCGGCCTCATCGAGGCGCGGAAAGCCGCTGGAAGTCTCGATGTTGCTTTCGACGACCTTGCCGTCCACGCCGATAAGGAAGCGCAAGGTCACCGCGCCGGTTTCCTCGTTGCGTCGCGAGACGGCGGGATATTCCGGCGGCTGGCAGGAGCGCGCGGCATCGATCACCGGCGCCACCCTGACGACCGCGGCCGGTGCCGGCCGGGGTGCCGGCTGCACCGGCGGAGGCGTCGTGGTGACCGCGGTGATGGTGTTCTGCTGCGCCGACAGCGGTACCTGAATATTGACTTCGGCCGGCGGGATAAAGGCCGGCGGCGGCGGCGCGAACTTCGGCGGCGGCGGCGCCTTCTCCGGCGGCGGCAACTTCACCTCGTCGATGATGCGCGTCTCGACCGGCGGCTTGATCACGTCCACCACCTTGCGCGTCAGACCTGTCACCAAGGCATAGACGATCGCAACGTGCAGCAGGGCCACCACGATCAGGCCGATCATCCGGCGCGATGCGCCCTCTTTCTGATTGTCGCTGAAGTCCATTACTCGGTCACAGTGAAACGCCGCCGGGGAGGAAAATGATCCCGTTCAGCCCAGCCTCCCCGGCATGATACATCGACCCACTACCTGACTCCCCGATGTATCCGGATGTGACGGAATGTGAACAATATGCGTTCTTCGCTCAGGTCTCTCGCGGCGCCATCAGCGCGATGACGAGGGAACCGAAGAAGTAAAATGCCTGCAATTCCAGCGCCCAGCCACCGCTCTTGGACAGCGTCAGAAACTGGCTGGTATGGGTCAATGCCACCGCAACCACCATGTTGAAGGCCATCACCAGCGCGGCCGGCGCCACCAGCCGGTTGGCCAGCACCAGCAGCGGCGCGGCCACTTCGCCAAGCAGCGCGCCGTAGGCGATGAATGCAGGGAGACCGAAGCCCGCCAGCCTGAGCTCGATGGCATCCAGACCATGCAGTAATTTCGAGACGCCGTGAAAGAGCATCAGCCCGGCAACCAGCCAGCGCAGAATGAAGAAGCCGGCCTCGGGCCGGTGCAATACATGAAACGCGGAGAGAAAGTATTTCATGGGTGCTTTCATAACATGGTTGCGAAATTGGCCGAACAGCAAACTCCAGCAGGTAGCAGCAATCGCCTTCTCCGGTCACGGTTCCTGCTGCGATCAATCTAACATCGGCACGCTACACTTGATGCCAGTGGCTGTCTTTCCAGTTGTCGGCAACCGAGGCTGGCCAATTCGAATTTCATCGGCCCTCGATGCATGGCTACACATTTCGTCGGCACAAAAAAACCCACAGTCAGATGTGGGCTTGAATCCAGTTCCAATTGAGGATAACGAAGAACTGGATGAGACAAACAGCGTCTTATTGACAACCCTGCACCGCAACCATTGAAATCAGTCTATCGGCATATCAGAAAATACCTGATGCAGAAAGTGAGTAGTGTGGGAGCCACGCACAGCAGTTCACTCGCTAACCGAAACTCATCCGCCTATCTGAGGACACGTCCCTATTCGACGACCTGCGGTCCCGCGTTCCGCGGCGGCGATTCAAGGCAGGGTTCTCTTCAATTTCGATTGCTCGCGCAAGCCTTTGTTGGACCAACGCCGCGGCGGAATTATGCCGGTACCAGTGCTGATCGATTTCACGGATTATCAAACCGAACAGTAGGATGAAACCGAACACTAGTGGCCTGTAACGATTGATTCGGGAGTAATGTGGCGCGATGGATCGACGTACTTCCACTTCACGACTTTTGGATTCTTGTTGTAGTGACGAATGTATTTCATGAGTTTCCTCTTGAGGTCAGTAACCGAGGTGAAGA
>CAILCO010000113.1 GCA_903832735.1 uncultured Sterolibacterium sp.
CCACCGGGGGTGGCGTTGCTGTCCAGGCTGAGGAAGCCGCCGTTGGCCAGGTTGATAGCGCCGTTGAGGGTCGCGCCGTTGATGATGCGCTCGCGCGAATTGACAATGGAGCCCAGGTCGAGCGTGCCGGTGAAATCGATAGCGTTGAGGACGTTGTTGCCGCTGCTGGTGGCGGTGAACAAGCCGGTGCCGCTGGCGTTGATCACGCCGTTGATGGCGACGCCATTTTGTACGACCGAGCTGCCGGCGCCGGCGATGATCTGGCTGCCCGCGTTGGCCGCGACGTTGGTCGACAGCAGCAGCGTGCCGCCACTGACGGCCTGCAGGGTGCCGTTGTTGACAAAGCTGCCGCTGCCGCCAGGCGGCGTAATACTTAGTGTGCCGCCGGCCACATCGGCCGAGATCAGGCCGTTGTTGGTCAGCGTGTTGGTGCCACCGACATTGATAGCCGTGCCGATGTTGCCCTGGCCGCGCAAGGTGATGCCCGAACCCAGCGTGGTGCTGCCGTTGCCGTCGATCGCCAGGCGCGCACCCGGATCGTTGAGGTTGATGACTGCGGTGCCGCCTATGGTCTGGATGCCTGTCGTGGTGTTCGCGCTGTCAAGGGTCAGGATGCCGCCGTTGGCGATGTTGATCGCACCGTTGATTGTGGCGCCGTTGATGATGCGTTCGCGCGAATTGGCCACGCTCGTCATGTCGATGACAGCGCTGACCGTGGCGTTGTCTAAGTAGTTGGCGGCGCTGCTGATGGTACGGAACACGCCGCTGCCGCTGCTGCCGATCGTGCCGCCACTGATCCGGACGCCGTTTTGCAGCACCACACTGGCGTTTTGTGCGGCGATCTGCCCGGCCGCATTGTTGATGCTGGTCGATAACTGCAGGATGCCGCCGTTGCGCGCGTCGAGTACGCCGTTGTTGGTGAGGCTGCCCGAACCGCCGCCAGGCGTGATGTTCAGCGTCGCGCCGCCGAGATCGGCAGAGATGCGGCCGTTGTTGACGAGGACATTGGTGCCACCCGATGACAGGGGCTGGCCGATGTTGCCTTGTCCGCGCACGACGATGCTGGCGCCCAGCGTGGTGGTGCCGCTGCCTTCGAGAGCGAGGCGGGCTCCTGGATCGTTGAGGTTGAAGCTACCGGTGCCGACGATGCTGTTGGCTGCACCGAGCGTGCTGTCCAGGCTGACGATGCCGCCGTTGGCGATGTTCACGTTGCCGTTGAGCGTCATGCCGTTGCCGATGCGTTCTCGGGCATTGACATTGGTGGTGACATCCAGCAGGCCGGCGAGCGTGACCCCGTTCAGGATGTTGCTGCCATTGCTGTTTGCGACCACCGCTCCGGTACCGGCGGTGCTAATCGTGCCGCCGCTGATCGTGCTGCCCAACTGGTTGAGCAGGCTGCCGTTGGCGATGTTGATATTGCCGCCGTTGTTATTGAGGGTGTGCCCGCCAAAGACTCCCAATGAGCCGGTGATATTGCTGCCGACGTTTATGGTGCCGCTGTTGGTACTGGTCTGGCCGGCACCTACGAGGTTGAGGTTGCTGGTGTCGATGTTGATCTGGCCGGCGTTGTTCAGGTTCAAGGCCGACTGCGCGGTATTGATCGTGATCACGCCGCTGGCGCCGTTGGCAGCGCTGTCAGCGGCGCCAGGCACGCCAGCCGGGTTACCGTTGCCTGCCAGGCACGACGCCCAGTTGATCGCGGCTGCCCAGTTGCCGGCGGTGGTGTTCCAGGCGCAGTTCGCCGCCGCTGCAGGCAGCGCCGTAGCCAACAACAACCCACCTAGAAACAAACGTGGACTAAGTAGTGTGCTTGCTGAATTACGCAGCACAAGGCGCGCAGGTCTGTTCGCATGAGCTTCATCGCCGATCATGGGGGAAGTGGTGAGGCCGAAATATTTCGCCGCCAATCGATGGATATTAAGCATGGTGCCTCCCGGCTCAATGGACGTCGCTCATCACCGGATCCCGATGTTTGCGACAAACGATGACAAAGCGATAAGCAACAAGCGAACCAATCTTTCGATTCCATTGTTTTTCAATAGACTGCATTGCCAACTCGATAAGGAGCCGGCGGATACGTCAAACCATCCGACAGGAATATGGCTTAGGTAGGAGCAGTGCAAGGAAACGATGATCCTCGGCAAGCGCTCCAGCCATTCTGCTAAACTGCGCCCCGGGCAGCTTTCGATCAGTCCCAGATGATGACTAGGCAGAGAAAGCAATGAAAACGAATCTACCGGTTACCCAGGTCGAGAGATCCTTCCCGAAGGGGCGCTACATCGTCTCGAGGACCGACCTCAAGGGCATTACCACCTACGCCAACGATACCTTCATCGAGGTCAGCGGCTTCAGCAGCGAAGAACTGATCGGCAAGAACCATAATGTGGTTCGCCATCCGGACATGCCGCCGGCGGCTTTCGCCTATCTCTGGGATACGCTGAAGGACGGCCGTCCCTGGCGCGGGACGGTCAAGAACCGCTGCAAGAACGGCGATTACTACTGGGTGGATGCGCTGATCGTCCCAGTGCGCAAGAGCAATCAGACGGTCGGCTACATGTCGGTTCGCACCGAACCGACCCGTCAGCAGATCGCCGAAGCTGAAACTCTTTATCGGCAGTTGCAGGAAAGCCAGGCATCCGTCCCCCAACCCGGCGCCTGGCTGCGCATACCGCTAAAGGCGAAACTGGCCGCGCTGATCTTCCTGATCCTGGCGGCGCAGGTCATCGGCGCAGCAGTTCAGATGTTCGGACCGGATCTGGGATTTGCGCCGGCGGCGATCGACAACACGCTACGCGTACTCGGTGTCGCCAGTTTCGCCGCCGGGGTCTGGCTGTTCCTGATGCAGAAGCAGATCATGACCATCGTCGAACGGATCATCGGCCGCCTCGACCGTATCGCCCAGGGCAATCTGACGGACACCATTCCGCTGCATCGGGTCGACGAACTGGGCAAACTCAATGATGCCCTGGTCACCATGCAGACCCATCTCAAGGCGATGATCGTCGAGATCAACGAATCGGCGGAAAGCGTCGGAGACAACGCCTCCGCCCTGAGCGTCGAAATGGAGGACACGCGCAAGGTCGCCGATGTTCAAGCCGCAGCGGTGGGCCGCATTGCGGCGGCGGTTGAACAATTAGTCACCTCGGTGAATGAGGTAGCGGACAACGCCCAGCGTGCGAGCCGGGTCGTCGATGAATCGAGTACGCTGCTGGACGAGGCATCCAGGCGGATGGTCGATAGTCAGGCGGCGTCGCAGACCGTGCTGAAGACGGTCAATGGCGCCGGGGAGACCATGGCTGAGTTGTTCCAGTCGATCTTCGCGATCGGCAAGATCACCCTGGCGATCAAGGGGATCGCCGAGCAGACCAATCTGCTCGCCCTGAACGCGGCGATCGAGGCAGCCCGTGCCGGGGAGTCCGGCCGCGGCTTTGCGGTCGTCGCCGACGAAGTGAGGAAGCTTGCGGAGACCGCAACCAAGCAAACGGCCGAGATCAGCGCAAGCGTCACTGAGATCCAGCGCATCACCCAGATTGCCGTGACCGGCATGGAGGCGGCCGGCACTCACGTGGCGTCCACTGATTCCGCCATGATTCAAGCGCGCGCCGGTCTGGACACGGTATCGGAGCATGGCAACGAAGTCGTCGCTATCTCCCGCCAGATTGCCGACGGCACCCGGCAGCAGTCGGCTGCCGGCAATGAAATTGCGGCTCAACTGGAAGAAATTGTGGGCGGCATCGAACAGACCTCGGCATCGCTCAATGGCGTCACCTTGAAGGCGGCTCTGATGAAAGACTCATCTGCCCAGTTGCGGCAGTTGATCGGTTATTTCCAATTCAAAAACTAGCGAGGCTCCCCATGACCATATCCATGTACCAGGCATCCGTTCCGGTTTTTCTCAAGACCCTGGCCAATCTTGCCGAGATTCTCGACAAGGGCGCCGCTTTTGCCGCTGCCCGGAAGATCGACCCGGCGGTGCTGCTCGGCTATCGCCTGGCACCGGACATGCTCAACCTGACGCGCCAGGTGCAGATCGCCTCAGACCATGCCAAACGCTGCGCCGCCCGGCTCGCCGGTGTCGAGCCGCCGGTTTTTGAGGACAATGAAGCGAGCTTCGCTGACCTCAAGGCCCGGATAGCCAAGACCGTGGCCTACATCGACACCCTCGCGCCGGCCCAGATCGACGGCTCGGAGACCCGTGCCATCATCTTCAAGGCTGGCGGCATCGAGCAAAGCCTCACCGGGCAGACCTACCTGTTGCACAATGCGCTGCCGAATTTCTTTTTCCATACCACCACCGCCTATGCCATTTTGCGTCACTGCGGCGTGGACATCGGGAAGAAGGACTTCCTCGGACAGATATGAGCCGCATGGGCAGCGCTATCGCATTCCAGGCGCGCAGCCTGGGCATGGGCGGCTGCGCCGTTGCCGCCGTCGCCGCTGCAGGCGTCACCGTGGTGGCGAGCGCGGTCAAGATCACGGCGACTGCGGTGGCTGCAGCGGTCGACGTGGCCGGGGCCGGGGTCAAGGCCGTCACGACGGGACGCGGCAAGTAGTCGGTGTCCTCCCTGAGTTCCGCCGTGTCGGCGGTATTTTCCGCCGACGGGCCGCTGGCCAGCGCCATTCCCGGCTACCGTATCCGCCCGCAGCAACTCGAGATGGCCGGCCGCATCGCCGACGCGATCGAGGCGAACAAGGTGCTGGTCACCGAGGCCGGCACCGGCACCGGCAAGACCTTCGCCTACCTGGTTCCGGCGCTGCTCTCCGGCGGCAAGGTGATCATCTCCACTGGCACCAAGACGCTGCAGGACCAGCTCTTCCAGCGCGATCTGCCGGCGGTGCGCGAAGCGCTGAAGCGGCCCGTGACCATCGCCCTGCTGAAGGGCCGGGCTAACTACGTCTGCCCCTATCATCTCGAGCGCGCCGTGGCCGACGGCCGCTTCCAGTCGCGCGAAGAGGCCGGCCATATCCGCACCATCGCGCGCTTTGCCAAGACCACCAAGACCGGCGACAAGGGACAACTCGCTGCGGTGCCCGAGGATTCGCCGGCCTGGGCGGCGGCGACCTCCACCCGCGAGAACTGCCTCGGCCAGGAATGTCCGCAGCACAAGGACTGTTTCGTCCTTGCCGCGCGGCGCGAGGCGCTGTCGGCAGACATCGTCGTGGTCAATCACCACCTGTTCTTCGCCGACGTGATCCTCAGAGACGACGGTTTGGGCGAACTCCTGCCGGCCTGCAACACCGTGATCTTCGACGAAGCGCACCAGTTGCCCGAGGTAGCCGGGTTGTTCTTCGGCGACAGCCTGGGCACCAGCCAGATCCTCGACCTGGCGCGCGATACCAGGATCGAGGCACTGGCCGCCGCCAAGGACTATGCGCCGCTGCAGGATGCGACGCGCGCCGTCGAGAAGGCGGCGCGCGATCTGCGTCTCGCGGTCGCGGCCGAGAACGCGCGTCTGGCGGCGACGCAACTCCTGACGGAACGCGACTTCCAGGAGGCGCTGCGACTTCTGGGCGAGGAACTGGCGGGTCTGGGACGGCATCTCGAGAGCCAGGCCGAGCGCTCCGAAGGCCTGGGCAACTGCTGCCAGCGGGCTCAGGAAATTGCCGTCCGCCTGGCGCGCTGGCGCGACCTGGCTGACCCGACCCAGGTGCGCTGGATCGAAGTGTTCAGCCAGGCTCTGGCGCTGAACCTGACGCCGCTCGACATCGCCGAGATTTTCCGCCGCCAGCTCGAAGGCCATCCTCGCGCTTGGATCTTCACTTCCGCGACGCTCGCCGTCGGTGCCGACTTCTCCCATTACTGCAACGAACTGGGGCTGGCCGGGGCGGACACCGGCTACTGGGGAAGTCCCTTCGACTACCAGGCCAATGCGCTGCTCTTCGTGCCCGTCGCGATGCCCGACCCGAACAGCCCTGGCTACGTCGAGGCGGTTCTGGCTGCGGCCTACCCGGCCATCGTCGCCGCCGGCGGGCGCACCTTCCTGCTGTGCACCTCGTTGCGCGCGATGCGGCTGATCCACGGCCTGCTCAAGGAGCGCTTTCTCCAGGACGGCATAGCGTTTCCGCTGCTCTTGCAAGGCGAGGGCGCCAAGGCCGAACTTCTGGCCCGTTTCCGCAGCCTGGGCAATGCCGTGCTGGTGGCCAGCCAAAGCTTCTGGGAAGGCGTGGACGTCCGCGGCGAGGCGCTGTCCCTGGTGGTCATCGACAAACTGCCGTTCGCTCCGCCCGACGATCCGGTGCTCTCCGCGCGCATCGAGCAACTGAAGAAGGCCGGCAAGAATGCCTTCATGGATTACCAGTTGCCGCGCACCGTGATCAGCATGAAGCAGGGCGCCGGTCGGCTGATTCGCGACGAGTCGGACCGCGGCGTGCTGATGATCTGCGATCCGCGCCTGGTGAACAAGCCCTACGGCCGCCGTATCTGGCAGTCGCTGCCGCCGATGCGGCGCAGCCGGGAGATAGCAGACGTGCGCGCCTTCTTCGCCACCACCCAGCCGGGAGCAGGTACACTGCCGGCATGAGTTCAGACGCCGAAGTTGAGACTAGCCGCGCGCTTGCCGAGCGGCTCAACAGCGATTGTCAGTGCATCTCGCTCGATCGTGCAGCCTTGAGCCGTGAGCTGGGGCAGGCCCCGGACGGCGATGCACTGGCTTCGATGATCACGCTCGATCGCCCGCACCTGTTTTCCGGCTCTACGGTGTTCGTCAGCGGCGAACATGTCCGGCATATGGCCGAGATCATCGCCGCCATCGAACGCGTCGTCGCCATGCCGGCCTACCTGGCCCATGTCCTTGCGTACGCCCCGCCGGTCGCTCGTTACCAGCCTCGGGCGCGCGGCGTTTTCCTCGGCTACGATTTTCATCTCGGCGCTGCCGGGCCGCAACTGATCGAGATCAACAGCAATGCCGGCGGCGCGCTGTTGAATGCCCTCCTGGCGCGGGCGCAGCAGGCTTGCTGCGACGTGGTCACGGCCCGGCTGCCGGGCATGCTCGGCGGCGATCCGCCCGAGCACCTGTTTCTCCAGATGTTCCTCGAGGAGTGGCGCCTCGCGCGAGGCGAAGCCCGGCTGGCGACGATCGCCATCGTCGACACGGACCCCGAGCGGCAGTACCTCTACCCCGAGTTCGTACTGTTTCGTCAGCTGTTCGAGCGCCATGGCCTGACGGCGCTGATCTGCGACCCGGCAGCACTGTCATGGCGCGACGGCGCCCTCTGGCATGAACAGCGGCGCATCGATCTGGTCTATAACCGGCTCACCGATTTCGCCCTGGAAATGCCGGCCTCAGGGGCGCTTCGGCAAGCCTACCTGGAAGACAGCGTGGTGCTGACGCCACACCCGCATGTCCACGCGCGCTATGCCGACAAACGCAACCTGATCGCGCTCTCCGACCCCGAACTGCTCTCCCGCTGGGGTGTCGATGCCGCCACGCGCGGCGTGCTCGCGGGCGGCATCCCGCACACCGAGGAAGTCGCCGCCAGCCGCGCAGCGGACCTCTGGGCGCGCCGCCGGCAACTCTTCTTCAAGCCTGCGGCGGGCTACGGAAGCCGGGCCGCGTATCGCGGCGACAAGCTGACGCGCCGGGTGTTCGAGGAAATTCTCGCGGGTGCGTATGTGGCACAGGCGCTGGTGCCCCCCAGTTCGCGGCGGCTGGCCGTGGACGGCGCCTTGGCGGCGCTGAAGGTCGATTTGCGCAATTACGTTTATGACGGCCGCGTGCAACTCGTCACCGCGCGCCTGTGGCAGGGGCAGACGACGAACTTCCGCACCCCGGGCGGCGGCTTCGCACCTGTCCTAACCCTACCTCTGTTGGAGAACGCATGAAAGTATTCGGCTTCACCGGCTATTCCAACTCGGGCAAGACCACGCTGATCGAGCAATTGATTCCGCGGCTTGCCAGGCGGGGTTTGCGCATCTCGCTGATCAAGCACGCCCATCATCAGTTCGACATCGACAAACCCGGCAAGGATTCCTATCGCCATCGCCAGGCAGGCGCCAGCGAAGTGATGCTGGTCTCGGACCAGCGCTGGGTGCTGATGCACGAGTTGCGCGAAGAACCGGAGCCGGTGCTGGAAGATCAGCTGCGGCTGTTCTCGCCTTGCGATCTGGTGCTGGTCGAAGGTTACAAGTTCAGCGGCATTCCCAAGATCGAGGTGCATCGCCCGGCCAACGGCAAGCCGCTGCTCTACCCTCAGGGTCTCAACATCATCGCCGTGGCCAGCGATGTAGTATTCGAACTGCCGCTGCCCTGGCTGGATCTCAACGATCCCGAGGCCGTCGCCGATTTCATCCTGAAAACCCTGGAGTTCTGATGGGCATGCTTTCCTACGAACAAGCGCTGCTCCAATTGTTGGCCGGCGCACCGGTTCTCGGCGCCACAGAGTCGCGGCCGACGCAGTCGGCATGCGGCCGGGTGCTGGCGGCTGCGCAGGTCTCGGCGATCTTCGTGCCGCCGCTCGATAATTCCTCTATGGACGGCTATGCCCTGCGCGCGGCCGATGTGCCGGTCGCAGGGACGCGCCTGAAGGTGGCTCAGCGGATTGCCGCCGGCAGCGTTGGTCACGCCCTGGCCGCCGACACTGCGGCGCGGATCTTCACCGGCGCGCCGCTGCCCGCAGGCGCCGACGCGATCGTCATGCAGGAACTGACGAGTCATGAGAACGATGTGGTGACCATCAACCATGTGCCCTCCCCGGGCGACTGGATCCGCCGCCGCGGCCAGGACATCAACGGCGGCGAGACGATACTCGGCGCCGGGACCAGACTCCTGCCCCAGCACCTAGGTCTCGCCGCCTCGGTCGGACTGGCGGCGCTGCCGGTATTCCGCCGCCTGCGCGTCGCGCTGTTCTCCACCGGCGACGAACTGGTGATGCCCGGCGAAGTCGCCCCGAGCGAGTTGCCGCCCGGGGCGATCTACAATTCCAACCGTTTCCTGCTTCTCGGCCTGTTGCAGCAACTGGGCTGCGAAGTAGCGGACCTGGGCATCATCCCGGACACGCTGGCCGCGACCCGGGAGGCGTTGCGCCAGGCTGCTGCCGATGCCGATCTGATCCTTACCAGCGGCGGCGTTTCGGTGGGCGAGGAGGATCATGTCAAGCCGGCGGTCGAGGCCGAGGGAACGCTGGATCTGTGGAAGATCGCCATCAAGCCGGGCAAGCCGCTCGCCTTCGGTCGCGTCGGAAGCGCCTCGTTCATCGGCCTGCCGGGGAATCCGGTGTCTTCCTTGATCACTTTCCTGATGCTGGTGCGGCCCTTCATTCTCAAGGCGCAAGGTGCCGCGGCTACGGCTGTCCGGTCCCTGGCGCTGCGCGCCGATTTCGACGGGCCCCGGGCCGATCCCAGGCGCGAATTTCTGCGCGCCAGGAGGAACGATGCCGGCGGTCTCGACCTGTTTCCCAATCAGAACGCCGGGGTATTGAGTTCCGCAGTTTGGGCCGACGGCCTGATCGACAATCCGCCGAATCAAGTGATCCGCCGCGGAGATCTGGTGAGCTTCCTGCCGTTTTCCGAATTGCTATACTGAGCACTATGATCAAGATCCTTTATTTCGCCGGCCTGCGCGAGGCGCTGGGCATCTCCGGCGAGGAACTCGCGCTGCCGCCAGGGGTAAATGATGTCGCCCTGCTGCGCGCTCACCTGGCCGAGCGCGGCGAGGCCTGGAACGCGCTGGCGGCAACGCGGAACCTGCGCACGGCGGTGAATCAGCGCCTGGCCGGTGCTGCGGCGACGCTTGCCGACGGCGACGAGGTCGCCTTCTTTCCGCCGGTCACCGGCGGTTGATGCCATGAACGCAGTCAGCGTCCAGTCCGAGCCCTTCGATGTCGGCGCCGAGATCGCCGCCATCTCCGCAGGCCGGACCGGGGTCGGGGCGGTGGCGAGCTTCATCGGCCTGGTGCGCGAACTGGAAGGCTGCGCGAGCGGACAAGGACAATCCGCGATGACTCTGGAGCACTATCCGGGCATGACCGAAGCGGCGCTCGAAGACATCGTCGGGCAGGCACGGGGACGCTGGCAATTGCAGGGGGTGCGGGTGATCCACCGGTTCGGCCGGCTCACACCGGGAGATGCCATCGTCCTGGTGATCACGGCCGCCGCGCATCGCGGCGAAGCATTCGCCGCCTGCGAGTTCATCATGGATTATCTCAAGACCCGCGCGCCCTTCTGGAAGAAGGAAGAGGGCCGGGACGGCGCACACTGGGTCGATGCCCGGGAAGAGGACGACGCGGCGGCCGCCCGCTGGGACTGAGCTACTTCTTTTTCTTCGCTGTACCGCCGAAGTTGGCCGTTGCGGCGGCCGATGCCTGGGTGACCTGTTCGAAGGCCTTGTTGGCGTTGGCCATCGCCTGCTGCATGGCATCCATGACCTGGGCGCTCTGTCCGGGCAGTGAGCCGAAGAAGGATTGGAACGATTCCATCAGGTCCTTGCTGCCGCTGGCCAGTTGCTCGGTCAGCAACTGGCTGAATTCCGTGCGCGAGGCATTGCCGATGTCGGCGATCGCCCGTGCCGCGGCGACCATTTTCTGCGCCGTCTCCTGGGTGAACTGGGTGCGCAGGGCGACGGCCTGCTGCGGGTCCTTGGCGCCAGCCAGCGCCTTGGCGCTGTCGACGCTGTCCTGGAACAGCGTCTTGGCGACATCCACTTGCAGCGCGACGATGCGCTGAGAATTTTCGATCGACATCTGCGCCAGCCGCATGGCGGCTTCCATGTTCTTGCGATGCAGTTCGCTAAATTGTTCGGTAGCCATGGTTTTTCTCCCTGGACAGGCTGAAAAACGAATTATGCCACGGTCAACTGACGTTCGGCTGACGCGGGGGCAGACTCCTGGCCCAGGCCAGCGTCTGCGCTAGCGCCCGCTGCCAGCCTTGCAGGAGTTCGGCGCGGCGGTTTTCGCTGATGCCGGGCTCGAAGCGCCGTTCGCTGCGCCATTGCCCTGCAACTTCCTCCTTGGAGGACCACAGTCCGAGCGCCAGCCCGGCGAGGAAGGCGGCGCCTTGCGCGGTGGTTTCGGTGATCTGCGGGCGGACCACCGGCAGGCCGAGAATGTCGGCCTGGAACTGCAGCAGCAAGTCGTTTTTGGCGGCGCCGCCATCGACGCGCATCTCCCTGACCGCGATGCCTGCGTCCTGCTCCATGGCCTTGAGTACATCGGCACTCTGATAGGCGATCGCCTCGAGCGCGGCGCGGGCGATATGCGCCTTGTTGCTGCCGCGGCTCAAGCCGAACAGGCTGCCGCGCGCCTGCGGCTCCCAGTGCGGCGCGCCCAGGCCCGAGAAGGCCGGCACCAGATAGACGCCGCCGTTGTCGGGAACGCTCCGCGCGAGCGCTTCGACATCATCGGCGCGGTCTATCAGCCCGAGGCCGTCGCGCAGCCATTGCACCGTGGCTCCGGCCATGAAGACGCTGCCTTCGAGCGCGTAATCGGTCTGTCCGGCGATCTGCCAGGCGACCGTGGTCAGCATCCGATGCGTCGAGGCAACAGCCTCGACGCCGGTATTCATCATCATGAAACAGCCGGTGCCGTAGGTGTTCTTGATCATGCCCGGCGACAGGCAGGCCTGGCCGAAGGTCGCGGCCTGCTGGTCGCCGATGAGGCCGGCGATGGGCAGCGAACAGCCCAGCCAGGCGGGGTCGCAATGGCCGTAGATCTCGCTGCTCGAACGGACCTCCGGCAGGAGTTCGCGGGGAATTTCGAAAAGTTCCAGCAGTTCCTCGTCCCAGGTCTGTTGCTGCAGGTTGTAGAGCAGGGTGCGCGAGGCGTTGGACGGGTCGGTGACATGGCTGCGGCCCTGGCTCAACTTCCAGACCAGCCAGGTATCGATGGTGCCGAAGGCGAGTTCGCCGCGGCCTGCGCGTTGCCGCGCGCCGGGGATATGGTCGAGCAGCCACTTCAATTTGCTCGCAGAAAAATACGGATCGAGGGTGAGGCCGGTCTTCTCCCGGATCCTGGTCTCCCAGCCGGCGGCGGAGAGTGCGTCGCAAAGCGCCGCGCCGCGCCTGTCCTGCCAGACGATGGCGGGGGCGATCGCATGCCCTGTCGCTCGCTCCCAGAGCACGGTGGTTTCGCGCTGATTGGCAATGCCGATGCCGGCCACCCGGCTGGCGGCTATGTCGGCGGTCTGCAGAACCATTGCGGCGACCGAGATCTGGCTTCGCCAGATTTCCTCGGCATCGTGTTCGACCCAGCCGGGCTGGGGAAAGTACTGGGGAAACTCGCGTTGCGCCCGGCCGCAGATCCTGCCCTCGCGGTCGAACAAGATCGCCCGCGAACTGGTGGTGCCTTGATCCAGGGCGAGAATATAGGACTTGTCGTTCATGTCGTTTGCAGCCACCTGTGGAATTCGTCCTGCTCTGCCGCCGTCATCAAGAGACCGGTCTTGCTGCGCCGCCAGAGTATGTCATCGGCGCTTTTCGCCCATTCGTGTTCGATAAAATACTCGACCTCCCGCTGGTACAAGCCGCCGCCGAAGTTCAGGCCGAGATCGGCAGCCGAGCGGGCGTCACCGATCACCCGGACGGCTTCAGTGCCGTGGCGCCGCGCCAGGGATTTTAGCCAGGCCGGCGGCAGGGCGGGATGGCGGCTTTGCAGCGTCTCGACGAGCTCCGCCAGCGTGGCGAAATCGCCGCCGGGCAGCGGCCTGTGGTCGGTCCATGACGGCCCCATGTGCGGAAACCAGGGCGCGAGTCGGGCCAGCGCCTTTTCTGCCAGCCTTCGGTAGGTGGTGATCTTGCCGCCGAAAATGGAAAGCGCGGGGACATGGTCGGTCTGATCGAGCACGAAAGTGTAATCGCGGCTTACCCGCGAGGGATCGTTCTGGCCGTCATCGAAGAGCGGCCGCACGCCGCTGTAGCGCCAGACGATGTCCCCGGCCGCGACCGCGGTCCGGGTATAGCGGCTGGCGGCGCGGCACAGGTAAGCGACTTCGTCCGCCGTTATGCCGGCGTCTCCGGGCTTCTCGACGCGCACGTCGGTAGTGCCGATCAGCGTGAATTTTTCCTCGAAGGGCAACAGGAAGATTACTCGCCTGTCGTCGTTTTGCAGGATGAAGGCGTGCTCGCCCGGATACAGCCGGGGTACGACGATATGGCTGCCCTTGACCAGTTGCACTTTCGCCCTCGGCCCGGTGCCTGCGGGCAGGGCAGCACACACTTCGGCGACCCAGGGACCGGCGGCATTGACCAGGGCGCGCGAGCGCACCACGGTCGTACCGTCGGCGTTCTCCAGCGTCGCCTGCCAGAGGCCGTGCGCCCGCGTCGCGCCGATGAAACGGCTGCGCGGGCGGATGCCGGCGCCCAGAAGGAATGCGGCTCGGGCGTTGGCGAGCGTCAGCCGCGCGTCGTCGACGGCGACATCGGAATAGACGAAGCCCTGGCCGTAGTGTTCTTGCAGCGACTGCGCAATGGGCGGACGGGTCAAATCGATGGAGGCAGAACCGGGCAGGGTGACGCGTCGGTTGAGGCTACCGATGCGGCCCAGGCAGTCGTAGAGCAAGAGGCCCAGGCGGATCATCCAGGCAGGACGCAGGGACGGAACGTGGGGCATGATGAAGCGCAGCGGGCGGGTCAGGTGCGGGGCGATCCTGAGCATCACTTCGCGCTCGGCCAGAGCTTCCGCGACCAGGCGGAATTCATGGTATTCGAGGTAGCGCAGGCCGCCATGGATCATCTTGCTGCTCGCCGAAGAGGTGGCGCCGCCCAGGTCGCCCTGTTCGCAGAGCAGTACCGACAGGCCGCGGCCGGCGGCATCGCGGGCAATGCCGGCGCCGTTGATGCCGCCGCCGACGATCAGCAGGTCATGGATTGTGGCCGGCATGATCAGTACCGCGCTGGTTGCCGCCGGAACATCATCGCGGCTAGCGCGAGGGCGCTGAAAAGCGCGCTGGCGATAAAGGTGAACGGTGCGCCGAAGCTGTCCCAGAGCAGTCCGGCGAGCACGCTGGCGAGGAGCATGGCGACTCCGGAGATCAGGTTGAATAAGCCGTAGGCCGTTCCTCTCAGGTCCACAGGTGCGACTTCTGCGACCATCGTCGCCAACAGTCCCTGGGTGATGCCCATGTGCAAACCCCAGAGCGAGATCCCCATCCAAATCCAGCCCCAGTGGTTGCTCCAGGCCAGAACGAGATCGGCCGCGATGAGCAGCGCCAGTCCCCAGGCCAGCATCTTGACGTGGCTCGCCGAATCGGAGAGCTTGCCGAAGGGAAAGGCGGACAGCGCATAGACCAGGTTCATGCCGATCAGGACCAGCGGTGTTGCGGCGATAGGCAGACCGCCTTGCTGCGCGCGCAGGATCAGGAAGGCCTCGCTGAAGCGGGCGAGCGTGAATGCAGCGCCTATGCCCACCACCCACCAGTAGGCGCCGGAGAGTCGGCGCAGGTTTTCCTTGCGGATCGGGTTGCTGCCCTTTCCCATCCGCCGCTGCACGGGCTCCCGTACGCCGAAGATCAGCAACAGGACGGACAGGGCGGCGGGGATCGCCGCCACCCAGAACACGGCACGGAAATCATTGGCCCACAGGACCATCAGCGCCATCGCCAGCAAGGGGCCGAGGAAGGCGCCGACGGTATCGAGCGATTGGCGCAGGCCGAAGGCCGCGCCGCGCAGTGCTTGCGGGGCGATGTCGGCGACCAGGGCGTCGCGCGGGGCGCCGCGTATGCCCTTGCCGACCCGGTCGATGAGTCTCGCGCCGAGCACCATACCGGAGCTCGAGGCCAGCGCGAACAGCGGCTTGGACAGCGCGCCCAGACCGTAACCTAGGAGCGCGAGCGCCTTGCGCCGGCCCAGGTAGTCGGACAGTGCGCCTGAGAACACCTTGACCATCAATGCAGTGGCTTCGGCCGCGCCTTCGATCAGCCCGATAGCGAAGACGCTGGCGCCGAGCACGGTGACCATGAACACCGGGAGCAGGCTGTGGATCAGTTCCGAGGAGACGTCCATCAGCAGGCTGACGAAGCCTAACGCCCAAATGCTCGCCGGTATCCCGGTGCGGGTATTGGCATTCATGGCTTGAAATTCTTCATGCAATCTCCATATATGCAGTAGAGTTATATTTTCCGGACAGCCTACCATGCGCTTCGACAAATTCACCACCATGTTCCAGCAGGCCTTCGCCGATGCCCAGAGCATCGCTGTCGGCAACGATCAGCAGTTCATCGAGCCGCAGCATCTCTTGCTGGCGCTCCTGAACCAGGCCGAGGGCGGCACCAGTTCGCTGCTTAGCAGAGCCGGTGCCAATGTTGCGCCGCTTAAAGGCGCGCTGGAAAAAGCCATCGACCGCCTGCCCAAGGTCAGCGGTCATGGCGGCGAAGTCTCCGTCGGCCGCGATCTTTCCAATCTGCTCAACCTGACCGACAAGGAAGCGCAGAAGGCCGGCGACCAATTCATCGCCTCGGAGATGTTCCTGCTGGCCCTGGCTCAGGACAAGGGCGAGACCGGAAAACTGCTGACGCAGCACGGCGCCAACAGGCCGGCGCTGGAAGAGGCGATACGCGCGGTGCGCGGCGGCCAGAACGTCGGCAACCAGGAAGCCGAAGGCAGCCGCGAGGCGCTGAAGAAATACACCCTGGACCTCACCGAGCGCGCCCGTTCCGGCAAGCTCGATCCGGTGATCGGCCGCGACGACGAGATCCGCCGGGCGATCCAGATCCTGCAGCGGCGCACCAAGAATAATCCGGTCCTGATCGGCGAGCCGGGGGTGGGCAAGACCGCGATCGTCGAGGGGCTGGCGCAGCGCATCATCAACGACGAGGTGCCCGAGACCCTGAAGGGCAAGCGGGTGTTATCCCTGGACATGGCGGCGCTCCTGGCCGGCGCCAAATACCGTGGCGAGTTCGAGGAGCGCCTGAAGTCGGTGCTGAAGGAGATCGCCCAGGACGAGGGGCGGATCATCGTCTTCATCGACGAACTGCATACCATGGTCGGCGCCGGCAAGGCGGAAGGCGCGATGGACGCCGGCAACATGCTGAAGCCGGCCCTGGCGCGCGGCGAGTTGCACTGCATCGGCGCAACGACGCTGGACGAATACCGCAAGTACATCGAGAAGGATGCCGCGCTCGAGCGCCGCTTTCAGAAGGTGCTGGTCGAGGAGCCCTCGGTCGAGTCGACCATCGCCATCCTGCGCGGCCTGCAGGAGAAGTACGAATTGCATCATGGCGTGGACATCACCGACCCGGCCATCGTCGCCGCGGCGGAACTTTCGCACCGCTACATCACCGACCGTTTCCTGCCGGACAAGGCGATCGACCTGATCGACGAGGCGGCCTCGCGCATCAGGATGGAGATCGACTCCAAGCCGGAGGCGATGGACCGGCTCGACCGCCGGCTGATCCAATTGAAGATAGAGCGCGAGGCGGTGAAGAAGGAGAAGGACGAGGCTTCGCAAAAGCGCTTCAGGACGATCGAGGAAGAGATAGCCAAGCTCAGCCGCGAGTACGGCGACTACGAAGAAATCTGGAAGGCCGAGAAGGCCCAGGTGCAGGGCTCGCAGCACATCAAGGAAGAAATCGACAAGCTCAAGTCGCAGATGGACGAGGCGCGGCGTCGCGGCGACTGGCAGATGATGAGCGAGTTGCAGTATGGCCAGCTGCCGCAACTCGAAGCGCAGCAGAAACAGGCGGATACGGCGGGCGCTGTGGCCCCCCGCTTCAAGCTGTTGCGCACGCAGGTCGGCGCCGAGGAAATCGCCGAAGTCGTCTCGCGCGCCACCGGCATTCCGGTGTCCCGGATGATGCAGGGCGAGCGGGAAAAATTGCTGAAGATGGAGGACCGCCTGCATGCCCGCGTGGTCGGCCAGAACGAGGCGGTGCGCATGGTCTCCGACGCCATCCGGCGCTCCCGTGCCGGGCTCTCCGACGAGAACAAGCCTTACGGCTCTTTCCTCTTCCTCGGACCCACCGGCGTGGGCAAGACCGAACTGTGCAAGGCCCTGGCGGAGTTCCTGTTCGATGCCGAGGACCATCTGATCCGGGTGGACATGAGCGAGTTCATGGAGAAGCATTCCGTGGCGCGGCTGATCGGCGCGCCGCCCGGTTACGTCGGCTACGAAGAGGGCGGCTACCTGACCGAGCAGGTGCGTCGGAAGCCTTATTCGGTGATCCTCTTTGACGAGGTGGAGAAGGCCCACCCGGACGTCTTCAACGTGCTCCTGCAGGTCTTGGACGACGGCCGCATGACCGACGGCCAGGGCCGCACCGTGGACTTCAAGAACACCGTGATCGTGATGACCTCGAATCTCGGCAGCCAGATGATCCAGCAGATGTCCGGCGACGACTATCAGGTGATCAAGCTTGCCGTGATGGCCGAGGTGAAGAGCTTTTTCCGCCCCGAGTTCATCAACCGCATCGACGAAATGGTGGTCTTCCACGCCCTAGACGAGAAGAATATCGCGGCGATCGCCAAGATCCAGTTGGGCTATCTGGAAAAGCGTCTGGCCAAGCTGGAGATGACCATGGAAGTCTCGGAGGCAGCATTGAAGGAATTGGCCGCCGCCGGTTTCGATCCGGTGTTCGGCGCGCGGCCCCTGAAGCGGGCGATCCAGGAACGGATCGAGAACCCGCTGGCGAAACAGATACTCGAAGGCCGGTTCGCGGTCAGGGACCGCATCTTCATCGATGCCCAGCGCGGCCAGATCACATTCGAGAAGCGGGCCTAACGTCAGGTGGCGGCGAGTTCCCGGTAGCGGAAGCAGTCCGTGCTGTGGTCATTGACCATGCCCACGGCCTGCATCAGGGCGTAGCAGATGGTCGGACCGACGAACTTGAAGCCGCGGCGCGACAGGTCTTTTGAGAGCGCTTCGGAGCGCGACGTCTGCGCCGGCAGTCGGTCTCCATGACCCCAGGCGTTGTGCACGGTCCGGCCGTCGACCGTGCGCCACAGGTAAGCATCGAAGCTGCCGAATTCGTCCTGCAGGGCTAGGAAGCGCCGGGCGTTGATCACGGCGGCATTGACCTTGAGGCGGTTTCTCACGATGCCCGGGTCGGCCAGCAAGCTGGCGATTTTTCCATCATCGTAGCGGGCGACCTTGGCCGGGTCGAAACCGTCGAAGGCGGCGCGGTAGTGCTCCCGCTTTCTCAGGATGGTCAGCCAGGAGAGCCCGGCCTGTGCCCCTTCGAGGATCAGGAATTCGAACAGGGCGCGATCGTCATGGAGCGGCACGCCCCACTCGCGGTCGTGGTAGGCGACATAGAGCGGATCGCTGATCACCGACTCGCACCAGGCGCAGCGTTTAGCGTTGGGCGGCGGGCTCAATTGAGCACCAGTACGCCGCGTTTCAGGCCGGGGTCCTCGGGATGCTGGGAGAGAACGAAACCCAGGCCGGAGACGAACTTGATCATGCGCCGGTTCTCGGCCAGGAAGTCGCCGGTCATGAACTTCATGCCGCGGCTCCTGGCCGTATCGATCAGCACGGACATCAGGCGCCGTGCCAGGCCTTTGCCCTGCCAGGCATCGGCGACGACGATGGCGAAATCGCAGGATTCGCCGTCGGGGTTGGTGGCATAGCGGACCACCCCGAGTTCCAGTTCGCGCTCATATTCCGTGGTCGTGGCGACGAAGGCCATTTCGCGGTCGTAATCGATCTGGGTGAGGCGGGTCAGTTGCGACTGGCCCAGTTCGCGGATGGTGTTCATGAAGCGGAAATACTTGCTCTCCGCCGACAGATCCTTGACGAAGCTCTGTTCGAGCCGGGCATCTTCCGGCTTGATCGGGCGGATCGTCACGTTTACTCCGTCCTCGGTTCTGTAGTTCAGCGTCATGTCCGATGGATAAGGATGGATCGCCATGTGCTCGTAGCGACCCATGTTGGGCGGCAGGTCGGTGATCAGGATGCGGCAGTCGGCGGCGACGGCGCCGTGCTCGTCGACGATCAGCGGATTGATTTCCAGTTCGCGGATCCACGGCAGTTCGCAGACCATCTCGGAGACGCGCAGCAAGACCGCTTCGATCGCTTCCATGCTCACCGCCGGCATCTTGCGCAAACTGCCGAGGCGGGCGATATGCTGCGTCGTCTGGATCATGTCGGCGATCAGCACACCGTTCAGGGGGGGCAACGCAACGGCGCGGTCGCGTCCCGGTTCGACGTTGGTGCCGCCCGGTCCGAGCGTGATGAACGGCCCGAAGATGTCGTCCTGCATCATACCGACCATCAGTTCCCGGCCATTCGGCTTGACGATCATCGGTTCTATGCTGATGCCGTTGATCAGCGCATCGGGATGGTTCTTGTGTACTTCTTCGAGGATTTCCTGGTAGGCCTCCTGGACCGCCGAGAGCGTGGCCAGATTCAAGCGTACGCCGCCCGAGTCCGACTTGTGGGCGATCTGCAGGGAATCGATTTTCATCACCACCGGCAGGCTGATTTCCCTGGCCAGATTGACCGCCTCGGTCAGGGAACGCGCCACCATGGTTCGCGCGATCGGAATGTGGAAGGCTGCCAGAAGCGCCTTCGATTCCATTTCCGAGAGCACGCGACGCTCCCCGGACAGCGCCGTTTCGATGACCAGGCGGGCGCTATCAAGGCGCGGCGTGACATGGTCGGAAAGCGAAGCCGGCGTCTGCATCAGGAGTTTCTGATTGCGGTAGTAGTTGGAGATGTGCGCGAACAACTGCACGGCCGGTTCGGGCGTACGGAAGAAGGGGACGCCGGCGCCCTTGAACAGCAGGCGCGCTTCGCGCACCTGCTCTTCGCCCATCCAGCAGGTGACCAGCGGCTTGTCGGATTTTTTCGCGAGTTCGATGACGATGCGGGCCACCTGGGTCGGATCGGTCATCGCCTGCGGCGTCAGGATGACTAGCACGCCATCGACATTGCGGTCTTCGAGGCAGGCTTCGAGGGCCACGGCATAGCGGGATGGGTCGGCGTCCCCGACGATGTCGAGCGGATTCGCATTGGACCAGGTCGGCGGCAGGTTCTCGTTGAGTTTCTTGCTCGTGGCCGGATCGAGCGCGGCCAGCGGCACGCCGATGTCGGCGGCATAGTCGGCGGCCATCACGCCCGGTCCGCCGCCGTTGGTGATGATCGCCAGCCGGTTGCCGCGCGGATGGAAGTGCGAGAACAGCGCCTGGGCGGCAGCGTACATCTGGCCGACCGAGGCCAGGCGGACCACGCCGGCGCGGCGCAAGGCCGCATCGAAGACGTCGTCGGCGCCGACCACGGCGCCGGTGTGGGAGAGCACCGCCTGTTCTCCCGCCGGGTGGCGGCCGACCTTGATCAGCAGCACCGGCTTGCAGCGCGCCGCGGCGCGCAGGGCGCTCATGAAGCGGCGCGCATTCCTGATGCCCTCGATGTAGAGAAAGATATTCTCGGTCCTGGGATCGGCGACCAGATAGTCCAGGGTTTCGCCGAAGTCGACATCGCTGGACGTCCCCAGTGAAATCACGCTGGAGAAGCCGACGTTGTTGGGCAGCGCCCAGTCGACGATGGCGGCGCAAAGCGCGCCCGACTGCGAGATCAGGCCGATGCTGCCGGGGTTGGCGCTGCCATTGGCGAAGCTCAGGTTGATGCCGCTGCCCGGGCGCATGATGCCCAGCGTATTGGGGCCGAGCAAGCGCAGCTTGTGCCGGCGCGCAGCGTCCAGGGCGGCACGTTCCAGCGCCGCGCCTTCAGGGCCAGTCTCGGAAAAGCCGCCGGAAATGATGATCGCGCTGCGGGTGCCGGCAACGCCGCAGGCTTCGACGATGCCCGGCACCAAGCGCGCCTGGGTGCAGATGACTGCCAGATCGAGCCGTTGCGGAATGTCCCCGATCGCGGCGTAGCAGGGATGGCCGAAGACGCTCTGGTGTCGCGGATTGACGAAGTACAGTTTACCCGGGTAGTTCGAGTCGAGCATGTTACGAACCAGATTGACGCCGATCGAGGACGGAGTCTCGGACGCGCCGATGATCGCGACCGACTTGGGTTCGAACAGCGGGCTCAGGTAATGTCGTTCGTGGTTCATGGCTTTATTCCCGGCGCAAGCTGCGCGTCATGCCGTCCGGACCGGCCGACTATGTCATAAGGTGTATTATTTCAGCTATTGCACTGCAACAGGAGTATAGATGAGTACACACGATTCGGTCGAGCGCTCGGGCCGGGGCGCGCTGGCGCTGGCGGCACTGGGGGTGGTCTATGGCGACATCGGCACCAGCCCGCTGTACACGATGAAGGAAGTCTTCGCCGGCGCGAATCATCCGGTTCCGATCACCCCCGACAACGTGCTGGGGATCCTCTCCCTGATTTTCTGGGCGCTGATGATCGTGGTCACGATCAAGTACGTGTCCTTCATCATGCGTGCCGACAACAAGGGCGAGGGCGGCATCATGGCGCTGATGGCCCTGGCGTTGCGCCCGATCGAGGAAG